>NZ_JBQQBZ010000058.1:0-30340 GCF_052245655.1 Streptomyces sp. 4N509B
GTGGGTTTGGTTGTGTGGATTCCCCCCCCCCCCCCCCCCCCCACCGCGCGGGATCAGGCGCCGGTGCCGGTGCCCGAGTCGGGCGCCGCGCCCCGTGGGATCTCGCCGGCCTCGTCGACGACGCCCACCCGCGAGATGGCCAGGGAGTCGTAGACGGTGCCCGCCTCGCCGAACTCGCTCGGCTCGGTGAGGACGGTGCGCAGGCCCAGCAGGCGCGTGGTGTCCTCGTCGAAGAGCCACTCGTGGCGCCAGCCGTCGCGCTCCCGGGCGACGGCCACGCCCTCGCGGCCCAGGGCGTCCTCGGCGTCCGGCAGGAGGATGACGCCGGGGATGTCAGCGGCGGCCCGGTAGAGGGTGGCGGCGGTCTGCGGCGGGAGCGGACCGATCGACAGCAGCGTGCCGATGAGCTCGAACGCGCCCTGGTCCCGGTCGAAGCGGCCCTCGCCGCCCTCCTCGTGCCGGCGCTCGGCCTCGGCGTAGATCTGGTCGAGCAGCACCTCGGGATCGGTGGGCAGGCTCTCCAACAGCCGGTACGTCGGCTGGGAGAGCGAGGGTTCGGCCGGGGCGGGAGTCCACCTGTCGCCGTCGTCCTCGCGCTCCAGGGAGGGCGCGCTGCCGTCGACCGAGGTCCACAGCTCCCCGCGCGTCTCCTCACGCTCGGTGGTGAACGAGGAGCCGTCGCCCACCTGGACGTGGGTGAAGCCGGTGATGGCCGCGTAGGTGTACTGGTCGTCGCGTGGGGGGCCCTGCGGGCTCCGGGCGACGGAACGGGCGGCCTGGTGGAGCAGGTGCGCGGCGGTCGGGGTGGCGGGCTGGCCGATCCCGGGCGTCTCGCCCCCGGCGCCCCCCGGGCCGTTGGCGCCGTCCGTGCCGCCCGTGCCGTCCGTTCCCAGCGAGGTGAGCCCCACCGTGATCGCCAGCGCGCAGGCGGCGGCCGTGGGTGCGAGGATCCACGTCGTCCGTCGACGCGAACGGCTCCTGGCCCCCTCGGGTGGGGTGAGGCGGCGGTACTCGGCTCGCAGGGCGGTCCGCAGGTGCGCCTGCCGCCCGGGGGCCATGCCGGCCTCGCCCGGCGCCGGGTCCGGCAGGAGGGTGAGCAGCCGCGCGACGTCGGCGTCGGCTCGCTCCTCGGACGAGGGCGCGGACGCGGGTGCGGGCGCGGGCTTGGACGAGGGCTCGGGCGTGGACGAGGGCTTGGGTGCGGAGTTCACCTGGTCTGTCCCTTCCGTGTCGGGGCCGCGTGGTCGCGGCTGCTCGATATGTGTCCTTCTGCGGTGAGTGGTTCCGTCCTCGTCGCGACGGTGCGCTCGGCGGCGGGACGGGGCGTGCGGCTCCTGCGCAGCTCGTCCCGCGTCAGCGTCTCCAGCCGGGCGCGCGCCCGGGACAGGCGGGAGCGCACGGTGCCGACCGGCACGCCGAGCGCGGCGGCGGTCTCGGCGTAGCTCAGCCCGGACCACACGCAGAGCGTGAACACCTCCCGCTCCCTGCGGCGAAGCTGGGCCAGCGCCCTCACCGCCGCCGCCAGCTGTTCGCCGTCCGCGAGCCGGCCCACCACCTCGTCGGCGATGTCCGGCACCGCCTCACCCGGCGCGAGCCGCGCCAGCGCGTCCCGGTGCCGACGGGCGGATCTGGCCCGGTTGCGCAGCACGTTGGTCGCGATGCCCAGCAGCCAGGCCCGCACGCTCAGCACCTCGCCGCGCAGCTTCTCCCGCAGTCGCCACGCCTCCAGGAACGTCAGCGACACGACGTCCTCGGCCTGGTGCCGGTCGCCGGTGGAGCGTAGGGCGTGTGCGAACACCACGCGAACGTGGGCGTCGTATATCTCGTCAAAGGCGTCGAGTTCGCCCGTTCTCACCCGTTGGTTCAGCGATGCCTCCATGCCCGGGTGTGTCTGAGCACCCCGTCCGGTTCCCGTGATCCACGTCATAGTCGAGGTACGACGACCAGGAAACCGGACAACGCCGCCGCCCGCCCCGGGCGGGGGCGGGCGGCGGCCTCGCGGCGCGGGGCGCCGTCGTCAGGCGGCGCGGGCGGTGGACGCCGCGGTCACCGGTCGAGGAACGCGAGGAGGTCGGAGGTGAACTTCTCCTTGTCGCCCGGGACCAGGGCGATGCCGTGGCTGCCGCCCTCGTACACCTTCAGCTCCGCGTCCGGGATGATCTCGACGGACTTGCGGGCCGTGGCGTCGATCGGCACGATCTGGTCGTCGTCGCCGTGGACGATCAGGGTCGGGATGTCGAACGCCCTCAGGTCCTCGTGGAAGTCCGTCGCGGAGAACGCGTCGACGCAGGCCACGCCCGCCTGAATGTTCTCGGCCATCGCCATGTACCAGAACGCGTCCAGGTTGCCCTGGGTGGCCCTGCTGTGGCGGCGGTCGGCGGAGAAGAAGCTCGGTGCCGTGTCCCGCCAGAACTGCGAGCGCTCGGAGAGGATGCCGGCCTTGATGTCGTCGAACACCTTCTGCGGCACGCCCTCGGGGTTCTCCGGGGTCCGCAGCATCAGCGGCGGGATGGCGGAGAGCAGCACCGCGGACCGTACCCGGCGCGTGCCGTGGCGGCCGATGTAGCGGGCGAGTTCGCCTCCGCCCATCGAGTGCGCGACGAGGGTCACGTCCGTCAGGTCGAGGTCGGTGAGGAGGTCGTTGAGGTCGTCGGCGAACGTGTCGAAGTCGTAGCCGTCGTAGACCGGGGAGGAACGGCCGTGGCCGCGCCGGTCGTGGGCGATGCCGCGGAAGCCGGCGTCGGCGACCGCCTTGAGCTGGTCCTGCCAGGCGTCGCCGTTGAGCGGCCAGCCGTGGATGAACACCACCGGGCGACCCCGGCCCCAGTCCTGGTAGAAGATCTCCACGTCGTCGCGTGTGGTGCACGAAGGCATGATCGCCCCCTTGGTCGTTGTGGTGGTTGTGTTCGTTGTGGTTGTCGCCGAGTGCGATCTCGGCACGCACCCGTGCCACTCCTCGACCAGCAGGGCGATCCGTTCCGTCGCCGTACCGACGGAAGCCTCACGCGTACGCCTTCTCCATCGTCGCGCGCCCACCCCGCCCCGCAACTCGGCACGCAGGGACGCCGTCCGTCACCTCCCGTGAACGCCCCCGGGTGGGCGCGAAACCACGCGGAAACCGGCGTGAGGCCGCCCTCCTCCAGTCTCGGCGGCGAACGGTGGCGCGCCGACGAGCGCGACGAGCGAGACGGAAGGGGGCGCACATGGGACGGGCGACGGACCCGCCCGCGCCGGCCGCTGCGGCGGCGATCGAGGTGTCCGGGCTGCGGAAGGCGTACGGGGAGAAGGTCGTGCTCGACGGCGTCGACCTGTCGATTCCCGAGGGGTCGATCTTCGCGCTGCTCGGCCCGAACGGTGCCGGCAAGACGACGACCGTGCGGATCCTGTCGACGCTGGTCAGCGCCGACGAGGGCCGGGCGCGGGTCGCGGGCCACGAGCTCGGGCGCGCGGACGACGCCATCCGCCGGGCCATCGGGGTCACCGGGCAGTTCTCCGCCGTGGACGGGCTGCTCACCGGCGCGGAGAACCTGGTGCTCATGGCGGAGCTGCACCACCTGGGCCGCCGCGCGGGCCGACGGCTCGCCGCCGAGCTGCTGCGCCGCTTCGACCTCACCGAGGCGGGCGGCATGCCGGCGGCGACCTACTCGGGAGGCATGCGCCGCCGCCTCGACCTGGCGATGACGCTGGTCGGCGAGCCGCGGATCATCTTCCTCGACGAGCCGACCACCGGCCTCGACCCGCGCAGCCGGCGCGGCATGTGGGAGATCATCCGCGGCCTGGTGCGCGGCGGCGTGACGGTCTTCCTGACCACGCAGTACCTGGAGGAGGCCGACCAACTCGCCGACCGCGTGGCCGTGCTCGACCACGGTGAGCTCGTCGCCCAGGGCACCCCGGCGGAGCTGAAGCGGCTCGTGCCCGGCGGGCACGTGCTGCTGCGCTTCGCCGACGCGGCGGCGTGGCGGGCGGTGGCCCGCGCGCTGGGGGTGGGGGCGGCCGACGAGGAGACGTTGACGCTCCAGGTGCCGAGCGACGGCAGCGTGCGGACGCTGCGTTCGTTGCTCGACGTGCTCGACGGGGCGAACGCCGACGTGGCGGAGCTGTCGGTGCACACCCCGGACCTCGACGACGTGTTCCTCGCCGTGACGGGCCGGCCACGCGGCGGCGACGGCGCCTGCGGGCGGGAGGACGCCCGATGACGCCCCCGGCCCCGACCCCGGCTCCGGCCCCGACGCCGATGACCCCGGCTCCGGCTCCGGCGACCGAGGTCGCGTTCACGAGGACGACGACGCTGGCGCGGACCCTCCGGGAGTCCGCCACCATGACCCGCAGGAACGTGCGGCGCGCGCTGCGCTACCCGGCGCTGTCCTTCGGCACGGTGATGATGCCGGTCCTCCTCCTGCTGCTGTTCGTGTACGTCTTCGGCGGCAGCATCAGCCACGGACTCCAGGACGGGAGCGGGGGAAGCGGCGGCGGGGGCGGCAGGGAGGCGTACCTGGAGTACCTGGCGCCGGGAATCCTGCTGATGACCGTGGCGTCGGGCTCGATCCAGACCGCCGTGTCCGTGTGCAGCGACATGACCGAGGGCATCGTCGCCCGCTTCCGCACGATGCCGATCTCCCGCTCCTGCCTCCTCGCCGGCCACGTCGTCGGGAGCATGATCCAGACCATGGTCAGCGTCGTGCTCGTGGCCGGCGTGGCGTGGCTGCTGGGCTTCAACGCCTCGGCGGACGCCGTCGAGTGGCTGGCGGCGCTCGGGCTGCTGACGCTGTTGGCGTTCGCCATGACGTGGCTGTCGGTGGGGCTCGGCCTGGCCAGCAGGACGCCCGAGGCCGCGAGCAACAACGTGCTGCCGGTGTCGTTCATGCTGCCGTTCCTCTCCAGCGCGTTCGTGCCGCTGGCGTCGCTGCCGGGCTGGCTGCGGCCGGTCGCGGAGCACCAGCCGTTCACCCCGGTCATCGAGACGCTGCGTGGCCTGCTGACGGGTGGGGGGATCGGCGGCGACGGGGCGCTGGCGGTGGCGTGGTGCGTCGGGATCACGGTGCTCGGCTACGCGTGGGGCCGGTGGCTGTTCAACCGTGGCCCCGTCACCTGACCGAGCGTCACCGGACGGGACGCCACCTCGCGTCAGGACACGACCGTTCCGCCGCAGTCGACCGGGCCCGGGGCGGCGACGGGTCCGAGCAGGGAGCGGGCGGCGGCCCGTAGGCCGTCCCGGTCGAGCGCGGCGTACGCGGCGACCGCCTCCGCGTACGCCGCCGCGTCGGCCTCCTCGGCGGCGCGGCGGGCCCGGTCCGCGGTCATCGTGGGCTGGAAGTCGCGCAGGAAGCAGCAGCGGTCGGCCAGGGCGATCAGCCGGGCGGCCCGCGCGCGGCTGGCCTCCTCCTCGCCGTGGCGGGCCAGTTCCGCCATGGCCAGCGCCAGCAGCACGGCACCGGCGAGCTGGAGGTCGGGCAGCGACGGCGACTGGCCGAAGGACGGGTTGTCCAGCAGCTGCGCCAGCCGGCCGGGGAGCTCGGCCGCCATCTCCTCGACGAGGTCGAGCCTGCCGTGCCGCGCGTGCGCGGTGACCGCGACGGCCTTCAGCGCCAACGCCCAGGGGAGGAGGAACGGCTCCGCCAGCACGGCGCCGTCGCCGGAGGGCGGCGCCGTGGCCTGCCGCCACAGGTGCAGGCCGGTCTCGACCTCGCCCCGCGCGAGCGCGATCTCGGCGCGCGCCGCGAGGTCCGACTCCTGCCCGCCGGCCACGTCCCCGCCGGCCACGTCCCCGCCCGCCGCGCCGCGCGTGGCCCGCGCCAGCCACTCCTCCGCCGCCTCGACCTCGCCGAGTTGCAGGCTGGCCAGCACCATGCCCCACCGGATGCCGACGACGTCGCCGTACTCCCCGTGCCGCTCCTGCACCCGCAGCGCCGCCGCCAGGTGCCGGCGCGCCTCCTCGCTCCTGTTGGTCTGGAGGCACAGCTCGCCGATGCGCGCGTGCGACATGGCGTGGAGCCAGGGGAACGCGGCCTCGCCGAACGCCTCGGGCATCCGCCGGGCGGCACGCAGCGCGCCGTCGAGGTCGCCCTCGACGGCCGCGCGGTAGCTCGCGACGCCGCGCGCGACGCCCGCGACCAGCGGCGGCTCGCTGTCGCAGCGGGCGAGCAACGGCGCCGGGTCGCGCCCGAACAGCTCGCGGGCCTCGGAGAGCACCGACGCCAGCGCCCGGCCGGCGGTGTCGGGCGGGGCGGGCGGCAGGCGGCGCAGCGTGGCGAGCCACCGCAGCGTGCCCGGGTCCGACGGGCCCACGCCCATGAGGGTGAGCGACGCGCTCACCGCCGCCGCCGTCCTGGCGGCCTCGACGGCGTCGGGGTCGGTGCGGGGGTCGGGCCGGTGGTGGGAGAGCGGCCAGCGGGTGTCCTCCAGCAGGAACCACATGCGGGTCGCGTTGCTGTCGATGGTCCACAGGCTGCCGAGGACGGCGGTGACCGCCGCGACGACCGAGCCGTCGCCACGGTCCAGCGCCAGCCGCAACGCCCGCAGCAGGTTGTCCTGTTCGGCGCGGACGCGCTGGGCGTGCGGGTAGGGCTCGGCCTGGAAGAGCCGTTCGTGGTGGGCGTGGCCGAAGCGCCGCGCCCAGGCGAGGAGGCGATCGGTGACGGCCTCGTCCTCGCCGTGCTCCACGCGCCGCGCCGCGCCGAACTCCCGCACGGTCTCCAGCATCCAGAAGCGGACGCCGAGGGGGGTCTCGGTCACCTTCACCAGGGAGTGGTCGACGAGCTGCTCCAGCAGCTCCACCGCGTCCGGCTCCTCGCCGCCGCCCCCGCCCAGGAGGGCGTGGGCGGTGTCGGTCGTGAAGCCGCCGGGGAGGACGGACCACGCCCGCAGCGCCGCCCTCCCGCGCGGGTCGAGGAGGTTCCAGCTCCAGTCGACGACCGCCTGGAGCGTGCGGTGCCGCGCGGGCGCGTCCCGCGCGCCGCCGCGCAGCAGCGCGAACCGGTCCCGCAGCCCCTCGGCGATGCCGGCGACCGACATGACCCGCACCCGCGCCGCCGCCAGCTCGACGGCGAGCGGCAGCCCGTCGAGGTGACGGCAGAGCTCGGTGACGGCGCGGTCGGGCAGGTCGACGCCGGGGCGGGCGGCGCGGGCGCGCTGGCGGAACAGCTCGGCGCACGTGGCGACGTCGAGCTCCGGCAGCGGGTGGACCGCCTCGGACGACAGGCCGAGCGGCGCGCGGCTGGTGACGAGCACGCCGAGCTCCGACGCCCTGGTCGCCGCGACCAGCGCCCGCACGAGTTCGGCGGCGCCGGCCAGGACGTGCTCGCAGTTGTCCAGCACCAGCAGGGCGGGGCCGGGGGTGAGGGCGTCGACGATGCCGGAGAGCAGGTCGGGGAGCAGGTCGGGCCCGCGCGGCGACTCGCGGACGCCGAGGGCGGCGGCGACCTCCCCCGCCACGTGCTCGTCGTCGGTGACGCCGGCCAGCGGCACGAGGTGCACGACGTGGTGGGGGGCGCGGCGGGCCACGGCCTGCGCGAGCCGGGTCTTGCCCAGGCCGCCGGGGCCGACGACCGAGGCGACGCGGGAGGCGCGCAGCAGCGCGGCCACGGCGGCGAGGTCGTCGTCGCGGCCGAGGAGGGGGTTCGGCTCGTGCGGCACGCCGTGGCGGACGGGGGGCGGAGCCGGGGCCTCGCCGCGCAGCAGCTCCTGGTGGAGGGCTCTGAGCTCCGGGCCCGGGTCGGTGCCGAGCGCGTCGCGCAGCGCGGCGCGGTAGGACTCGTAGCGGGTGAGCGCGGCGGCGACGCTGATGGCCGACGCCTCGCTGCGGAGCAGCGCGAGCAGCACCTCCTCGTCGTGCACGCGTCGACCGTCGCCGCTCCCGCCGCCGGCCCCGCTGCCTCTCCCGCCGTCGTCGTCGCCCTCCCCCCGGGGGCGCTCGCGCGTGAGGGTGGCCAGCGCCTCGTACGCCTCGGCGTGGCGGCCGAGGCGGGAGAGCGCCAGGCCCCGGGCGCGGCGCAGCGCGCGGTGCGTCGGGGCGCGGGCGGCCCGCAGCGCCGCCAACGGGTCGTCCGGCGCCGCGTCCTCGGGCCCGTCGGCGGGTGTCCGCCCCCGCCAGAGCGCGAGCCCCGCCTCGGCGTGCGCCAGCGCCGCGCCGTGGTCGGCGGCGCGGGCGTCCCGCTCGGCGGCGCGGGCGTGGAGGAGGACGGCGGAGGCGTCGACCTGCTCCGCGGTCAGGCCCAGCCGGTACCCGGTGGGGGTGGAGACGATCAGCTCGTGGCCGAACCGGGCGCGGGCGCGGGAGACGAGGATCTGGAGCGCCTTGGTGGGGTGGCGCGGCGGCGGCTGGCCCTCGGGCCAGAGGCCGGCGACGAGGTGAGCTGCGCTGTGTCCGGTGCTGTGACCGGTGCGGAGGTCGTCGGCGAGGAGCGCGAGGAGCCACCGCAGGCGGCGGCCGGTGATCTCCCGGCCCCGGTGGGCCGCCCCCGACAGGAGGATCAGCTCGCAGGTCACCCCGGCAGACTAGCCCGCTCTGCCGACGGGAACTTGTCCGTTGCTACGTACTTACGTATATTCGTAATCGTGGAGCTGGAAGAGCGGGTCGCCGAGCTGGAACGTCGCGTCGCGGAGCTGGAGGAGCGCGCCTCCGCCGGCGCCTCGGAGGACGGCGGCGACGGCGGAGGGGCCGGGGCACTGCCCGCGGCCGACTTCTGGGCGCTGACCGGGCTGAAGGAGCGGATGGCGGACGCGGGGGTGGCCGACGGCGCGGTGCTGTTCACCGGCGCGGTCCGGCTGCCCACCGGCGAGGCGTACGAGTGGCAGTACGGGCTGGCCACGGAGGCGGTGCTGGACGCGGACTGGTCCGAGGTGGCCGAGTCCTTCGCGGCGCTCGGCCACCCGGTCCGCATGCGGCTGCTGCGGGAGATCCTCGGCGGCCGGCGGGCCGTCGCCGAGCTCGCGGCCCTGGCGGACCTCGGCACGACGGGTCAGATCTACCACCACCTGCGGCAGTTGACGGCCGCGGGCTGGCTGCACACGGCCGGCCGCGGCCGGTACGAGGTGCCGCCGGTGCGCGTCGTCCCGCTGCTGGTGGCCCTGGTCGCGTCGCGCCCCTGACCGACGAGAGGACGTAGGACATGAGTAACGCGAGTGACGTGAGCGGCGTGAGCGGCGTGAAGGGAACGGCGGGACGCGGGCACAGCACGATCAGGACGGTCACGGTCCTCGCCCGCTGCCTGATGGTGACCTTCGTGGTGATGGTCGTGGCGGACCGCTCCACCGAGGTGCCGAGCCTGGCGGAGTTCGGGCCGCTGCTGCTCGGCCTCGCCGCGGTGGTCGTCGCCGGCCGGCTGCGGCGGCGGGGCGAGACGGGAAGCACGCCCGTCGAGGTCGAGCCGCCCGTGACGGGTCGGTGGCAGGCGCTCAACAGCCCGGCCACCCGGGTGCCGAGCCACCACACCCGCGCCTACGGGCAGACGTACGCGATCGACCTCGTGGCGGAGCCGGCCGACGCGGCCGACGGCGTGCGGCCCCCCTTCCGCTGGGCGTGGCCCCTGGTGCGCCGCAGCAGCGCGTACCCGGCGTTCGGCCGGCCGCTGCTGGCCGTCGCCGACGCCACGGTCGTGCGGGTCAGCGACTGGCGACGCGACCACATGAGCCGCACCTCGGGCCCGTCGATGCTGTACCTCTTCCTCGTCGAGGCCCTGGTGCGCGACCTGTCGGGCGCCGGCTGGCTGATCGGCAACCACGTCGTGCTCGACCTCGGCGACGGCACCCACGCCCTCTACGCCCACCTCCAGCGCGGCTCGGCGACCGTCAGGCCGGGGGACCGGGTGAGCGCGGGGCAGCCGATCGCGCGCTGCGGCAACTCGGGCAACTCCACCGAGCCGCACCTGCACTTCCAGCTGATGGACCACCCGAACCCGGACGCCGCCCGCGGCATCCCGTTCAGCTGGCGCGGCATGGCCGTACCGGCCAACGGCCAGCACGTCGACGTGATCCCCGACCCCGTCTCCCCGGTCCCCCCGGTCCCCCAGGTCCCCTAAAGGCTGTCCCGGGCCCGCCCCTCCGTTCGCGCCTCCGCCAGCGTTCCCGCTCCCGCCTCCGACGGCCCGTTCGCCGTGACCGCCCGCGTCCACGTGCCGTCGGCCAGCGCCGTCAGGACGTGACGCTTGATCTCCGCCCGCTGCGGACTGGTCGCCAACGCCATCGGCAGGAAGCCGTCGTGCTCCTCGTGCGGCCGCAGCTCGGCGCGGATGAAGGCGTACTCCTCCGGGTGGCGTTCCACGAGCTGCTGGCTGGCGGTCGCCTTGGCCTCGGCCAACGCGATGACGTGCGGGTTCTGCCGGGCCCGCTCGCGCAGCGTCTGGGTGATCTGCCGCAGGTACCGCTTGTACTCCAGGCGCCGCTGCTGGATGGCGGCGAGGAAGCGCCGGGCGTTGAGCACCCCGATGGCCCGGTCCCTGGGCAGGGAGTAGAACTCGTCGGGGAGGGTGCCGAGGGCGTGGGGCGTCTCGGCCTGGGCGCGCTCCGCGGCCATCTCGCCGAGCTCGCGCAGGGCGTTCTCCCAACGGCCCAGCAGCAGGGGGTGGCGCAGCGCCGTGTTGCGTTCCTCCTGGTCCTTCGCGTCGTTGGCGGCGGCCAGGCGAACGGCGGTGTCGTCGGCGGAGAGCAGCGCGTCGACGTGCGGGTTGCGGGGGGCCACGATCTGGCCGTGGGCGCAGGCGTACTCGATCTGTTCGTGGACGTCGCGGAAGGAGGGCTCGCGGGGCTCGTCGCCCAGGCAGCGGCGGGCGCGTTCCTTCCGTACGAGCTCGGCGTACTCGTCGGGGAACGCGGTGCGCAGCCAGCCCTGGGCGGTGAGGTGGGCGCTGGTGCCGCTCTTGCGCTCCCGGCTGTTGTTGAAGTCGTTGCGGCGCAGTTTCTTGGCCAGCACGCTGGCCTCGTTGCGGCGGAGGCGGACGCGGCGCAGGCGGTGCTCGGTGGCGTCCAGCCGGGGGTCGCCCAGGTACCGCATGCGTTCGGCGGCGACCTGGAGCTCCCCGCAGGCGCATATCAGGGCGTCCTGCCAGTCGAGCCGCCACTCCGCCTTGCGTAACAGGCGGCGGGTGCGCTGCGGTATGTAGCCGTTGGTCGCCTCTGCTATGGCGACAGTCACGAGGTTGTCGAAACTGTCGGTGATCAGCGGGAGGAGCCTGTCCGTGGGTATGTGCTCGACGTCGACCAGCCGCAGCTTCTCCCCCATGCCCAACCCTCTTTCGGCACACTGACGTCCGGCACGGCCGCGCTGGGCGCGCTGCCCCGCCATGCGGAAAGGGAAGCCTACCGAGAACGGGCCACGCCCCGCGGGCGGTCGCCGAGGCCGGTGACGCCAGTGAAGTAGGGAGGCGAGGAGGAAGCCGAGAAGGAGGCGGGGGAGGAGGCGGCGGACGTGAGCCTGCCGCGTCCTCGGACTTCAGGACGCCATGGGGCCACTCCAGTCGGGCGGGACGCCGAGGGCGTCGCACAGCACGACGTACAGCAGGATCGGGTGGGTGTAGGGGACGTTGTCCTCGGGCCAGTGGGTCAGGCACGGACCGCCGCGGGACGCTCCCGGGGTGGCGACCACGCCGCCGACCGCGTAGTGGGCGACCGCCGGCCAGGCGATGCCGACGTCGGTCCCGGCCGGCACGATCCACCACCACCGCTCGGTGTCGGTGAAGACGCAGCCCGAACGGGGCAGGGCGCGACGGACGCGCGCGCCGAGCCACGGGGTCACGCCGACGGCGTCGTACCCGAGGGGGGCGCGCAGGGCGGAGGGGAGCCGCAGACGCTGCCACCGTGGGACGGCCCGGGTGAGGTTCACCCGGGGAGGGGCGGTCAGGGCGTGCCGTGCCCACGCCCGGTGGCCCGCGCCGTGGACGTTGCCCCTGGCTCCCGCCCGGTCGGTGCCGTTGCCGCCGGCGTGTCCGTTGCCGCCGGCGTGTCCGTGTCCGTGTCCGTGACCCCCGCCGGGTCCGCTGCTGTTGCCACCATCTCGCCAGGACATCAGGTGGTCAGCCCGGCCGGCGGGTGGTCGGCGCCGCCGCAGCCCCGTTGCGGCGGCGCCGTGCCGGCGAGCCCGGACGTGACGCGTGGCGAACGCGTACAGCGCGGCCGGCCGGGCTGGCCCGCCCAGCCCGGCCGGCGCGCCACCGGGTGCGGCTCCCCGTTCCTCGTGGTCACTCAGTCCCCCTTCGCGGCGGGGGCGACCCGCGCGGTCGGCACGCCCCGAGCCGGAACGCCCCGCGCGGGAACGCCCCGTGCGGGAACACCCCGGGCGGGAACGCCGTGACGGGCCCGCAGGGCCGGCACGGCCGGCGAGGCCGGCAGGGCCGTGACACCCGACGCGGTCGTCGCACACGCCCCGCCCGCGACGACGAGGGGCAGCCGCGCCCAGACCGACCAGCCGTCGTCGTGGCCGTCGCGTATCCCCCAGGCGGTGCTCACGGCGTCGACCAGGAGCAGCCCACGGCCGTGCTCCTCCTCGGGCAGGCGGTGGTGCGTGGCCCTGGCGTGCCCGGGCCGGTGGCCCGTCACCTCCAGGTACACCTCCTCGCCCGCGCCGCCCCACTCCTTGCGCACCTCCCACACGATGAGCTCGCTGTCGGTGTGCAGCACCGCGTTGGTGAAGAGCTCCGACAGCACCAGGGCGGCCGTCTCGCGGCTCTCGTCGTCGGCGCCCCAGCCCGTCAGCTGACGGCGGGTGAGCCGACGCGCGGCGGCCACCGACTCGCGGCTCGCCGGCAACGCGAACTCCCGCCAGGTGGGCCGGTGGCGGACTCTCGCGCCCGGTTGGGAGGTCTCGGTCCTGGTGGATGCCATGGCGTGTCCAAAGCGGCGGCCAGACGGCGGTCGAGAGACGTCGCCCACGCTCTCGGCCGGGGTGAACCATGTCACAGCGTCACTATGCTTGCTGTCTCGGACAGTTGGCAAGGGTCACTCTGCACAGTGCAGAGTCGCGGGGGGCAGGGTGTCCGGATCACATCGTCGGATGGCAGACTTCGGACATGACAGGAGAGATGCGACGTGAGTGAGGCCCGCTCCGCCCCCACGGTGGGACAGCTGGTGCTGGGCAGGCGTCTGGCGGACCTGCGCGAGCGGTCCGGCATGAAGCGCGAGGAGGCCGCCGCCGTCCTCCACGTCACCGCCGCCACGATCCGTCGCATGGAGACGGCCGAGGTCGCTCTGAAGATCCCGTATCTCCGCTTGCTGCTGGAGGCGTACGGCCTGAGGGGCGCCGAGGCGGACACGTTCGTCCAGCTCGCCAAGGAGGCCAACAAGCCCGGCTGGTGGCACCGCTTCCGCGACATCCTGCCGGACTGGTTCAGCGTCCACGTCAGCCTGGAGAGCTCCGCCCGCGTCATCCGCGCCTACGAACCCCACGTCGTGCCCGGCCTGCTCCAGACCGAGGACTACGCGCGGCACGTGCTGCGCGTCGGCTCCGTGAACCGGACCAGCCCCGAGGACGTCGAGCGGTACGTGGCGCTGCGCATGGAGCGCCAGAACGTTCTCGCGCGGGAGGACGCCCCGCGCCTGTGGGTGCTGGTCGACGAGACCGCGCTGCGTCGCCCCGTCGGGACACCGGAGGTGATGCGGGCGCAGGTCGACCACCTGCTTCAGGCCACGGAGAGGCCCAACGTCACGTTCCAGATCGTCGAGTTCTCGACCGGATATCACCCAGCGAACTACGGACCCTTCGTCCTGTTCCGTTTCGAGCTGCCCGAACTCCCGGACATGGTCTACGTGGAGTACCTCACGGGTGCCGTCTATCTCGACGAGCGCACCGAGGTCGCCTCCCATCTCGAACTCCTGGACCGCATGTCGGCCCAGGCGGCAACAGCTCGACGGACAAGGGAGATCCTCCGGGATCTACGCAAGGAGTTCTGAATTGGACGGCACATCCCAGCCCCACACACCCCACCCCCACCTCCACCCCCACACGGCGCACCAGCAGCCATCCCACACCCACCCCCACGCGTCGCACCCCCACACCCCCCACACCCCCCACGACCGGGTCCACGACCGGGTCCACGAGGCCCAGCCGGCCCACCCGCTCCACCACGCCCAGCACACGCAGCAGGCCCAGCACGCCCAGCACGGCCAGCACCCCCAGCCCGGTCACCAGGCCGAACGCGTCGACGACGTGCGCAACGGCATGACCGCGAGCGATCTCGGCGCCGAGGGCTGGCACCGACCGTGGAGCGGCGGCAACGGCGGCAACTGCGTCGAGGCGCGGAAGCTCCCCGACGGCAGGGTCGCCCTGCGCCAGTCCGCCGACCCCCACGGCCCCGCCCTCATCTACACGCGCGGAGAGATAGCGGCGTTCATACGGGGCGCGAAGGCCGGTCAGGCCGACTTTCTGCTCTCGTGACGCCCGCCCACCCGCTTATCCTGACGGCCCCTCACCCATGCGGAGGACACAGCCGGACATGGCCGACGACATGAGCTGGACGCGACCATCCTCGACGCGCGCGCCGATCGAGGTCGACACCTCCGTTCCCAGCATCGCCCGCGTCTACGACGCCATCCTCGGCGGAAAGGACAACTACCCCGTCGACCAGGAGATCGCGGAGAAGGCCGCCAAGGCGTTCCCCGACGGCGGCGAGGGCGCGCGCACCAACCGGCGGCTGCTGGTCCGCGCCGTGCGGTACCTGGCGCAGCAGGGCATCGACCAGTTCCTCGACATCGGCTCGGGCCTCCCCACCGCCCAGAACACCCACGAGGTCGCCCAGCTGGTCAACCCGAGGACCCGCGTCGTCTACGTCGACAACGACCCGATCGTCCTCGCCCACGGTCGAGCGCTGCTGGAGGACAACGACCACACCGTGGTCGTGACCGCCGACCTGCGCGATCCGGAGGCCCTCCTGGGCCACCCCGAGGTCGTCGCGATGCTGGACCCCGACCGCCCGGTGGGCCTGATCCTCAACGCCGTGATCCACCACCTCCTCGACGACGAGGACCCGGAGGGTCTGGTCGAGACCTACAAGAAGTGGATGTGCCCCGGGAGCTACCTGCTGCTCACCCACTTCTGCTCCTCCACCCCCGAGGCCCGTGGCCTTGAGGCGGTGCTGCGGCAGGCCCTCGGCCGGGGGCAGCTGCGCAGCATGGCCCAGATCGCGGCGTTCTTCGAGGGACTGGAGATGGTCGAGCCGGGCGTCGTGTACCTGCCGTACTGGCACCCGGACGAGCCGGTCGACGGCCCGCTGGACATGGCGGGGCTCCTCGTGGCGGGCGGCGTCGGACGGAAGCCGGCCGACTGATCCCCCGGTAGTCCATCCCCCGACGGCACGACGAACCCCCCACGCCACGCTCGTCCCGGTCGTTTCCGGCCATCCGACGCGTCACTCGGGCGTCACCCGCCCGTCACCGTCACCCCGGCCGTCCGGCCGCTTCCGGCCACCCGCCCGGCCCCCACTTCCAGCCACCGCCTGGTGAGCGCCGCCACCGTCGTCGGCGCCCACCCCGACGGACCACGCACCCCCGCCTCCCCCCACCCCCGTCCCCCTTTCCGCGCGCCGCCGACGCGCCGTGCTCCTCGGTGAGCGGACGATCACAGTCCGTGCGGAACAATGCTCGCGATGAGTGAGGGCACCCCCGCCTGGTACCGACCCATGCTCGCCCGCGACAGCGAGGAGGAGCACCGGGCGGCCACGCCGTTGGAGCTCTTCTTCGACCTGTGCTTCGTCGTCGCCGTCGCCCAGGTCGCCAGCCGCCTCCACCACGAGCTCAGCGCGGGCCACGAGACGGCGGCCGTCGGGAACTACCTCGCCGTCTTCTTCGCCATCTGGTGGGCCTGGATGGGCTTCTCCTGGTTCGCCTCCGCCTACGACGTGGACGACGTGCCCTACCGCCTCGCCACGCTCGTCACCATCACCGGCGCGCTCGTCCTGGCCGCCGGCGTGCCGCGCGCCTTCGCCTCCGACGACTTCCTCGTCGTCGCCCTGGGGTACACGGTCATGCGCGTCGCGCTGATCTCCCTCTGGCTGCGGGCCGCGCGCGGCCACCCGGAACGGCGCTCCACCGCCCGCCGGTACGCCGCCGGCCTCGCCCTCGTCCAGGCGATGTGGCTGCTGTGGCTGCTCCTGCCCCACACCTGGCAGATGCCGGTCTTCCCCCTCGCCGCCCTCCTCGACGTGTCCGTGCCGGCGTGGGCGGAACGCAACGGCGCCACGCCCTGGCACCCCCACCACATCGCGGAGCGGTACGGCCTCTTCACCATGATCGTGCTGGGCGAGTCGGTGCTGGCGGCGACGATCGCGGTGCAGTCCGCCGTCGACGCCGAACACGCCAGCCGCGAGCTCTTCCTCGTCGCCGCGGGCGGGCTGCTCACCGTCTTCGCCATGTGGTGGCTGTACTTCGCGACGCCCGCCGAAGCGTTCCTCTCGGGCACGGGCGTGACGGCCTTCGTGTGGGGCTACGGCCACTACGCCATCTTCGGCTCGGCCGCCGCCGTGGGCGCCGGCATCGCCGTCACCGTCGACCACGTCACGCACCACGCCCACACCTCGGAGACGGCCGCCGCCGCCTCGTTCACCGTGCCGGTCGCGGTCTACCTGCTGGTGCTGTGGCTGCTGCACGTCCGCCCCCACCACATGGGCACCGTCCACGCGACGCTCTTCCCGTTCACCGCGCTGCTGGTCCTGGCGGCCGGCCTCGTCGCGGGGCCGGCGGGCGCGGCGATCGCGGTGGGCCTGCTGATGGCGACCCTCGTCGTCGCGGGCACCCACCTCGCGCCGCGCGCGGCGCGTTCCTAGCTCCTGTGCCCCTGTTCGGGCCCACGCGGTCGGGGCCCCTCAACGTGGGGGGAGGGCCCCCGACCGGGCGTCAACGGGGTTCGGACGCGGTTCGGACGCGGCTCAGCGGTAGCTGGCGTCGGGCACGGGGACGCGGGAGAAGTCCGTGTCCGAGGCGAGGTAGAAGCTCGTGTACGCCGGCTGGTTGTACGACGTCTGCTGCCGCGCGACGTCCGCCCGGTACTGCGGGTCGTGCATCAGTGTGTACAGCTTGTGCTCCGTGACCTCGGTGCTGACGTGGATCCGGATCGCCGAGCTGTCGGCGGTGCGCACCAGCAGCTCCTCGCGCCAGTCGCCGAAGACGTCGGCGACGAGGGCGGGGTTGCCCTTCGTGCCGTTGTTGGTGAGGCTGCCGTCGGCGGTGAGCAGGGTGCCGCGCCGGAAGTCGACGATCCTCGGGCTCGGCGCGGCGTCGGTCTCGGCGCCCTCGACGGTCTGCGTCGTCAGGTCGCCGGCGAAGCGGATGCTCATGTTGGTGCCGGGCGTCGCGCCGCCGAGGTTCTCGCCCGCCGCCGACCACAGGCCCGTCTCCGAGGACTGCTGCGGCACCGACGCCCAGGTCTCCAGGCCCGGCACGTCGGGCCGGACGTCGCCGACCATGCCGCGGCCGGTGTCCCGGCCGGTGTAGCGGCCGTAGAGCACCTCGCCCGTGGCGGCGTCGCGCATCGCGAAGCCGTAGGGCGCGTAGGCGCCGCCCTCGTGGACCGTGAAGATCTCCAGCCCGTCCCTGGCCGGGTCGAGGTCTCCGACGTGCATGGCGTCGCCGTGGCCGAGCTTCATGTCCTGCCCGGGGGTGGCGCTGTCGGGCGGGCCGACGTCGTAGGAGCT
The DNA here is from genome assembly GCF_052245655.1 of Streptomyces sp. 4N509B. NCBI lineage: Bacteria > Bacillati > Actinomycetota > Actinomycetes > Kitasatosporales > Streptomycetaceae > Streptomyces > Streptomyces sp. 4N509B. The sequence continues at coordinate 17,613 of NZ_JBQQBZ010000058.1, forward strand.
GTAGAGGAGGTCGCCGTCGTCGTCGAGGGTGGCGGAGCCGTAGACGACCTCCTGCCGGCCGTCGCCGTCCACGTCGGCCACGCCAAGGGAGTGGAAGCCCTGCGTGGTGAGGGTGCCGTACTCGGGGTCGGTGCCCTCCACGCCGTGCGGGCCGTCGTTGAACGGGTTCGACATCGGGGTCCAGCCGCTGTCGGCCTGCCACTCGGTGCGCAGCCGCCGGCCGTCCCAGCTCACGGCGGTGACGGTCGAGCGCGTGTAGTAGCCGCGGCCGAGGATCGCGGAGGGGCGGGTGCCGTCGAGGTAGGCGACGCCCGCGAGGAAGCGGTCCACGCGGTTGCCGGGCTCGATGCGGCTCATGGCGTAGTCGCCCCACATCAGGCCGTCGTCGTGGCGGGCCACCGGGTAGCGGGCGGTCTGGAGCTCCTCGCCGGTCGCGCCGTCGAAGACGGTCAGGTACTCGGGCCCGTCGAGGACGAAGCCCTCGAAGGCGCGGAGGTTGTTGCGGGTGCTGCGGGAGGGGGCGTAGACGTCGATGAAGTGGTCGGCGAGGGAGCGCGCGTGGTCCTGGCTGAGGGGGTAGGGGTACGGTTCGCGGTCGGTGATGCCCAGGGCCTCCTCGATGGTGGCCGGCCAGTTCCCGGCCTCCACCTCGGGGTGCTTCGACCAGCCGCGGAACATCTCCACGAGGTGGTCGTAGTAGTCCGCGGCGCTCATGCGGTAGTCGTCGGTGTGGGAGACGCCGCGGGCGCGGTCGGCGCGTGGCAGGGTGACGTACTCCTCGGAGACGACGTTGCCCGCGGCGTCGTAGCGGATGCTCCTCGTGCCGGGGGCGGTCTTGAACATCATCTCCGAGCGGCCGTCGCCGTCGAAGTCGTAGACGAGGAACTGGGTGTAGTGGGCGCCGGAGCGGATGTTGACGCCCAGGTCGACGCGGTGGAGCAGGGTGCCGTCCAGCTCGTAGGTGTCGATGTAGGTGTTGCCGGTGTAGCCGACCTGCGAGACGTCCTTGGAGTTCGACGGGTCCCACTTCACGACGTACTCGTACGCCCCGTCACCGTCCACGTCACCGACGCTCATGTCGTTCGCGGTGTACGTGTACGCCTCCCCCGCCGGGGTGACGCCGTCCGCGGGCTTCGTCAACGGCAGCTCGTAGAACTGCTCCCCCCACGGCGAGACGGGGTCACTGACGTCGACGACGTGCCCGCGCCGCACCGCCTTGACCCGGTACTCGGCGCCGGGCTCGGCGCCCGCGTCCAGGTAGTTGGTGGAGTCGGTGACGGTGGCGATCCGCCGGCCGTCGCGGTAGACGCGGAAGTCCACGCCCGTCAGGCCCGTCTCACTCGACCCGGTGACCTCGTCCCCCAGCAGCCGCCAGCTCAGGAACACGCCCTCGTCCGTGGAGACGGCCACCAGCCCCCGGTCCAGGCGCTCCAGGCGCGGCCCGTCGTTGCCGCCGTGCCCGCCTCCGTGCCCGCCGGCCTGCGCCACGGGCGCGCCGGCACCCGCGAGGGCCCCGGCCACCATCACGGGCGCGAGCGCCCCGACCACCCAACGCCGTCGCCGCGCGGCAGGCGCGGCTCTCCCGGCTCTCCCGGCTCTCCCGGATCTCATCGTGTGGACGTCCCTTCCTGGATCGCGAGCTTGGGGGTCGCGAGCTTGAGTCGTTTCAATGAGTCGTTTCAAACGAGGTAGGAGGCGACGCTACGAGCCGCCCCCGACCCCGTCAAGACATCGCGCACGCACAGTGCGACACGGGGCCGGAGGCGGATGGGGGCGACGGCGGTGGCGGGCGTCAGGCGTGGCCGGTGACGGCCTGCTGCTCCTGCTGGAGGATCTCCTGTATCGGGATGTCGTCGTAGTTGCTGAGGACGACGCCGACCCAGTCGGTGTCCAGGTAGACGTTCCAGTTCGCGGAGATGCCGCCGCCGCCACCGCCGCGCCCGAACACCCACTCGCGGCCGTCGACGAGGTGGAGCGGACCCGCGTACGACGTGTAGGACGTGGGCGTCCGGCCGGGAAGCTTCGCCCCGGTGAGCAGTTCGGCGTAGGGCCGGTCCAGCACCGTGCCGTCGGTCAGCGCCCGCCCGAAACGGACCAGGTCGGGCGCGGTGGCGAAGCCCTCGCCCGAGGAGTAGCCGACGTAGGTGCGGCCCGGGTTCCTGTCCGGCGCCTGCGGGTTCAGGCTGCCCTTGTCCAGGTTGCGGACGGCGTCCACGCGGCTGCCGTCGGCCTGGAGCATGTAGGGGTGGGCGATGTGCTCGTCGGTGAGCCACTGGTCCCTGGTGAAGTACGCCGAGCCGGTCATGCCGGAGCGTCCGAAGACGTGCTCGTGCACGTAGTCCCAGTACGTCATGCCGGTCACGGCCTCCACGATCTGCGCGGCCATGGCGAGGCCGGCGCCGCCGCCGGGGCGGTGGCCGTTGGACCCCGAGCCGGGGACGCCCACCAGCGTCGCCTGACGGGTCCACTGTTCGTGGTACGCGTGCACCTCCTCCTTGCTGTGGAAGACGCGTTGCCAGTCGGGCATCGGGGCGTCCACCCCGGAGGTGCTGGTGAGCAGGTGATGGAGCGTCACCTGCTCGGCGATGTCCGTGGCGATGCCGTCCAGGTGGGCGCCCACCGTGTCCGACAGCGTCAGCTCACCCCGCTGCACCAGCTGGAGGACGGCCACCGCCAGGAACGGTCCGCTCGCCGAGGCGAGGTTGAACGCGACGCCCTCGTGGTTGCGGACGCCCCGCTCCTCGTCGGCCATGCCGTAGGCGCGGGACAGCACCGTCCGGCCCCGGTGCGCCAACAGCACCACGCCGGAGAACCTGTCCTCGGCGGCCAGGCCCGCCACGAACCGGTCGTAGGCCCCACCGGGCAGGGTGTCCGGCGGGAGGCCGGCGTCGGTTCCGGCGTCGGTTCCGGTGCCGGCGTCGGTTCCGGTGGCGGCGGGGGCCGGGCCGGCCTGGCCTGACCGGGCGCCCACGAGCGTCACTCCGGCCGCCACCACGCCGGCTGTCGCCAGGCCACCCCGCCTGAGCAGCCGCCGTCGGTCGATGCCACGTAGGGACTCCGAGTCCATGGTCACGGTCCTTTCCTGATCGAGAAACCGACCGTCGCGGGTCACGGGGCGACCGCTCGGGTCCGTGCCCTCACTGAAGACGGAAGGCCGTCGCGGTGGCGTATGCGCTTCTCGATACGCCCGCGATACACCCGAGCACCCGAGCGGCCCGGGCCCCGGGCGCCAGTGCGCCGGCCCGCGTCGGTGGCGCGGTCGTCCGTCCGCCGAACGGAGGGCTGTCCCCCGGGCGCGATCCCGTTCGTCGTCCTCACGGAGGCCGCCCCGCCCGCTGGGCGACGCGCCCGTGCCGCCCGCGGTGACACGTCACCAGGGCCCGAACCGTCCGTTCACCCCCGTAGTGGAGATCCCATGCCAGCAGACGACACAGCCCACAACAAGGCGATGCTCAACCGCCTGCACGAGGCCTTCAGCAGCGGCGACGAGGAGCTGATCGCTCAGACGATCGACGAGGTGTTCGAGCCGGACGTGGAACTTGGCACGCCCCTGCCGCTCGGATCGACGGGGACGGGTGCGGTCAAGGAGGTGTTCGCGACGCTCCACCGGGCCTTCCCCGACCTGCACATCGAGGTCGAGGACGTCATCGCCGAGGGAGACCGGGTCGTCTGCCGGAACACGGTCACCGGGACCCACCAGGGCACCTACCTGGGCGTGCCGCCCACCGGCATCCCCATCACGTACCGGGAGATCATCGTCGGCCGCTTCTCGGACAGCGGCCGGATCGCCGAGACGTGGGCGCTCGTCGACGTCCTGGCGCAGATGCGACAGCTCGGCATGGTCCCCGAGGTCACCCCGTGACGGAGGCGGCACTCGCGGCCGACGCCCGGAGGACACCAGCGAAGACACCAGGGACGACAGCAGGAGAGACCCCCCGATGAACGTGTTGCTGTGGATCGTGCAGGCGTTCCTGGCCGCCATGTTCGGCATGTCCGGCCTGGTGAAGCTCGCCCAGCCGAAGGACCGGCTCGCCGAGAAGTACCCGTGGATGCGGGATACCTCCACGCGGCTGGTGTGGTGCGTCGGGGTCGTCGAGATCCTGGGCGCGGTGGGGCTGGTCCTGCCGGCCGCCACCGGGGTCGCGCCGGTGCTGACGCCCCTCGCGGGGACCGGGTTCGCGGTCATGACGGCCCTGGCGATCGGCCTGCACGTCCGGCGCCGTGAGCCCTCGGGGGTGGCGGTCACCGCCGTCCTGTTCGTGCTCTCCGCGCTCGTCGCCTGGGGACGCTTCGGCCCCTACAGCTGGTGACCGGCCACGCCGAAGTCCACCGTCCCCCGCCTCCGCCCCCGCCCCCGCCCCCGCCCCGACGGCGTGGTGACGGCGGACCGGTGGACGGCGGCCCGCGGCCGACCGGATCGGGCACAGGATGTCGGGTCTGTCCTGCCGCCCGCCGCCTAGCGTGGTGATCACACCAGAGGAAGGAGACCGGTCGTGCTGGAGCGGCTCAACGAGGCCATGGAGCACGTCGAGCGGCATCTCGACCAGCCGATCGACGTGGCCGTGATGGCGCGCGTCGCCGCGACGTCGGAGTACCACCTGCGCCGGATGTTCTCCGCGCTCGCCGGCATGCCGCTGTCGGAGTACGTCCGGCGACGGCGGCTCACCGTCGCGGGCGCCGAGGTGCTCGCCGGGCGGGAGCCGTTGCTGGACATCGCGGTGCGCTACGGCTACGGCTCCAGCGAGGCGTTCGCGCGCGCGTTCCGCGCCGTGCACGGCGTCGGGCCCGGCGAGGCCCGGCGCACGGGCGCCCCGCTCGTCTCGCAGCCCCGGTTGTCCTTCCGTCTCACCATCGAGGGGAGCAGCAGCATGCGCTACCGCATCGTGGACCGGCCGGCGTTCACCGTCGTCGGCTTCAAGGCCCGGGTGCCACTCGTCCACGAGGGCCCGAACCAGGCGATCGTCGACTTCGTGCGCGGCACCGCGCCCGAGGCCCTGGAGCAGCTGGCCGAGCTGTCGGACCAGGAGCCACGGGGCGTCGTCTCCGTCACCGACAACGGGGACCCGAGTGCCGCCGAGGGCACCGAGCTCGACTACTACCAGGCAGTGATCACGTCGGCCGCTCCGGCGGCGGCCGTGTCGGCCGCGCCCGAGGGCGCGACGACCCTGGCCGTCCCGGCCGGCGGCTGGGCGGTCTTCACCACCACAGGGCCGGCTCCGCACGCCATCCAGTACCTGTGGCGGGACGTGTTCACGGAGTGGTTCCCGTCCAACCCGTACCGCAGCCGGCCAGGACCGGCGATCCTGCGCACCGAGCCGTCGACGAACGGGGCCGACGACGAGGCCGAGCTGTGGTTCCCGGTGGAGCGGGAGCAGGGGTGAGACGGCGCCCGCCCGAGGCCGCCTGCCCGCCCGACGCGCCGTGGCCGGCCGGCACCGCGCTTCGCCGGCCGCCCCCACCTCACGCGCGCAGCAACGACTTGATGGCGCGGCGGTCGTGCATGGCCCGGTACGCCTCGGCGGCCTCGTCGAGGGGGAGGTCGAGGTCGAAGACCCGGCCGGGGTCGATCGCGCGGCGCCAGACCAGGTCGATCAGGTGCGGCAGGTACTGGCGCACCGGGGCCGGCCCGCCGTGCAGGTGGACGAGGGAGTAGAACAGCTCCTCCGCCGGCAGGGCGACGCCGTGCGCGACGCCGACGAAGCCGACGTGCCCACCGGGCCTGGTGGCCCGGATGGCCTGCGTCAACGACTGCTCGGTGCCCACCGCCTCCACCGTCGAGTGCGCGCCGAGCCCGTCGGTGAGCTCCCTGATCCTCGCCACGCCGTCCTCGCCGCGCTCGGTGACGATGTCGGTGGCGCCGAACTCCCGGGCGAGCCGCTGGCGTGGCTCGTGGCGGCTCATCGCGACGATCCGCTCCGCCCCCAGCTGCCTCGCGGCGAGCACCGCGCTGAGCCCGACCGCGCCGTCCCCCACGACCACGACCGTCCTGCCGGGTCCTGCCTGGGCCGCGACCGCCCCGAACCAGCCGGTGCCGAGCACGTCGGACGCTGCGAGCAGACTCGGCACCAGGTCCTCCGGGGGCGTGTCGGGGGTCGCGACCAGCGTGCCGTCCGCGAGCGGCACCCGGAGCCGCTCGGCCTGCGCGCCCAGCGTTCCCATGAGGACCCGGTGGACGCAGGCGCTCTGGTAGCCGGCCCGGCACAGCTCGCACGTGTTGTCCGAGGCCCAGAACGAGCCGACGACGAACTGTCCCGGCCGGACCGTCCTCACCTCGGCGCCGACCTCCTCGACGACCCCGACGTACTCGTGGCCCATCGGGGTGGGACCCTCGACGGCCTCGACCCCCCGGTACGGCCAGAGGTCCGAGCCGCAGACGCAGGCCGCCGACACGCGGATCACCGCGTCCGTCGGCGCGACGATCCGGGGGTCCTCCCGCTCCTCCACCCGGACGTCCCCGGGGGCGTGCATCACGACACCGCGCACAGCTACCGCTCCTTACGATCCTGATCGGCTCCGGCCGGCACCGTCCGGCTCCGGCCGGCACCGTCCGGCTCTGACCGGCGCCGAACGCCGCCGAACGGCGCCGACCGGCCACGAGGCGACTGCGGCGCCCCGACCATGGGACGCCCGAGTGCCCACGACACGGGCCCCCGGCACGCCGCCGGGCGGCCGGCTGTCACCCGTTTCGCCCGTGGGCGGAGAGAGCTCACCCCGTTCCACGTCGGCGGTTCTTCCTGTCCTCCAGAACGTCCAGATCCAGCGCCCCCTCCCTGACCGCCGCGCGCAGTCGGACCAGGGCCAGCGCTCGCCGACGCCTCTCCAGCACCACGCGGAGCGGTGACGTCCGCGTCCGTTTCCAACGCGGGCCGTCGGGAGGAACGACCGTCATCGGTCGGCGGCGGAGGGCGCGACGGGGCGGGTGACGTCGAGGCGGGTCCAGGGCCGCAGGACCAGGTGCTCGCCGGTGGTGAAGACGAGGCGGGCGCCGCCCGCGGCGTAGCGGGTGACGTGCTGGACGGTGAACGTCTCCCCGCCGATGGCGACGCGGTCGCCCGCGCGGACCGTGTCGCGGGAGACCGTCAGCCCGCCGCGCGCCGGAATCCGGCCGCTACGCACGGCGGCCCACCACGCCCACCACCGCCGCGACGACGGACCGGAGCCGGCGCCACCCGCGCACGCCCGCGTGTCTGCGGCGGCTGGGCTGCGGTCCGGGTCCGGGCACGGGTCCGGGCACGGGCACGGGCGCCGCCCGCACGGCCCCCGGGAGCGGCGGCCACGGCGTGGCGCCGACCGGTGCGTGCGCGGGGTCGACGCGCCAGTACCGGTGGGTGGTGAGGCGGAACTGGTTGTGGTTCAGGCCGTGTTCCTGCGTGTGGCCGAGGGCCCAGACCTGCACGGGCCTGGCGTCGTCCCGCACGAGATCGGACACCGCCGAGCACGTCAGACACGACAGCCGGTACAACGCGTCCGGCGCATCCACGGCCCGCTCCTCGCACAGCTTCAACGCCGCCCCCCGCAGCAGCACGAAAGCCGTCACCGGGACCACCGCCGGCTCCTGCCGCCCTTGCTCACCCGGTTCCTGCGGTTGGTCTCGTTGACCTCCCGCACCAGCCGGCGAAGCCGTTCCAACGTCGCACTGTCCTGGCTCCCCACCGGCCGTTCCTGACCCGCCGACGCGGCCCCGGACGAAGCCGCCTCCCCGCTCACCGCGCCGTCTCCCGTACACCGTGAACGCGAATTCGGAACAACGCCGGCGAGGCGGCGTACGGCCTACTACCGTGGTTCATGTCATCAACCTCCGAAACCACGTGACCTGTCGTATCGGTTTGTCCGCAGTCGAGTTCGGAAACGTGCCGTTCCCAGGCCCTGAGGAAAGCGACGGCGGCCAGCCCGTGTATCTCAACCATCCTCCCGGCCAGGCGCGTTGATGCCCCATCAACTGTTGTCACGGCACCCGACAACGAACGAGTGATCGCATGACCGAACACGAAGACGACGATCAGCAGGACGCACGCGAAACGCTGAGCCACGCGCTCGCGACACTCAGAAGGAAATCCGGCAAGTCCCTGAGTCAGCTCTCGGAGGACACCGGATACGAGCGGAGCTACCTGAACCGCCTTGAGAACGGGAAACGACTCTCCAAGCGCCTCGTGATGGAGGATCTCGACGCGTTCTACGACACTGACGGCTTGCTCGTGAAGCTGTGGAAGTCCGCACGCAACAGCGTCATCGTCGATCGCTTCAAGCTGTTCATGCAGTACGAGGACAGCGCAGTGATCATGTACAAGTACATGGTCGCGATCCCCGGACTCCTCCAGACGGAGGACTACGCACGGATTGTGTTGTCCTCTGCTCCGGGTCAATGGTCAGAGGACGATCTCGAAGCGCAGGTGACGGCCCGCATGAGCCGCCAGGAGATGTTGCAGCGTGACCACCCCCCGAGCCTGCGTGTCATCCTGGACGAGTCAGCGCTCAGGCGCCCTACGGCCGACGCGAAGATCTGGGAGTGCCAGCTCTCCCATCTGATCGAGTCCGCCGCGCAGCCGTCGGTCGTCTTGCAGGTGCTCCCGTTGGCCGCCGGGGTCCATGACCTCATGGGTGGGTCGCTGTCTCTGCTCTGGCAGTCGGACGGAACCGGCGTTGCCTGGCTGGAGGGAAACAAGTCAGGGCAACTGATCGAAGATCCTGAGGAGTTCGCCCGGTATCGCCTGTCATACGATCGACTGCGAGACATGGCTCTCTCGCCGACAGAGTCGTTGGACTTCATCAGGAACGTCATGGAAGGCGGCAGATCATGAACACCGTCAGCCTCAGCCGCGCTGTCTGGCGCAAGAGCAGCTACAGCAACGGGGGAGACGCGACCTGCGTCGAGGTCGCAGACGGCTTCCCAGGCGTGATGCCCGTCCGTGACAGCAAGTGCCCCACCGGCCCGGCCCTGGTCTTCCCTGCGAACGGCTGGTCCTCGTTCGTCTCCGCCGTGCGGGAGGGCGAACTGCCCACCGCCTGAGCGTCCCGGTCCCACCAACCCACCCATGAGGTGGGGCGCTACGGCGCACGACGATGCGGACGCGCGCTTCTCTCTGCCGTCGACCCAGGACAAGCACTTGGGAAGCGTCGAGCCGCGAGGGCGTGCTCGACCCTCCCGGCCCCACGCCCGAGGCCGGGCGAGGGGCCCGCCCCGCGCGCCAACCTCTATACAGGACTTTCTGAATTCATGGTTCTCTGTACTCTGATGGGGTGCTGACTCTCGCTCCCGAGGTCGAGGTGCTCGCGCGCTTCGGCCGTGCCCTCGCCGACCCGATCCGCTGCCAGCTTCTGCTGGCCCTCCGGGACGCCCCCGCGTATCCGGCTGACCTGGCCGACCGCATCGGCGTCTCCCGCACTCGACTGTCCAACCACCTCGCCTGCCTGCGCGACTGCGGCCTCGTCGTCGCCATCCCCGACGGCCGCCGCACCCGCTACGAACTCGCCGACGCCCGCCTCGGGCACGCCATCAACGACCTGCGCACGGCGGTTGTCGCCGTCGAGGCCGACCGCACCTGCCCGGACGCCGACGAGAAGGGATGCTGCTGAGTGGCCGCCATATCCCTCGGTCCCGCTCCGGCCCGCCGCGACGCACTCGCCCGGCGAATACGCCTGCTGGTCGCCGCGACGATCACCTACAACGTCATCGAGGCGATCGTCGCGATCACCGCCGGGACACTCGCCTCCTCCATCGCGCTGATCAGCTTCGGCCTCGACTCCGTCATTGAGGTCTCCTCCGCCGCAGCGGTCGCCTGGCAGTTCTCCGCACGCGACCACGCCCTGCGAGAGGCCCGCGAGAAGACCGCCCTGCGGATCATCGCGGTCTCCTTCTTCGTACTCGCCGCATACGTCACCATAGAAGCGGCCCGCGCACTGGCCGGTACCGGCGAGGCGGAACGCTCGATCCCCGGCATCGTGCTGGCAGCCCTCTCCCTGCTGGTGATGCCGTTCCTGTCCGCCGCCCAGCGCAGCGCCGGCCGCGCGATCGGCTCCGCCTCGGCGGTCGCCGACTCCAAACAGACACTTCTGTGCACCTACCTGTCCGCCGTCCTGCTGCTCGGCCTGCTCCTCAACGCCACCCTGGGCTGGGCGTGGGCAGACCCGATCGCCGCCCTGGTGATCGCCGCCGTCGCGGTCAGGGAAGGCCGCGACGCATGGCAGGGCGAGGGCTGCTGCGCCGCCCCTGTCGCGACGGCGAAGGGTGAGCCCGATGCGTGCGGCTGCCAGCCCGGATGCGACTGCTGCAACTGACCGGACATGGGCGGTCCCGGCCAGGACCCCGGGGCTGGACACCGCATCGGGTCTGGCTCGGGCGGTGACACCCCTCGTGCCGACGAGAGCTCCGGCGGGCAAGCGGAAGCCGGCCGACTCTTGAGGCGGAGCGGGAGATCCGCGCGGATCGGGCGGAGGTCGTCACTCTCGGTGTGCTCCCTCACGTCCGCCGGAGCTACTGGTGGTGGAGGTACCATAACCTTATGGCATTGAAGAAGACGACGGTCATGGTGGACGAAGAGGATCTCGCACTGATCAAGGAAGCCGCTGCTCGGGAGGGGCGCCCGGAGTCGGAGTACTTCCGGGAGGCTTTCCATCTCGTTGCCCTCCGCAGCCGGCGGTGGAGCGAGGACCTGGAGATCCCCAGTCTCGACTTCGGTGGACCGGTCACAGCCGAGGAGATCCACGAGGCCACCAGCGATGCTGTGGCGGACACGGAGTGATCGTCATCGGCGACACGTCCGGACTGGTGGCCGCGCTCAACACCGCTGATCCGGGGCACCAGGAAGCCCGCACCGCACTGCGGGAAGCGGCTCTCATCGTCGTCTCCCCCCTGGTGATGCTGGAGATCGAGCACGTCACCACCCGGAACATCAACCGGCGCACCGCGCACGTCGTCAATGACTGGTTGCTGGGTCAGGAAGGCGCAGGGCGGGTCGCGGTGCCATCCGTCTCCGCTCACACGCTCCGCAAGGCCCGCGCCGTCCAGGACCGATACGCCGCCCTGCGGCTGGATCTCACCGACGCCGTCAACGTCGTCCTCGCCGAGGAGTACGAGACCGAGGCGGTCCTCACCCTGGATCGCCGGGACTTTCGTGCCATCACACCGCTCACGGGATCGCACGCCTTCCGGCTGCTTCCCGATGACCTCTGAGGCGCCCGGCGGCTGACAGGCCGCGTCAGTCCTCGCGACTCCCAGCGCGGTCGCGAGAGGTCCGCGGGCTCCGCCGGATACGTCACCGGCGAAGCGGTGGGCGGGCCCGAAGGCACCTCAGCACAGGCACCTCGGCACAGGCACCTCGGCACACCGCCGGGCGTCCCCCGGGGCGGTAGCCGTCCCCGGCTCGGGACCGGGATATCCCTCGTACCGGTGAGGACACCCCCGCCCCCGTGCCCCGATACTGGCCGGGCCCGGAGTGACGCGGGGAGTTGCCGTATGGGTCGTGTGTCCGATCTCGCCGGGCGGCTGCGTGCCGCCAATCCGTACGCCGTGGACGGGGGCCTCGCCGTCCTCGTGCTGCTGGCCGTGTCGGCGCAGTTCGTCGTGCCCGAGCAGGGCGAGACCCCCGCGACCTGGCTGGGGTACCTGCTCGCGGTCTGCACCGTCGTGCCGCTGGTGTGGCGGCGGCGCGTGCCGTTCCTGTGCGCGTGGGTGGTCAGCGGCTTCACCGTCGCGATGGCGCTGCACCACCACCCGCCGCCGGACGTGAACTACGGCGGTCTCGTCGTGCTCTACACGGTGGCCGCGATCTCCCCGCCCTGGCAGCGGCGAACGATGCTGTGGGGCTGGATCATCTGCTCGTCCGTGGTGATCGCCACCGTCGAGAAGGGCGAGCCGGTCGAGTACGTCTTCCACCAGACGACGTTCGCCGCCGCCTACGGCCTCGGCGTCCTCGCCCGCGTGCAGGCCGCGTACACCGCCGCCGTGGAGGACCGGGCGTTGCGCGCCGAGCGGGAGCGGGAGGCGGCGCGGGAACGGGCCGCCGCGCAGGAGCGGGCCCGCATCGCGCGGGACATGCACGACATCCTCGCGCACGCCGTGAGCCTGATGGTGGTGCAGGCCGAGGCCGGTCCCGTCGTGGTGCGCAGCGACCCGGGGCGGGCGGAGGCCGCGTTCGAGGCGATCGCCGGGGCCGGGAGGGACGCGATGGCGCAGCTGCGGCGCATCCTCGGGGTGTTGAAGGACGACGAGCAGCGGGTGGGGGAGTTGACGCCGCAGCCGACGGTGGCGGGCGTGCCGGAGCTGGTGCGGCGGGTCGCGGGGTCGACGGGCCTGCGCGTGGAGCTGCGGACCAGCGGCGAGCCGCGACCGTTGCCGCCGGACACGGAGGTGGCGGCCTACCGCGTGGTGCAGGAGGCGCTCACCAACACCGTCAAGCATGCTGGGGCGACGACGGCGCTGGTGCGGCTGGACTGGCAGGAGGAGGACGGGGCGTTGGTGGTGAGCGTGACGGACGACGGCACGGGCGGGAACGGCGACGGGAAAGGGCATGCGAACGGGAAAGGGCATGCGAAAGGGCGGGCGAACGGGCACGCGAACGGCAACGGCGGAGCCGGTCAGGGGCTGATCGGGATACGGGAGCGGGCCGCCGCCTGCGGCGGCAGCGCCGAGGCCGGCCCGCGTGACGACGGCCGCGACGGCTTCCGCGTCGTGGCGCGGCTGCCCCGGGCGGGGGCGTGAGATGAGCTCGCCACATCCCGCCTCCGACGCC
>NZ_JBQQBZ010000059.1:0-25693 GCF_052245655.1 Streptomyces sp. 4N509B
GTGGGCTGCTCGGGAGGGGCCGTGGGTGGGGGTGTGGTGCCGTGGTCGTCGGTGTCCTGCCGTTCGTTCTGGCCGGCGTGGGGTTCGTCGCTGGTGTCGTCCTCCGTCGCACCGGCGCCGTCGAGGTCGGCGGGACGGTTGCCCGGCGTGGGGGGAAGGAGGAGTTGCCAGCCGGGGTGGATGAGGGCGGGGTTGGTGAGGGCTCGGCCGTCGGGCTGGGGGCGGCCTTCGTTGAGGCGGTAGATCTCCGGCCAGCGGGTGCCGTCGTCGAGGCATCGTTGCGCGATGCGCCAGAGGCTGTCGTACGTGCCGTTGTCGGGTGGCCGCACCGTTTCGGTGCGCTGCCGGTGGCCCGCGGTGTGCGGGTCCGCGCCGGGGAGGGAGGGTGCGGCGGTCGAGCCCGCTGGTTCGTCGAGCGTGGCCAGGGAGATGGGCTCGGAGAGGGCGACGGCGGGGGCGGTCGACGGTTCCCGCGCGGTGGGGGAAAGCGAGCCGAGGGTGAGCATGCCGACGAGAGCTGCGGCCAACGCGTGGGTGGGCCGGTGGGGCCGCGGCATGGTCGGGTGGGGCAGCGCCGCAGCCTGCTCGGCGATGGCGCGCGCGACGTCCAGGGCGAACAGGGCCCAGGTGGGCCACAGGATGCAGGCCAGCAGGTTCAGCAGGCGCGTCGTGGTCAGCGGCGTGGTGAGGAAGACGGAGACGTCGTTCCAGGTCGGGACGTGGTCGGGCAGGGGCCAGCCGACGTACACCCACAGCGCGACGGGGAACCCGCCGAGCAGGGCCGCAAGGAGGGCGGCGGCCAGCACGGCGCGCACGAGGTGGACTGCCGTGCGGGCCAGGCGGTGGTGGAGCCGGAGGTGCTGGGGAGCTGTGGGGTGGGGCATGGCGGCCTCGTCCTCCTTCTACGGGATCGCGCCGGTGACGCCGGGTTCGGGGCGCGCGGTGCCGGTGGCAGTGACAGACAACTCGGTCAGGCCGGCGAGTTGGAGGAGTTGGGTGGGCTGGTCGTGGGTGATGGTGACCGTGACCTCGGTGGCGGTGGCGCGGATCGTGCCGCGGGCGCCGGCCGCGTTCAGGTAGTCCTGAGCCAGGGCGCGGGCCTGGTCGGGGTCCAGGCGGATCGTGCCGTCAGCGCGGAAGGCGTCGAGGTCGATGGCCTGCGCGCCGGCCCTGGCGGCTTCCTGGGCCTGGCCGATGGCGTTCACTTTCGCCGCCAGCGCGAGGCCGCCGTCGAGGACCAGGCCGCCGAAGAGCAGCAGGGTGGCCATGAGGGTGACGACGAACGCGGAGATCTGGCCCCGGTCGCTGGGCCATCCCTGTCGTCTCATGCGGCGTCGCCTCCGGTCGTGGGCCCGGAGTGACGCACGGTGGCGGTGGTGCGGAAGCGGTCGACGGGTGCGTGGAAGGTCGCGGTCAGCTGTTTGGCGCCGGGCAGCGGGAGGAACGCGAGATCGTCGAGTCCGACGGTGCAGGTGACGTGGGCGGTGACCGTCGAGCCGGGCTGGAGGGTGCCGGTGACGCGGACGGTGAAGGAGCGGCAGCTGACGCCGGCCTGGTCGAGCGCGGCCGTGGCGGTGGCACGGGCGCTGTCGCTGGCCGCCGCGGGGGTGGTTTGTTGGCTGGCGGCGCGGGCGGCCTGGTGTGCGGCGTCGTTCAGGCGCAGCCGGGCCTCGGCGCCGCGCTGGCAGTAGACGATGAAGAACAGCACGATCAGCAGCACGGGGATCACCACCACCAGCTCGGCCGACGCCGAGCCGCGGTCGGTCCGCAGCCACCGCAGCCGGCCCGTCACGGCGCCGCCGACTCTGCGGTCTGGGAGGCTTCTTCGACGGGTCCGGCGGCTTCGGCACGGACGGGCAGGTGCAGGAAGGGCACGACGGCACGCGCGGTGCCTTCCACCTGCACGGTGGCCCGTTCGGCGTCCCTCGTGACCTGGACGGTGACGTGCTTGAGGGCGCCGTCGCCGAGCTGGCCGAGGACGAACGCGGCCTCGGCGCGGCCATCGTTCGTGGTGCCGTCCAGGACGCGGGTGGCGGACAGCGCGTGGGAGGCGGCAGCCTGCGCCGTGTGGGTGGCGTGGGCCCAGAGCGCCAGCTGCGCGACGATGAGCACGAGCGTGAGGACGACGGGAAAGACGATGACCAGCTCGGTGACCGCCGCCCCACGGTCGGTGCGCAGGGCGGCGGTGAGTGATCGGTCACCTGGCCGTGGCTGTCGGCGTCGGGCGCTCGCAGGCGTGGCCATGAGGGTTCAGTCGCTGAAGACGACGTCGCGGGCGGCGGTCAGAATCCGGGGGCCGAAGATGCCGGCGACGGCCAGACCGAGGCCGGCGAGGAACGCGGTCAGGATGACGGTCTCCGAGCTGTAGCCGCCGTCGGCGTTCTCCTTCGCGCTGTGCAGGGCGAGCCGGAGGCGAATGCACACGGCAGTCAGAACGGTGATCGGGCGATGGCGCATGGCAGGTCCTTCAACGTGAACTGTGTGGAGGCGTTCCCTCGCCCCTCACAGGGCGAGGGTGGCGTGGGACATGGCGGCGTAGACGATGAGGAAGACGAAGCCGAAGGCCAGCAGGGCGGTGGGGACGGCCATCCGTTCGGTCGCGGTGTGGGCGGCGGCTTCGGCCTCGGCCCCTGCGCGGGTGCGCAACGCGGCGGCCTTCGCGGCGAGCGACGCGCGAACCTTCGCGCCCTCGGTGCCGGCCAGGGAGACGGAGGTGGCCAGCTCGGTCAACTCCCGCACGTCCAGTTCGGTGCCGAGCTCGGCGAGGGCCTGCCACGGGGAGACGCGGGTGAGTTGGGCGGTGGCCAGCGCACGGCGGATGTGGGAGAAGGCGAAGCCCTCGCCGATGTCGGCGGCGTCGTGCAGAGCGCCGACCACGCCCGAGCCCCCGGCCAGCAGGATGTGCACCAGGTCGAGGTAGGCGCCCAGCGCGTGGCGGAACGCCGCCCGCTGTCGGGCGGCTTCGGCACGCACCGACATCTCCGGCAGAAGGAACCCCGCCACCGCCAGGGCGATCCCGACCCCGGCGGGCGTAACCCAGCCCGGCGGGCTGCCGCCCAGCGCCGCGAGGGCGGCGACGGCGCCGGGGAGGAGCAGGCCGGACAGGGCGAGCGCGGCCTGGTCGGCCAGGTGGGTGGAGACGGCGCGCCCGGTGATGGCCAGGTCGCGGACCAGGCCGGGGCGGGGCAGGCCGGCCGCGCGCAGCAGCGGTGTGAAGGGGCGGCCCAGGCGGGTGGCCCACCCCGGCTCGGGCCCGGCGGGGTCCTCCCCGGTGATGGCGGTCGGGGGCGCGGTGGTGGCGCGCAGCGAGTCCACCAGCGTGGCCAGCCGCGGGTGGGGTGGGGCGGCCCAGACCAGCAGCAGCCACAGCCCGGCGCCCGCCCCGGCGGCCAGCAGCAGGATGCCGGTCATCACGGGCTCCCCGTCCGCATCAGGAAGCGTTCGGGCTGTTCGAACCGGGCCAGGTGCCCCAGCCACGCGAGGGCGGCGGCGAAGACCGCGCCGATGGCCAGCAGCATCCCCTGTCCGGTCAGCGAGTCGTAGGGGCTGAGGAAGTCGCGGTTCAACACGCACAGTCCGGCGACGAAGCCAGCGGTGGTGGTGACGACGATCCGCACGGTCGTCCGGATGCGGGCGCGGGCCGCGTCCACGCGCTGGCGCATCTCGACCTGCGCGCGGGCGCTGTCGGCCAACGCCCCCAATCGGGGGGCGAGCTGACGGGCCTGATGTTCGGAGGCGAGGATCAGCGCGGCGATCACCAGGTCAGCGGTGGGATCGGCCAGTTCGTCGGCCAGTCGCCGCAGGGCGGGCGCCAGCCGCTGCCCGTCGTGGAGCCGGCCGGCCAGGGCCTGGACGTGGAGGCGGATCGCGGTCGGGGCGGTCGGGGCGATGGCGGTGATGGTCTGCTCCAGCCCAGCCCCGGCGGCCAGGGTGTCGCGCAGCGTCTCCGCCCACGTCGCGACCGCTTCGATCCGGTCGACCGCCCGCTGTTCGCCGTGCTGGGAGCCCCACAGCCGCGGCCCGTGCCAGACCGCGGCGGCAACGAGGAGCCCGGCGGCGAACCAGCCGGTGACCACAGCTACCGCAAGGCCCGCCGCGCCGCTGGCGGCCAGCCACCGCCGGGCGTTCTCGCGCCGCGCCCGCGTCGCCCTCGGCCTGCGGGTTCGGGAACTCACCTCGCCGGCCGAGTGCCGCGGCGCGGATAGAGCGCGCAGCACGAGCCACAGCCCCATGCCGACGCCGACACCGAGCAGGCCGAACAGCCCGACCTCGCCGGTCATCCGCCCCACCCCCGGAACTCGGTGAACGCCTCGGGGCGGAACCCTGCGGCGCGCAGCCCTTCCAGGGTCTCCACGCGCATCGGCACGCCCGGCAGCGCCCGGCCCGTGACGGGGTCGGGGCGGAAGATCTCGTTCGAGATGACCTGCCGGTCCTCCGCTCCGACGACCTCCCGGATCGACGCCACCACCCGCTGGTTCGGCACGTCCCGCGCGGCATCCAGATGGATCACGAAGTGGACCGCGCTGGCGATCAGCAGGTTGGTGGCCTCCAACGGGAGGCGCTCGGGACCCTGGGCCGCGTAGGCGGCGAGCTTGGTGAACGCCCCGGCACTGCTGGAGGAGTGCAGCGTGCCCATGGAGCCGTCGTTGCCCTGGCTCATGGCGTTGCACATCGGGATCATCTCCGGCCCGCGGACCTCGCCGACGATGACCCGGTCCGGCGACATCCGCAGCGCCCACCGCACCAGCTCGGCCAGGGTGATCTCGCCTTCGCCCTCGATGTTCGCCTCACGGGCCTGCATCGCCACCACGTCCGGGTGGGCCTGCCGGTCAGTTCCGAGGCCGAGCTCGAAGGTGTCCTCGATGGTGATCAGCCGCTCCCACGCCGGGATCTCGGCGGCCAGAGCACGCAGCAGCGTCGTCTTCCCCGCCCCGGTGCCCCCGGTGATCAGCAGGTTCTTCCGCGCCCGCACCATCGCCGCCAGCAGCGCTTCCAGGTGCGCGTCGAGGGTGCCCAGGCGGCGCAGACCGGCGAGGGTGGCGCGCTGGTGGCGGTGCCGGCGGATCGCGACGGCCGGACGCCCGGTCACGGCCATCACCGCGAACACCCGCTCGCCGCCGGGCAGGTGGAAGGAGACGCCGGGACTGCCACGGTCGAAGTGGCGCTCCTCCACACCACTGCGGGCCGCCAGGTCCCGCACCAGGCCGACGAGCTCCTCGTCCGACGCCGCGACGGGCGGGGCCTGCTCGCGTCGCCCGTCGGCGTAGCGGACGAACACCTGGTCGCAGCCGTTGATGTTGATGTTCTCGATCTCCTGGTGGGCCAGCAGGGGGTGCAGTCCGCCCAGGCCGAAGACGTCGTTGATCACCGCGGTGATGACGCGTTGCTCCTCCGCCGCGCCCAGCACCGGCTGGCCGCGCGTCAACTGCTGGCCGGCGTACTCCTCGGCGGCGTCGGCGAGGAAGGCGACCGCCTCGGCCTTCTGCTCCTCCCGTGCCGGGCGCGGCTGGCCGCTCGCGCCAGCCGCGCGAACCCGGGTGGACAGCCACACCGACAGCCGCTGCCGCAACGCGTCGCGCATTCCCTCGGCCGCGGCCGACAACGGCTCACCCGTCCCGGGAAGAGCCGCCGCGTCCACCGAACCCGACGCCGACGCAGGACGAGGGGCGCCGTTGACCGACGGCCGGGGTGGGGAAGGCAGGGCGGAGTGGGTGTGGCCGCTCATCGCCTCACTCCGTCCGGCACGTTGACGAAGAGAGGCTGCTGGCCGGTGCGGGAGACGTCCGTCGAGCCGTGCGAGGCGGCGAGTTCGGCTTCGATCCGGGCGGCCAGCCCGGCCGCGGCGCGGCCCAGCTCCGAGCGTGCCGGCGCCCGCCGGCCCGCCGGGCGCCCGGTGAACGCGGCGGCCCCTCGCGGGTCGTACGGGATGCGTCCGGCCACCTCGATGCCCAACGCGCTCGCGACCTCCTCGGTCGCATGCCCCTGGCCCACCAGCACCAGCACCGTCCGCCGGCACCAACGCGCCGCGGCGTCGAGCCCGACAGCGAGGTGCGCCAGCGCGTCGTCACCGGCTCCGGACAGCAACACCAGCACGTCGGCCTGCCGCACCACCGCCAACGTGGGCGCGTGCGCATCGAGCCGCCCGCAGTCCGCGACCACCACGACACCCGGGCGCCCCGCCCAGCGGCGCAACGCCTGCCCGTGCGCACCCGAGGCGAGCTCGGCCAGCGCCGCGCGCGCCTGCTCCGCCCCCGGAGGGCCAGGCACCACGGCCAGGCCACCGGGCAGCCGCTGGGTGTGGCGCCAGATCAACCCGTCATCCTCACCCGCGCGTCGGGCCGCAGCCGCCAACGACACCAACCCCGGCGCCAACTCCAGACCACGAAAGCGCGCCACCAGGTCGCCCCCGGCCGCGTCGCACTCCACCACCACCGGCGCCGCGTCGCCCGGCCACCCCGCCGCCAGCGCGAGCGCCGTCGTGGTCGCACCCGGCGACCCCTTCAAACTCGCCACCGCCACCAACGTCACGAGCCAGCCTCCCCCGCCGCCGCACCGTTGACGAGGACCAGCCGCACCTCGGCCGCCGGCACCGAGGCCAGCGCGTTCGCATCCGGCTCGGCCATCCGCAACGAGATGACCGTGGGCTCGCCCTGCCCACCGCCATCCACCGCGGCCACCACCCCACTCCAGGCCGCCCCCGCACCGGCCGTCCCCGCCTGCCCCGTCGCCGTCGACGGCGCGCCCAACGCGTCCTGCTCCGCGGCGGCCACCACCAGCACCGAGCTGCCGGGCTGCACCTGCGGCGGGAACTGCCCCGCCTCCAACCCCACGGCCGCCACCGCCTGCCCAGGCCCCGGCACCTCAGCCGGCCCCAGCAACTCCTCGGTCAACAACGTCCCGCCCGGCAGGCTGAACGCGACCACCCGCCCCTCGACATCCCCCGCCTCCTCGGCGGCGAGAACCGCCACACCGCCCTCCACGGCCAGGCTCACCTCCCGCAGATCGCCCGCCGAAAGCCGCTGCCCAGCCTGCACCGGGTGCGCCAGCACCAGAACCGGCTCGCGTTGCCCCCACTCCGCAGCCCACACCACGCCCCCCGCCGCACAACCGACCACCAGCAGCACCCCCACCAGCAGATGCGGCACCCGCCGCCCGCGCCGCGCACCCGCCAGCCGCCCGGGAGCCCCGCCGTTCCGTCCGCTGTTCCCTCGCGGCGGCAGCGCGTCCCCAGACGGACCCGATCTCACCTGCACGGCCCCTCCCGATGTCATCCGCACCTCACCTCTCCTCTCGACCTGATCGGGCTCACCGCGTGACCAGCGCAGGACTCTCCACCACGCGGAAGGACGTGGTGGACGTCGTCGTCAACCCGGGGAACACCCCCGAGTCCCCAGCACCAGCCCACGTCACCGACCACCGCACCTCCGCCGAAACGGCGTACGCCTCGTCGGGCTGGCCGGTCGAAGACGAGCGATACACATGGCCGCAGTCCGGCGAAGCGTCCTCCGGCTGATGCCGGCCGGCCTCGTAGCGGGTGCCTGGCCCGTCACACACCACCGTCGACCCGTCGCCCATCGACCACTCGACCGACATCGGACGCGCCGTCGCCGTCACCTCCACCCCCGGCACCGACGCCGTCGCCGACACCGCGCCCCACTGCGCCCGGTCCAGCCACAACCACGTCGGCACCTGCACCCAACTGCTCCACCTCCGGACTCGCCTCGATCCCCGGAGCCGGCAGCCGCAGCTGCTCATACGCCCGCTGCGCCAACGCCGCAGGCGATACCCCCGCCCCACCGTCTCCCGGACCATCCGGAATCCACACCGGAGGCTGATACAACGCATCCCGCACGCCATCCCCCCAACAGCGCCACACGTACCAGGCCCCCTCCCCCTCACCCGGCTCCACCGCCGGCACGACCACGCCCACCCGC
The DNA here is from genome assembly GCF_052245655.1 of Streptomyces sp. 4N509B. Classification (NCBI taxonomy): domain Bacteria; kingdom Bacillati; phylum Actinomycetota; class Actinomycetes; order Kitasatosporales; family Streptomycetaceae; genus Streptomyces; species Streptomyces sp. 4N509B. The sequence goes on from NZ_JBQQBZ010000059.1 coordinate 7,935, forward strand.
TGCGCTGCCGGGGCCCGGCCTCCCAGCGTCAACGAGGGGACAGAGAAGGAAGCCGGCGCTGCCCCGGGCAACGGCTCGTAGTCGTCGCTGCGCTCATACGCGCACTCGACCGGAGGCGGAGCCGACCCGGAGCCGTCCGGGACCGCTTCCTGCCCGCCGCCCTCCGCCGGCCCGCCGTCGCCCCCGTCCGGTGGGGAATCCCCATCCCGTCCGGCACCCAGCTCGCACCCGGGAATGGGATGCTGCTCGCACTCAGTCCAACCCCACCCGGTCTCGGCGGCTGCGGGCAGCGCGCTCACGGCGACCGAGATCAACGTGAGCACCGCCACGGTGACCACCCGGGTCAGCATGATCCCACCGACTGGACCGCGAATCGGGTCACCTGCCAGATCCCATCCGTTTGCCGTTTGACTTCAGCGATGATCGCTTGGCGACCCCCCGGCTCGTCATCCGCCAACTGATCCGTATCTTCTTCGTACTTGAGCCAGTTGGTGGAATCTCCACAGTCGTCGATCATGATGGCGGTCGGATCGTTCGGCGGATTCACCGAGGACACGGTGGGATAGAGAATGGGGTCACCACGGGTGACCAACCCATTGCGGTGATCCGCATACAGGCTCCCCGTGATCGCCGTCAGCGCGTCCCCCGTCGCATGATCAGCCAGATACCCGGCCCGCCAATTCGACGTCCGGGCTGCCCGCGCCATGTCTAGCCACATTCCCCGATAGGCCGCCAGCGCCGCTTCCTTGGCTCGATCCACCACAGTCTCCGGGGTCGGTGTAGCGCTCCCGGCAGGCGGCGTCGACGGACTCGAGTCGGCCCGCTCCATGGATCCATCACCGCCCGCGGAAGACGCATCACTGCAGGCCGTCAGCACGAGGACGGCGATCGCCGCACAGCACGCACCTCGACGCATCCGCCGCGACAAGCGCGTTCGCGCCACCAATGCCAGCCCGAACCCCCGCTTCGCCGCTGCGCGCTCGGCGTACGTCAGAGTCGTGGCAGCCATCACCACAGAGAAGCACCTCCGTTCACACCACATCGGAACGAGGGACGCTGCGAAGTGGGACGCTAACGCAGCTCCCATTCGGCTTCCTGCCCGCCCAAAAACAACACCAGACAACGCCGTTGCCGTCGCCAACTGGCGATAGCTCGGAACGATGTGCCGACGTGATGCGGGAGATTACAAACACGCCATCGAAGATCACAAGACCATTCGCAGACTCGTCAGTCGCACGTCCCGCCGGAGCCCTCTGATCTGCACGTGCATCCCCGTGAACTCCAGTATCGCGACGGTGAGTTGTTGACCGCGCTACGGCGAGGGGGCATTCTTACGATCCTCGAAACCGACCTGGCGTCTTCTCGCCAGTCATAAAGACGCCACGGTGGCAAGCCGAAAACCGGCACGCACGTGCCGATTTCTGAAATTCGGCACGTGCGTGCCGGTTCACGAGCGACGCGAAAGCCCGTGTCCAGTGAGTCGGGACATGTCACCCGAACGGACCCGACGAGGTAGCCCTCCCCCACTGTCGGCCCGACCCTGACAGCAGACCAACGCCCGGCGGGAGGGAGGACCGCCATGACATCCGGCACGGGCCACCGCCACGCCCACCCGGCCAGGCCGGAGCGCGACGGGCTTCCCGCGCTCCTGCGCGCCTGGCGCGCACGCGCGGGCCGCCAGGACGGCCAGCGCCGCCCTCTCACCCAGGTCGAAACCGCCACTCGCGCCCGCGTCAGCGAACGCTGGTACCGCAAGGTCGAGGCGGGCGAACCGATCCGCAGCGATCCGCAGGCGCTGGACCGCCTCGCCGAGGTTCTCTTCCTCAGCCGCGACGAACGCGTCGCCCTCTACCTCCACACCGCCCAGCTCATCCCTCTCCCTCCTCCCGAAACCGGCAACCACGATCGCCTCAGCGACCTGATCAACCAACTACCCCACCCGGCATTCCTCACCAGCGAGACCTGGGACCTCCTCGGCTACAACGACCCCATGGCCACCTGGTTCCCCTGGGTCGAACGCCCCCGCGCCAACCTCATCGACTGGGTGCTCTCCCCCGACGCCCGCCACCAGATACTGGCCTGGGACGACCACGTCGGCGGATTCCTCGCCATGCTGCGTCTAGCCCACGCCGCTCGCCCCGAGAACCCACGACTTCGCGAACTCCTCGCCCACACCCTCGAAGATCCGGCCTGCCGCCGTCGATGGGCCGACCATCCCGAAGTCACCGCGAGCCGCGACGACGTCACCTTCGACCTACGTCTCCCCGCCCACAACGGCGACACCGTCACCGTCCTCGCCCACCTCCTCCACCCAGCCAACCAACCCACCACCCGCCTCGCGATCCTCACCCCCACCAATGGCTCCGGCCAGAGCCGCTGATGCGTCACCGCCCACCACCGCACGGCTGTCGGGGTGAACGGCCGCGCAGTCGCCTTCCCTGGCCAGCTCTTGGCCATGGCCGGTACCAGGCACCGTCGCAGGCCACGCGGCGACCCAACGAACGCCCCACGCCAACGCCTCCTCAAGGCAGCAGGCTCGTCGATCCGACATCGGGTTCCCGCAGGGCGTATTGATCAGCGCGAAGCGCGCCGTGTGACGTGATGTGCCGCCAGCCACCGCCGCTCCTGACGGATACGCTGGGGTGAGGGCACCCACGACCACGGCAGAGGACGGGTGAATGGATCCTGGCGCCTCGGAGCGATGGCGGGCTGCCCGTCGACAAGCCCTACTGATGAGGACCGTCGACTCCACCGCACGGGACCTGCTCACTCTGATCTACGACATGATCGCGACTCGCGATGGATACGCGCCGCGTGACGTGGATCTGAGGAAGGTCCGATACCACGTCGACTCGCCCGAAGACCTGCACCGCGCTCTCAGCGAGCATCTGCCGGGCCCAGAACCCGAGTACCGGATAGGCCCCTGGGCGCTGCGGGCGAACACGACCGCACGGCAAGCTCTGGCCAACCCCCGGTCTTCGGAAGAAGGTCCATGGACAGGGCCGGCGCCGGAATCGGGACGGCTGTGGCGCCTGTGGGAGTCGCTACACGGCTATGGAGAACACTTCCTTGAGGACACGCTGCCGTCCTCAGAGCACGGCCCCGGAATCGAGGGGAAGACTCGCATCGACAACAAGTCGATGTTCGAGAAGGCCGCCGAAGAGTTGCGGCGTAGCGCCGACCAGGTCCTGCTCCCTGCCGTGGGCGCGCTGAGCGTGGGACAGCGGGTACGGGTCCACAGCGGCGGCCACGCCGGCCGCTCGGGCCGCATCCTGCACGTCACCTGGCACACACACCACCAGCAGGTCACCGACCCGGCCACATACCTGGTCGACTTCAACGACATGCTCCATGGACGGGCCCACGTCATCCCCGACCACCTCCGACCGCTGCCGTCCTGGGACCCCTCATTCGTCACCGTGTTCGCGGGCGAGGAGCCCCCCGAGTCCTGGGCGGCAGCCGTGTTGCTGCCAGCGGCCGGTGACGAAGCCTGGCGGCAACAGGTCCTGTCCGCGCTGAAGGAGAAGTGGCCACACTCCGCACTCGTGGGCAGGATGGTCGTCTTCGTCCCCCAGCCGCGTGAAGCCGGCCGCGACATCAGCAACCATGCCGTGTGGGGCCGCAGCGCGGCAGCATGGGCTGACGTCATCCTCTGCCTGGCCGGGGACCCGGCAGCCAGCGGGATCGACGACGGTCCCGCCCTACTGGGGCAGTTCGCCTCTCACGGGTCGACACCTTCCTGGGAGCACCATCGGCTGCTGCCGGTGGAAGGCGATCCGCATGAGGCCGCCGCTGCGGTCATGGGCCGGGTCGGCAAGGGCGCCACGCGCGTCGACGGCGAACGCGACGTCCCCCTGGTCATCTGGCGCAGCGCGCCGTTCTCCGCGTGGCGCTCCCGTACAGGTTCCAACACCGCCATCGTCAGCGCACGCCTGGAGTGGCTGGACACCGACCCGTCCTCGGTGCCACGGCGCTGGGCCCTTCGCCTACGGCTCCGGCACCACGGCGCCCACACGGAGGACGTCTTCAGCGACGAGGTTGTCCTCGGGGGCCCCAACACCCTGAGCCTCATCATCATCCACCACCGACAGCCATGGACCGACAGCACGGTCCTGCTGCTGCGCGAAGCGCCGGCCAGCGCGATCCCTCCCGAGAACGTCTGGCAGTATGGCGACGGCATAGGTCACCTGCGCCGCTTCGACGGGCCCATGCTCACCCTGCCGTACGTCGAGATTCACCACCAAGACGGCGGGATCCCCATCGGCCCGATCCTCACCACGATCGCCGAAGGGACGGGCGTCGTGTTGAAGCTACCCGAGTCAAAACGCAGCCGGGGCCACGAGATGCGCCAGGACAGCACCTCCGTGACCGCCGTGAACCGCACGGCCAGATACGACCTTTCCGCCCCCGAGGCCGACGCGCTCCTCACCGCCACGGAAGACCCCGCGTGCCGTTACCGCATGTGCCGGGTCGCCGACCTGCTCGCAAACGGCACCGTCGACTGGGCCACCCTCGGCAAGATCACCCGCGCCGCCGTACCCACCTCTCCCCCGCGGTCCGGTGACCTCAGCACGTGAAGGCCCCTGGGCGAAGTCGGCTGACGCAGGCATCTCAGCCGCTGAGAACGCTGAGCACCTACACGTTCGCCGCAGCGGTGGTGATCATATTTCGGTGATGGCGTGGAGTGCTGCTCGCGCGAGGATGCGCTGTGTGCGGGTGGGCAGGCCCAGGCGGTTCCAGTGGAAGATCACGTGGTAGGCGAGGATCTGCCGCAGGCCCCGGTCCAGGGTTCCGTCCCGGGCCGCGTTGCCGAGGGTCCGGCCGGCTTCGCGGAAGGCTGCGGTCCACTCGGCGGCGAAGGCGAGGGGTCCGTCCGGGCCGAGCATCGGGCCGTCCGGGGCGGTGTCGGCGCGTATCAGGTGTCGCAGGTCCTGTGTCATCGCCGCGATCCGGTGCATTGGGATGTCGGCGGGCGGGGGCCGCTCGGTAGCGACGCGGTGCCACACGTCGCCCATCTCATATCGTTCCAGGCCAGCGGCGCGCATCAGCATGGTGCACAGCAGGAGCGACAGCTCGCGGCGGCCGAGTGGACTGTGGTGGCGGTGCAGGTCGAGCAGGATGGCGCGGCTGTCGGCGTGGAAGAGTTCGTGCGCGATGCGGATGCCGGTGGTGCCGCCGAAGGCCATGGTCTCCGGTTCGTAGATGCCGGTCCACCACCGTTCGATCCGGCCGGCGGCGGCCAGGTGGTCGAGCGCTGTGCCGATGCGATCTCGCGCGTCGCTGGCCGGTGGGGTGAACAGGCGTAGGCGCCAGCAGGGGCGTTTCCTGATGAACCACCACGCGCTGATGTCGCCGTGGGACTCGGCGTGGTGGAGGAGCGGGGCGAGGTGCTCGGCGGCGGTCTTCTCAGCGCCGTCCCATTCGGCGAAGTGGAGGTAGAGCTGCCACCAGCCGGGGTGGGTGGCCTGGTGGAGGGCGTGGCGGCCGGCCTGCTGGTAGATCTGCGCGGCGGCAGCGAGGTCGGTGGGCTCCATGCTGGCGAGGGTGGCCGCGTCGCCGAGTTCGGCTCCGGCCAGAACGGCCAGAACGGCCTGCTCCGTCTTCTCCAACGCATCGGCGCGCGGATGGCTTTCGGTGTGGGTGGGATTTAGTCGATCAGCAGGCATGCGTCCCATCCGGAGGTCGGCGCCGCGTTGTGTGCTGCGGTGGTCAGGGTGAGGGCGGTGCCCGCGTCGCCGGTGAGGAAGCCGGGGTTGCTGCCCGTGCCGGGCTGGATGTGGCGGGCCAAGCCTTGGGCCAGGTGGGGCAGGGTCGCTGTCAGCGCGGAGGTGGTGGCGTCGCGAGCGGCGCGCCAGGCGGTTTGGTACACCCCTGCCCAGCCGTGGCACAGGCCGGGGTCGGTGAGCCGGTCGAGCTGGGCGGGGTCCGTGAGACAGGCAGCGAGCGCCTGCTCGGCCGCGCGTTGTCGCTGGGTGTCGCCGGAGGTGAGGGCGGCGAGTTGGAGGGCGCGGGCGATGCCGGGGGTGCCGTAGCACCAGCTCGGCCGTGCAGGGCCGGGTTGGCTGGGTCGGCCGGTGCGCAGGTCGTCCCGGGTGATGGCCTCGGGCCACCAGGGGCCGGTCTCGCCGTGCTGTGTCCAGGTGTCGAGCCACGTGCAGAGGGTGTCGATGGCTTCGTGGTGGCCGTCGACGGTGGTGCCGCGCCGTGCGGACTGGGCGAGGAGCATCAGCGGCCCGGTGATGCCGTGGGCGGTGCCGTGGTTGCTGTGTCCGCCGGGGTAGAGGGCGGAGGTTCGGGTGTGGGGGTCGTGGGCGACCCACCAGCCGGGCAGGGTCTGGCCGTCGTCGTGCAAGGGCTGGGTGAGTGCGACGAGGTAGCGCAGGATGCGTTCGAGGGCGCTGCCGCCGGGGTCGCGGTGCAGCAGGTAGGCGCCGATGCCGGTTAGGCCGGAGAAGATGTCGTACTCACGGAAGTCGGGATGGTCGCCGCGGTGGATGCGGGCCATGGCGGCGTCGGTCCGGCGGTGGGCGAGGGTGGCGACATGCGCGTCCATCGTGGCCAAGCCGTCGCGGTAGCGGGTGGTCGAGCCGGCGTGGGCGGCGTGGAGCATGAAGGCGACGGCCGGGGCGCCGAGGTACAGGCCGGTGGTGTCGGCGGCGCTGACCTCTCCAGCCACCGCGGCGGTGATCCAGGCGTGGGCCTGGTGCCAGACTCCGTGGCCGGTGTGGGCGCGTTCGATGTGGAGCAGAGCGATGCCCGCGGCGCCCGTGGCGAGAGACTGCGCTCTCCAGGGCTCGTCTGGAGGCGGAGGCGCGGGGGTGGCCAGGTGCGCCGCGACGTGGTTGGCCGCGTCAGCCAGTTCACCAGGCGCGAAGGACGTGGTGGTCATGCGCGGCTCCGGACCGTGTCGCGGAGGGCGCAGGCGCGGGTGAGGCGGCCGGTGACCCGTTCGAGGTCTGCGTTCACGTCGAGGGCGCGCACGTGGTGCAGGTGAAGGAGTGATCCCAGGACGCTGAGAGGGTCGCGCTGAGCCGCCAGCTGCTCGCGGTAGGCGGCGAGCGCCGCGGCTCGCGCCTGCCATGCGTGGGCCACGGTGTCGCCGTCGGGCAGGGAGTGCAGCGCCGCCCCTGGAGCGCGGGGGGCGACGAGGTGGAGGGCCTGGTCACGCAGTGTCCGATCCAGCGGACCATGGTGTTGGGGCAGATGGCGGACGAGCCAGGCGAGTCCGTCGTCCAAGGTGGGGGTGAAACGGGTCGCGAGGTCGACCAGGCTGGCCGCGGTCAGGGCCTGTGGGTGGGTGTCGCCGGAGGCGGCCATGCGGATCTGGGCGAGGGCCGCGGCGGAATCCGCAGCGAAGACCGCTTGGGCGGCGTCCATCGCCGGCCCGTGGCCGTAGCGCCCGGTCTGGGGTTCGTAGGTGGCGAGCGTGAGGTGCGAGGCCAGGCGCTGGCGGCGGAGGCGGGCCGCCCAGGTGTGGAGGTGTTCGGCGGCTTGGCCGTAGGCGTCGGGTTCGGGCAGGCGTATCGACAGGGCGAGGTGCTGGTCGGCGTCCGGGCGCGGCAGTGCGCGACGGCGGCTAAACCACCACTGCGGCGGCGGGGCGAAGGCATCGATCAGGTGTGGCAGGTGCTCGGTGAGGATCTCGTCGAAGCGCGCCGGGTGGGCCCGGAGGTGCGCGTGGAGATTGGTGGAGTACCCGGGCAGGTGCCCGGCGTCGACCCCGACGGGGCGCGCCGGCATCGGTGGCAGCTGTCTGGGGTGGGCAGGTTCGGCCACGGTGAGAGGGAGGAGGAGTTCGTGGGCGCGGCCGAGCCAGGCGAGGTCCTTCCGGGCTGGGGCTTCGCGCAGTTCCAGGCGGCGGGCATTGTTCAGGCGAGTGCGGAGCAGGAGCCGGTGAAGCGACTGGCTGAGGTCCAGGGGGAGGCGTTGGCCGTGTTCGATGAGGGTGACGCGGTCGGGCACGCGCCGTGTGGTCCGCCAGGCGGCGAAGGCTGTCTCCCACGCGTGCATCGTGGCCTGTGGACGGGGGAGGTCACTGGCGGTCAGTAACCAGCGGGCCGTGGCGAGGATGGTGCGCTTGTAGCGCACCCGGGGAAGGTACGGCAGGCGGGCGGCGGCGCCGAAGTCGAACGACTTGTACACCGCGCATCGAGCGGTGCTGATCTCGGCAAGGAAGCGTGCGAGGGGCGGAGTGTGGGTGCCGGCTTCCAGCGCGTGTGCCACGCGGGGCTCGATGCGCTGGCCAGTGGAGAGCCGCACGACGTGGAACTGGCGGTCGTCCGCGGTGACCGCGAGGTCGGCCAGGGGGATGACGCCCTCGCCGGGGTCGCGGTGTTCGGCCAGAGAGATCACGTGCGGCAGCAGTCGCGGGGTGCGGGCGATGTTCTCGTTGCGCCGACGGCGCGGGGTGAACGACAGCTGGGCGGCAACCGCCTCGGGGTCGGCCGCTTGATAGGTGCGGGCCAGCCGTGTCTGGTCTTTGGCCGTGAGCAGGTGGGCGAACCGTCCGGCCATGCTGCTGCCGGCTCGGGGTGTGCCGGTGATGGCCAGGCGGAAGGAGCCTCGGGCGAGGGCTTCCAGGGAGGGGGCGTGGATTTCGACGGCCACCTCGGCCCGCGGTACGGGAAGGGCGTCACGACCGTCGTCGGCGGCGAGTTCAGCGACCAATTGTTCGGTCAGCACGATCTCCTCGTGGTCCTCCAGAATGGTCTTCTGGATGAGGGCGAGGAGCTTTTCGTCGCGCTGGGTGAGCTGGTGGGGGGCGCGTTGCCACGCGGAGCCCAGGTAGCCGGTGGGAAAGCCGAGCCCGCTGTCGGCCACCAGGTCCAGAACGGGTATGACCGCGCCCGGACCGTAGCGGGCGCGGAACCGGCCGTGGTAGTCGCGCCAGGACGGATATCCGACCGTGTAGGGAGACAGGCGGTACAGGACGCCGACGGCCTCCTCCGCCTCTTGGGCCACCTGCTCGGGAACCTGGATGTCGCAGTCGACGGCGGTGTCCACGGCCAGCGGCACCCGGGGCACATCGCTGAGGACCCTCATCCGCTCGGCCAACCCTTCGATGTCGGACCAGCGCCGTGCCGGGCCGTGCTCGGCGAGCTCGCCACGGATCGCCTCCAACTGCCCGACCATATCTGCGATCTGGGGAATCGTGTGGGCCCCTGCAGCCCGAAGTTCATCGCACACATGGCCGAGCGCGTCCACGCAGGTCATCGGCGCCCACAGGCTGCTGATGAGGATGTTCTGGGCGATCAAATCGACGAGGAGTCCATCGATCCTTTCCCGGCCGGCGGCGGGGAACCGGTCGACCAAGTGGGCGCGCAACTCGTCGTAACGGGTGGGGGTGCGGGCGGCGTCGAGCGCGGCAGCGACTGGCCGGGTGAAGCGCACCGACACCTCAGCCGGGGCCAGCTGATGAGCGTTGCCGTCCATGGTCTCGCCCGGCACCACGTACCGGCTGCCCCTGACGTGCCCGGTGTTGTTGGCGACCACGCGCAGCCTCTCCAGCAGCGGGCGGCACTGGTGGAGGCGGGTGACGATGTCGGTGAGCCAGGCCGCGTCCGGCCGCACCGCCGTGCGGTGTTTGCCGCCCCACGACACCTGAGGCGTGGCCCCGATGCGGACGGGGGCGACTCCGGCGAACAGGCCGAACGGCGTCGGGCGACCCTGCCAGCGCAGCAGGTACGAGGCCAGGGCGAGCACGGACCGCCGCACCCGGCGCGGGTCGGATCGTCGGCCAGCGACGATGTCGTCGATCTGGCGGCACAGGTCGGGGGTGGCGGCGCTCAGGGCCTCGCGGATCTCCTCGCGCCGCCACACCGCGCCCAGCCACGCACGCTCTTGCTCACGCCCGTGCTCGCCGGACAGGTCGAGGTCTCTGGGCACGTCCAGGGCACCGGGGTCGGTGGTGATGCGCAACAACGCGCCGTCCTGTCTCCGGTAGCGGACAGGTGGACGTGCAGCCACGGTGTCTCCCTCGTTGCCTGGGGCGATGCGGCGCTTGTGGTGTGCCGAGCCGTCGGCCCGGCACACCACAAGAGGACCTGCTGACGGGCGAGGACGGAGGGCCGTCCTGTGCGGCCGTCAGGCGGGGTCGTCGATGAACGAGTCGCAGGCGCTGGCGCCGTCCTGGCAGGTGTTGCCGCAGTCGTCGTCGGTGGGGCAGTCCCCTGTTCCGGCGCGGGGACTGGTGGACACAACGATGCGCACGTCCAGCGTGAACTCGTCGTCGAGGTCGTCCAGGCCCGGCGGTTCGGCCAGCGCGGTGGCGCTGCCCGAGACGCGGGTGTCCGCCATCTCGATCACTCCTTACCTTCCTCGGTGGGGTGGTGCGGGACGGCCTGGTCGTCGGCGGCGGTCGCGGTCGACGGCCAGGAGAACGTGATCCGGCAGTGCGTCTTTTCGATGACCCGCTGGCCGGACAGCTGGTCATCGGGGGTGGCGGCCGGATAGAGGGCGATGCTCGGGCCAGGCCCGCCCCGGTGGTTCTGTGCCCAGGTGCGCACGTGGTCAGCCACCGTCTCGGCGAACGCGCCACCGGCGGGGCCGAAGGCGTGGACGCCGTACTCGATCGACGTCTCATCCGGCATCACGCGCGAGGTGACGTACGCGAAGTTGCCTCCCTCGACAACGGCCACGGAGCGGTGCTTGTTGCGCGGCGAGGCCAGCCCGGTGTCGCGGTCCGGGTCCACCGACATGGTGCCGTAGTCGTCGAACACCGTGGCCAGGTACAGCCGGAGCGTGTCAATCAGTTCCTGGCGTCCGACCACGACGCCCGTCCACACGTCCGTCCGCGGCGTGTTCAACGCCTCGTCCAGCACGCGGGCGTCGGGGGCCGTGCCGTCATCGAACACCACGGTGATCTCCCCGGTGCTGTTCGCCACCTCGGGCGCCTCCCGGTGCGCTCCTTCGCCCTGCATGGGGACGAAGCCGCAGACCCGCGAGGAGGTGCTGACCAGGTGGTCGCCGACGCGCTGGAACGCGATCGACCGGGTCAGCCCCTTGATGCGCAACGGCACCACCAGCCGCCCGGACTCGGACAGCTGCGTGACCCACGCCGGCGGGATGTCTCCAGTCCCCGCCGTGATCAGCATCCTGTCGTACGGGGCATGCGCGGCAACACCGTCAACCGCGTCGGCGAGGACAACCCGCACCCGCTGCCCGTAGCCGGTCTGTGCCAGCAGGCGCTCAGCGCGAGCGGTGACCTCCGAGTCGATATCGACGGTGGTGACCTCACCGGCTTCTCCGACCAGCTCCACCAGGTAAGCGGCGTTCAGGCCCCCGGACCCGACCTCCAACACCCGCATCCCGGAGGCAATCTCGGCCTGCTCCAGCATCATCGCCTGGGTCTGCGGCGCGGACACCGAACTCACCGCCCGCCCCTGCTCGTTCCGCTTGGTGACCACGGACTTGAAAGAGCGGTAGGCATCCTCCAAGGTCGCCTCCGGCACGAACATGTGCCTGGGGACCCGGCGCATCACCGACTCGACCTGCTTGGAGACAATGTCACCGTTCGCGATGAGATCGTCGACGACCTTCTCACGCAACTGCGTGGCGTGGTCCTCATCGACGGTGGCGTCGCTCATGAAGTGATTCCCTTCCTGTCCTGTGTGGCGCCTGACGCTTGTTGCACGGCGCGGGTCTTGGCCGGGGAAACCGTGGCCGGCCCGCACACGTCGCGTTGCTTCGCCGGAGACCCGCCGGGTTGGAGGGAGCGGGCGCGTGCGCATGAAACTCGCGAGCTCCTGACGTGGCGGCGCTCCCGTGGACCGAGAGAGCATGCACGGGCCGCAGTGTAGTCATCCGGTCACATCCCTCGCTGTCGAGTTTCGTCGTCCCCGTCGTGATCAGCGTCGGGTGCGTTGTCGCTGTCGGCGCCTGCGGTGCTCAGGGCGTGCCGGAGGGCCTGGCCCAGGCTGATTCCGGCGCGCTGGCCCACGTCGCCGAGGTAGGTCTCGGCGAGGTAGTCGGTGGTCAGCACGCTGCTGACGGCCTCGGGCAGCGGGTCGGGCGCGGTGGACAGCGGGCCCACCTCGTGGGCCAAGCGGGCCAGCAAGCCATCCGCGTCGCCGCGGTAGGGCTCGGGGAGGGCAACTTGGACGAGGTGGTGGCCGAACGGCTCCGCCGTCAGCGCGTCTCCCAGGGTCAGCACCCGGCCGAGAGGGACGGCTCGCAGCGCGGAGTCATTCAGGATGACGGCCTCGGCTTCCCCACCGGTGTGCAGGCGGCGGGCGAGGGCAGCGGCCAGTTCGCGGCGGTCCGGCGTGGTCTCGCGCCAGCGGTCGGCGATGGAGCCGAGCGGGGCGGCCAGCCGGGCACGCGTCTGGGTGATCTCGCGGCCGAGCGGGGCCAGGTCGGGCGACAGCGGCAGGGTGGCCTCGGCCGGGAAGGCACCGATGCGTGGGGCCCAGCCGTCGCTGGCCGGCTCGGCCACGGCGTAGCCTGTGCCGCGTTCGCCGCCGGCCAGCAGGAGGGCGTCCCCGGCCTGGAGCGGCGCGGCATCTGAGCCCTGGCGGGTGAAGATGACGTTCAGAAAGGGGCACGCGTCGGCCAGCTTGACCGCCTCATCGACGCCGAAACGCGACAGCAGCACCCAGGCGTCGGCCTCGGTGTGGTGGTGGCGCCACAGCTGCTGCAGGGCCTCGGCCGGGTCGATGATCTCCTGACGCAGTCGCCGATGGGCCGGGATCGCGGTGAACGCCCCGTGGTCGACGACGGCGGTGACCGCCACCCTCTTGCCGCCCACGGTGGCCCAGTGCAGCCGGTGGAACAGAGGCTGGCCGCTGCCGGCGTCGACCGCGTTGGCGCACACCGTCCGCTCATGCAGGACGGCCTCGAAGTAGTGCGGCCAGCCAGGCGCACTGGGCGCCAGCACGTCATACAACCCGCTGAGTGCCTGTCTCTCCAGGCTTCCAGCCCCCAGGCGGTAGTAGCCGGTTCCGGAGAAGAAGCCGCCGCAGTCCACCACCAGCGAGGTCGCCCGGATGGCGTGCAGGCGGGCGAGCATGCCCACGGCCGACTCGAAGGCGGAGTGCACACCTGTGGTCGCCACGATCTGGGAGAACGCACGCTGAGCGGTCACGCTGTCCACCACCGGGGCTGGGTTCCTCGCGCGGGGCGGGGTGCGTGGAGGGCCCAGTCGGGGTGCGTGGCAGGGCTGCTCCAGGCGTCGGAGAGGGCGCACAGCGCCTCATCGCCCCGCCCTTCGCGCAGCGAGGGGCGCGAACAGCGGGGCGGGTGCGACGGGCGGCGCCGCAGCGGGAACATGCCGCCACCTGCCGGGCTCGCCGAAGCTAAGGATGGCCGGTGATGGTCTTCTCGCCGCCGTTCGGATGGACCGGAACGGTGGTGCAGCCACCTGTCACCGGACGGTGGGCACCCACGCCTCGTCGATCCGAAGGGGAAGCTCAGCCACCGCTGAGGATGTAGGGCGTCAGCCGACTCATGATGGGCCACGGCCGTTCCCCTCTCCCTCATCATGGCCGAGGGCCGTCTCCTTGAGGCCGAAGCGGATCTTCTTTCCGCGGGGAAGCAGCGGCCGGATCTCCCACTCGTCCACCAGAGCGGACAGCAGGGCCAGGCCACGGCCGTCCTCCGCATCTTCGGAGGACGCCTTCGCCACCACCGGAAGCATGTCGTCGAAGTCGATGACCTCGACCAGAACGCCATCTGAGGTCTCGCGCACCAGCAGCTCGCAGTCGCCGGAGGTGTGCTTCCACACGTTCGTCAACAGCTCGGTGACACCGAGCTCGGCTGCGAAGCTCAGGTCGGTCTTGTCCCACAGCCGCAAGAGAGCGCGAACGATCTCGCGCACCGGTCCCATGGCCGCAGGACCGATCCCCGACAGCACCATGTGGTGCTGTCGGACCGTGTTGACCGTCATCGCAGGCATCTCGCCTCCACATGGCCGTGTTGCGCCCCCGGCCAGCCAGCCTGGCGGGTGTCTTCTACTGGGCCAGGAGCTCGATGATGGGGCGACAACTACCGTTTCAGCAAGGAGTCTGACAGGAAAGTCTTTCCTCAGAGGAAGTTGGCATATGCCCGCACTGGCTCAGCCGCTAGTCTTTCCTCGACACAGGGAGGTGGTCATGCCGGTCGAGCCGACTCCACGCCGCCGCCGCTTGGGCGGTGAGTTCCGGCGCATCCGCGAGGGGCTGGGGTGGACGCAGGAGGAGGCAGCCACCCGCCTGGGCTACAAGTCACTCTCCGTGGTCAGCAAGATCGAGAAGGGTGTGCAGGGAGTCAAGATCCAGCAACTGCCCCACTTCTTCGAGGTCTACGGCATCACCGACGAGTCCCTGCGCGAGGAGCTGCGCAACCTGGCGCGCCGGGCCAGCGAGCCGGACTGGTGGCAACGCTACGGCGGCGTGGTCGATGACCCCCTCGGCGACTACCTCTCGCTCGTGGAGAGCGCCAGCAGCCTGTTCGTCTTCAACCCGCTGGCCATCCACGGCCTTCTACAAACGCCTGAGTACGCGAAGGCGGTGGTCGAGGGCAGCCGGGCATGGAAGGTCGTCGACGACATCGGCCGATTCGTGGATCTGCGCCTGGAGCACCAGAAGAACGTCCTGGACCGTGACCCCCCGCTGAAGATCTGGGCTGTCCTGCCCGAAGGACTGCTGCGTCAGGAGGTCGGCGGCCGGAACGTGATGCGTGCCCAGATCGAACACCTGGTCAAGCTGGCCCGCGGCAATCCCCACGTCCACATCCAGGTGCTGCCGTTCAAGGCCGGCGCACACGCTGGGATGGACGGCCCGTTCATGCTCATGGGCTTTCCAACGGGACGGGATATCGTCTGCATAGAGTCCATGCGAGCCTCGTTGCACCTGAACCAGCCTGCCGCCGTCGAGGAGTACCGCACCACCAGCGACACACTCAAGACCGATGCCCTCTCCCAGAGGGCATCGCTGCCGCTACTCAAAGCCCTGATCAAGGAATACTCATGACTCCGAACGACGTCGACCGCTCCTGGATCGAGTCCCAGCTCGAATCGGCACAGTGGCGTACCAGCAGTTACAGCAGCGGGGGAACCAACTGCGTCCAAGTCGCCTACCTCGACGAAGGCATCGTGGCCCTGCGCGACTCGAAGGACACCAACAGGCCGCCGTTGCTGTTCACGGGCTCCGAATGCCAGGCGTTCATAGACGGCATCGCCCGTGACCTACTCCGCCGCCGCTGACCACAGCTTTCGCGCTAGAAGAGCTTGACCGAAGAGGGATCTGCATGCCGGACAACAGGCCGATTCTGCGGACTATCCTCGGCGAGAAGAAGATCGTGTTACTCAACAGGGTCACTGCCCTGGCCGAGATGCCCGAGGAGACGTTCCGAGGGATCGTGATGGCCGAGGCCAAGAGCCAGGCGGACCCGATCACCTCTCTCGCCCTGCGCCACCCCGACCTGCGCGTGCGCTGGCTGAAGGCCATCAAGGCCCACATTACCGAGCTGGACCGCCAGTTCGCGCAGCGCAAGGACGACCCGGCAACCAACGAGTGGCGCAGGAGAGCGAACACCGTGCGCGGCTCTCTGCTGAACCGCAAGTACGAAGCAGAGGCCGCCAATCCTCGCAACCGCCACATCGGAGAGACGCCCGAGCAGCGGGAGCGACGACTCGATGAGTCCGCAGCTGAGCGCCGTCGCCGCGGCGAGATCGGCGAACTCGCTATCCAGCGCCTACGAGAGGCGCATCCCGACGAGTTCGACGCATATCTCGCCGAGGAGTATCACAAGGCAGGTATCGAACTGCCCAGCCCGCTCGCCCGTCGAATAGCTTCCCGCCTCGATCCACAACAGTAAACACACAGGGCGGAACTCAGCCGCCGAGTGGAATCTCGGCGATCGGCTCCCACGACAGGCGCCAGCCACCAGTATCCTTCGCGACCTCGAAGCGAACGTTCAGCAGGTGAAGACTGTCAACGTGCAGAGGAGCTCGACGCGGGGTGAGAGCACGCAGGCGACTGTTCAAAGGATCCGGGTCTGCGGCGTCGTAGCTGTAGCCGAGAGAACAGTGGAGTCGACCGCCATCGTGCTGCAGCGCGACATCGCCGCGGGTCTCCCGGATCGCGGCCCGCACCCGCTCCCGCAGCTCCTCGGCCTCGTCCTCAGGCCACACGTCGAGTAGGGCCCCCGCACTGGTCCCGATCGGAGGGCCCAACTCGGTCGCGAAGGGGGACACATCAGCCAACCTCTCGCGAAGCGCGTGGACCAAGTCCGTGCGCTCACCGGCGCTGATGTCTGCCGCGGGCGCGTCGGCGACCATCTCGACGGTTACGTGCAGCGTTCCAGGGTCACCAACTTCGGGCGGGCACGCCAGGTCGATCGGATACTCCAACAGCGCGGGCCGACACGCGTGCGCCAAGGCGATCAGTTCGTCGTCGACCCCGGCCCGTGGCACGAGGTAGGCGTGTATGACCTCTAATCCGTCCACCCACGGCCTTCCTTGGAAGTGCGGCGTGAACCGCTTCATCTCGGGTGCCCCTCCTTCTTCTCATATGCTGTTCCGGCGAATTGCGCCACGCCTTTGCTGACATTCTCGGTTGGCAGCACCGGCGCTGAGGTGCGCGAGACTCATTGCCTGTGGCCTCGCGCCGCAGGTCCTCCCTCGGCGGGCGATCGGCTCAGGTCGTGGTCGGGTCCGGTCACCGCAGCAATCGAATATACGTACGGTCGTCAAACGATGCGGCGCCTGGCCGGACGGCCTTCGTGCCTAGGTGTGTGCTGATGCGCAGCGGGTCATCAGCGAGCGACCGCGCCAGTTCCTCCTCGGCCTCCGCCAGAGTCGCCGCTGCGGAGATATAGCCATCGGTGGCGAGGACCACCTCCTCAATCCTGCCCAAGTCGAAGACTTCGATGTAGGCAGCGGGTATCGGCGTGCCGTCGAACACGCCGTATCCATACGGACCTTGCTTGTTTGCCAGTCGCCCTTGCTGCTCCAGCACGGGCAAGATCACCTTCCGCCCCGGATCGGATGCGGACAGCTCTGCAGGGTCGTGTCCGGCCTCCAAGAGGCAATGGAGGTAGGCAGCCCGCGTGGCGGCGAGGACGTCGTCGATCGCCTTGCGCGCCGGGTACTGCCGCCACTCCCCTCCGGCACGCAGGCCCACGTGGACATCACCTACCCGCCACGCGAGATCCAACTGCGGCACGACGACCGCGGCGACCGCACTCGGGGCGAGGGGATCGTTTGCCGCGATACCCCATGTCGTGCGCAACTTCGCCAAAGCGTTCGTGACGCCAGCGACCGCGTTGGCGGGCGCGGTGTCCGGTGGCATTGCGGCGAGGGTGGCTGCCACGCAGTCGGCAGCCATCGCCCCACCTGTCAGACCCCCGTAGTCCCGCCCTGACTTGTCCGTGCTCCCATCGACCGCGATGATCAAGCCGTTGGCGGCGACCACCAAGCGGTCCTCACTCGGCGCCAACGACCCCTTCGCCGCACTGAAACGCTCCACGATGTCCCACGCGGGCATAGCAACTTCTCTTTCTTCTTCTCGCAGATAGATACACTCCTCCATCACCTTCCTCGCCAGTCAGCCCACGCTCGACGCATCGTGATCCGCGTCATCCACCAGACTCACGGCAGGCACGGAAACCGATGTCACATACCTCAGAAAGACAACACGAGGCGATAGGATGCCTGGGGTCTGTCAAATAAACGGTGTATGTGAGTTGTGTGGGGATTAGTGGCGAGCTGCGGTGAGGCGGCCGTCGAAGGTGATGTCGAAGGCGTTGAGGGCGGTCTTCCAGCGGCTGGTCCAGCGCTTGCG
>NZ_JBQQBZ010000006.1:0-213900 GCF_052245655.1 Streptomyces sp. 4N509B
TCTTCCCACCAGACGGCGTACGCCCCCCAACGCCGGGGCGGCGACGGGACGAGGTGGCCCTGCTGGCCAACATGTCCAGCGACTACTACACCCGCCTGGAGCAGCGCCGCGGCGCGCGCCCCTCCGAGCCGATCGTGGCCGCGTTGGCCCGCGCGCTCCGCTGCGACCTGGACCAACGCGACCACCTCTACCACCTGGCCGGGCTGGTGCCCCCGGCGCGGCGTGCCGGTCGGCACATCCGCCCGGGTCTGATCAGCCTGGCGAACCGTCTCACCGACGTGCCGGTGTGCATCTGCACCGACCTGAACGAGGTGCTGTGGCAGAACGCCCTCGCCGACGTCGCGCTGGGCCGGCGCGACCACCGGGTCGGCCGTGCGCGCAGCGTCGTGTGGCGATGGTTCACCGAGCCGGGGGCGCGCGACCTGGTCCCGGAGGAGGACTGGCCACGCCACTCGACCGCGCTCGTCAACGACCTGCGGGCGACGTTCTCGCGCCGCGCGGGCGAGGACGACGTCGTGGAGCTGGTGGGCGACCTGACGCGCCACAGCGCCGAGTTCCGCGCGCTGTGGGAGCGCCATGAGGTCGCGGTGCGTCGTTACGACCGCAAGCGGATGCTGCACCCGGAGGTGGGGGTGCTGCACCTGACCTGCGAGGTGCTGTTCACGCCGGAGGAGGACCTCAAGGTGCTGGCGTTCTTCCCGACCGAGGGCACCGACGCGCGGGAGAAGCTCGACCTGCTGCGGGTGATCGGGACGCAGGACCTCCGGACGGCCGGATGAGGCCCGCGGCACTTTTCGCGCCGGGTGGCCGGGGGAAGACAGCTGGGGTGCCGAACCGCGCGGTGGCCGTCTCGCCGGGGGCGCCGCCAACCGATCCCGGCCGTGGTGAACACGCGGCGGCCCGCCGCGCCGTGCCGCTTCGGACCTCGGGCGGCGCGGGGGTGAGCACCGCGGCCACGAGCCGTGAACCAGGAGACGACATGGACGCTCTCGACAACGCCACCCCCCTCGTCATCGACCCCACGGGCCGCGACGTCCACGGCGAGGCCGCGCGCATCCGCGCCCTCGGGCCCGTCGCCCGCGTCGAGTTGCCCGGCGGTGTGCGGGCCTGGGCGGTGAGCGATCCGGAGCTGCTGCGGCGGCTGCTCGTCGATCCGCGCGTGTCCAAGGACGCCAACCAGCACTGGCCGGCGTTCACCCGGGGCGAGATAGCGCCCGACTGGCCGCTCTTCGCGTGGGTCGCCGTGCGCAACATGCTCACCGCCTACGGCCCCGACCACCGCCGGCTGCGGGGGCTGGTCGCCGGAGCGTTCACCGCGCGCCGTATCGCCGCGCTGCGGCCGCGCGTCGAGGCGATCGTCGGCGAGCTGCTGGACGAGCTGGCCGCCCTGCCGCGGGAGGAGCCCGTCGACCTGCGTGAGCACTACGCCTACCAGCTGCCGATCAGGGTGATCTGCGAGCTGTTCGGCATCGGCGAGGAGACCACCAGGGAGGAGGTGTCGCGGTGCGTGGACGCGCTGTTCAACGTCGGGCGGGCCCCCGCGGAGACCGCCGCGGCGTTCCCCCGCTTACAGCGGATCCTCGCCGAACTCGTCGCCGAGAAGCGCGAACACCCCGGCGACGACCTCTCCTCGGCCCTGATCGCCGCCGGCGAGGACGCGACGCGGCTGTCGGAGGAGGAGCTGGTCGACACCCTCGCGCTGTTCGTGAGCGCGGGCCACGAGACCACCGTCAACCTGCTCGGCAACGCGACCGTCGCGCTGCTCACCCACCCCGGGCAACGCGCGCTCGTCCGCGAGGGGAAGGTGGTCTGGGAGGACGTGATCGAGGAGACGCTGCGCCACCGGGCGCCGGTGCCGAACATGCCGCTGCGCTTCGCCGTCGAGGACATCGAGCTCGGCGACGGCGTCACGCTGCGCGCGGGCGACCCGCTCCTGGCCTGTTACGGGGCCGTCGGGCGCGACCCGCTCGTGCACGGGCAGGACGCCGACCGGTTCGACGCCACCCGCGAGTCCAAGGCCCACCTGTCGTTCGGCCACGGCGCGCACCACTGCCTCGGCGCGCCGCTCGCCCGGCTGGAGGCCACGATCGCGCTCCCCGCGCTCTTCGAGCGCTTCCCGGACCTGGCCCTGGCCGGCGAGCCGGGCGGGCTGCTGCCGTTGGAGTCGTTCGTCTCCGACGGGTACCGCGCCCTGCCGGTCCGGCTCGCGCCCTGACCCGACACCCGTCGGGCCCCCGCCGGGCTCCCGCTCGGCGGCAGACGGCGCGGGACGGCAGGGGCCGGGCGGGACGGCAGGACGGCAGGACGGCACGCGCGGCACGGGACGGCGATCTCACCTGGGAGGGAACATGGCCACCGGCTCCACTCTGGTCCTCGTTCACGGGTTCTGGCACGGCTCGTGGTGCTGGAGCGAGGTCATGCCCCACCTGGCCGCCGCCGGCCGCCGTGCCGTCGCGGTGGACCTGGCGGGGCACGGGCTGTACGCCCGCCGCCCCCGGTGGTTCGCCGGGCGGACGGCGGACCCCGAGGCGGTCGACACGGAGGTCTCGCCCGTGGGAGGGGTGAGCCTCGACGACGCGGCCGCGTTGCTGACCTCGCAGCTCGCGCGGATCGGCGGTGGCGCGCCGGTGACGGTGCTCGCGCACAGCGCGGCCGGCGCCGTCCTGACGCGGGTGGCCGAGCGGACGCCCGGCCTTCTCGCGCACGCGGTGTACCTCGCCGCGTACATGCCGGCGTCCGACGTGCCGGCCGTGGCGTACAACCGGGTGCCCGAGGCCGCCGACGGCGAGGTCGGCCCGCTGTTACGCGGCGACCCGGTCCGGACGGGCGCGCTGCGCCTGGACCTGGCCACGGACGACCCGGCCCATCGGCGGCGGCTGCGCGAGGCGTTCTACGGCGACGTGGACCCCGCCCTCGCCGAGGCGGCCACCGGGCTGCTGACGCCCGACGCCCCGGTCGGCATCCTCACCGGCGCCACCACCCTGACCGGGAACGGCTGGGGATCGGTGCCCCGCACCTACCTCCACTGCGCGAGGGACAGGGCGCTTCGGCCCGCCGTGCAGGCGCGGTTCGTCGCCGAGGCGGACGCCGCCTTCCCCGGGAACCCGACCTCCGTCGTGACGCTCGACGCCTCCCACTCGCCCTTCCTCTCCATGCCGGGGGAGCTGGCCGAGACCGTCCTGACCCTCGGCTGACGCAGGCGGCCGACGCGCGGACGGGCGGGCCCGGTTGACCCGGCGCCGGGGAGGGGCGGCCGGCAGGGAGTCGGCGGGGAACCACGAGCCGACGTCCCGGTCTGTCGTGAATACGACGATTCCGCATGGTCGTCGTGGACCCGGGGAGGCTGTCGCTGTTGTCCACCGCACGACAAGGAAGGGAAGGAAGGAACCTCATGAGCGAGCGGACGCACATCGAGGAGACCGAGGTCTACGAGCCACCCGTGCTGGCCGAGGTCGGTGACTACGCTGAGTTAACGCACGGTTCGCTCGGCGAACTCTGGGACGGCTGGACCGGGCTCCAGTGGGCCTGAGCTGGTGAACTCCCCCTGCGGCGGACGTTGGTTCGTGGTCCTTCCCGACCACGAGGCGGCGTCCGCCGTCTCCGCGCGCCTCAGGGGCGCGGCCTGCCGGCTGGTCAGGCACGCCTCGGGGCGGCCCTGGCTGACGGGCTGCTGGGACGAGGCCTCGGCGCGCGTCGTCGAGGCCGGGGAGGCGCGGCTGGTCACCCTCGGGGTCCTCGACCCCGACGGCGAACGGCTGCGCGCGGCGGCCCGCGCCGTGCGCGGCGTCGCCGACGTGGAGTCGGCCGTCGGCCCGAGCGTGGGCGACCACTTCCTGCTCGCGTCCGTGGCGGGACGAACGTACGCCAGGGGCACGGCCTCGGGCAGCCGCCGGCTCCACCGCGCCGAGGTCGACGGCGTCACCGTCGTCGCCGACCGCCCCCGCACCCTCGCCTGGCTGACCGGCGCCACGGTCGACCTCCGGCAGCTGGCCGCCAGGCTCGGCTCGTTGGTGGCGCCCCCCTATCCCCTGGACGAGGCGACGCTCTTCCACGGCGTGCACGCCGTCGCCCCCGGACAGGCCGTGCTGCTGGAGCGGGCGGGCGGCGTCACGGTGCGGCCGTGGTGGCACCCGCCCGAGGCCGAACTGCCCCTCGCCGAGGCCGCCAGGCGCCTGCGCGGGGCGCTGCGCGCGGCCGTCGCCGCCCGGGTGCGCCCGGGCCGGCGGTGGGCGGCGGACCTCTCGGGCGGCATGGACTCGACCTCCCTGTGTTTCCTGGCCGCCGAGGCGGGCGCGGAGCTGCTGGCGCTCACCCTGGACTGGGGCGCCCCGGGAGACGAGGACCTCGCCTACGCCCGCCAGGCCGCCGCGGGACTCCCACGGGGCACCACCCACCTGGTCTTCCCCCACACCGCGTTGCCGCCCTACCTCACCGGGCTCGACGAGGGCGGCGAGCCGGACGAGGAACCGACGCTGAGGACCAGGGACCTGGCACAGCAGGAACACCTCCGCGCCGCCATGCGCGCCCACGGCGCCGAGCGGCGCCTGTGCGGGCAGGGCGGGGACCACGTCGTGCTGCCGCCCTCCGCCCACCTGCACGACCTGCTGCGCTCCCACCCCACGCTCGCCGCCCGGCACCTCGCCGGCCACGCGGCCAGGCACCGCTGGCCGCGCGCGGCCACCGCCCGCGCCCTGGCCGACCGCCGCCCGCTCGCCGCCTGGCTCACCACGGAGGCCGGGCGCGTGGCGCGCGGCGGCCAGGCGCCGACCGTCCCGATGGGCTGGGGCCCCCGGGCGACCGTCCCGCCCTGGGGCACCGCCCGGGCCAGGGAGATGACGGCGGAGCTCCTGCGTGAGGCCGCCGTGCGGGCCGAGCCGCTGGCCCCCACCCGCGGGCGGCACACGTGGCTGTACACGGCGCGGCAGGCCGGGCGGGTGGCGATGGGCTACGAGCGGTACGGCATGGCGCTCGACATGCCCTTCTGCGACGACGGGGTGCTCGAAGCCTGCCTGAGCGTGCGCCCGCACGAGGCGGCCAGCCCCTGGACGTACAAGCCGCTGCTGGCCGCCGCCATGCGCGGCATCGTGCCCGACCCCCTGCTGGACCGCACCACGAAGGGACACGCCACCCTGGCGTGGCACCGGGGCATGCGGGCCCACAGGCGGCAGCTCGCCGCCTGGCTGGAGGACTCGCGCCTGGTCGCCGCCGAGTTGGCCGAGCCGGACGCCCTGCGTCGCGCCTGGCTCAGCCCCGGCACCCTGCCCGCCCGCGACGGGCCCGCCGCCGAGGCCACGCTGGCGTGCGAGTCCTGGCTGCGCGACCTCGAACGGCACCCCGTCCCCCGACACCTGAAGGACCCCACGCATGAGCCTGCGCCTGAGCCCTGACGTCGTCAGCTGTGACACCGACGACGGCCTCGTCCTCCTCGACAGCCGGCACGGCCGGTACTGGCAGCTCAACGCCACCGGCGCCGCCATCCTGCGCGCCCTGCTCGACGGCGCGGGGGCGCGTCACGTCGCGGCGGAGCTGGCCAGGAGACAGCCGGTGAGCGCCGAACGGGCCGCCAGGGACGTCGACGCGCTCGTGGCGGGGCTGACCCGCGCCCGCCTGGTCGAGGGCGGCCGGGAGGCGGGAGTCGCCGGCGGGGGCGCCGCGTGAGCCAGGTCCTCGACACCCCGGGCCACCGGCCGTCGCCACTGCGCCGTGCCCTCGTCCGCCTCGCCGTGACCGCCGCGTGGCTGCTCGCCCGGCTGCCCCCGAGGCGGATCGTCGCCGTGCTCCGCCTCCTGCGCCGCCGCGCCGCTCCCGCCACGCACGGGCAGGCCCTGTGGGCGCGTCGTCAGGTGACCGGGTCCAGCACCCGGTGCGCGGGGACGTACTGCCTCCAACGCTCCCTCGCCGTCGCGCTGCTGTGCCGGACGCGCGGGGTCTGGCCGACGTGGTGCAGCGGCGTGCGGACGCCGCCGTTCGCCGCCCACGCCTGGGTGGAGGCCGAGGGGCGGCGCGTGGGCGAGCCCGCGGACGTCGAGGCGTACCACGTCCTGCTCGCCGTGCCCCCCGCGGGCGGGCGGGGGCACGGGCCGCAGGGTTCACGCCGCGCGAGGTGCCCGGCCGTGGCGGCGGCGTCCCGCGCGATGGCGCGTCTTTCGGCCAGGCGCGCGGGAGGCGCCGCGCCGGCCGGCGGCGGCAGGGGTGGGGCGGAGGACGCCTCGTGAGGTGAAGTCGCCCCCGTCTTCACCTGGTTACGTCACAGCCCGTGCGGATCGGGGCGGGCTGTCGTAGGGTCGTCGCCCAGGCCCGGTGGGAGCGTTCGCCGAGTGTTCACGTTGCCGTTGGTGGCTTGAACCAACTCAGCACCTAGCGTCCGGGATCGACAGAAATCGATCACTGTGTGGCGGGATTCCTCCGTCACGACGAATCCCAGGAGGAGCTGTGCGTCAGCCTTCCCCCAGCGGGCGGCGGAAGCCGTTGCCGCTGATCTCGTCGCACCCGGGCGGGCGTTCGGCGATGACCTGCCAGTACCGCTGTGGTGACGCGTGTAGCCACCCGGCGCCGAACACCTCACAGAACCCGTACTTCGGCGACGTCGTCGCCGCCGCCGTCTCGCGGCGCGACGTGCTGCGGGCCGGAGCCGTCGTGACGGTGGCGGCGGGCGCGGCCGGCGCGCTCCTGCCCGGCAGGGCGGAGGCGGCGACCGGCGCGGCGAGCGCGGCGGGCCGACACGGCGGGGGCGGTGGCGCGGCACGCGGGCTGGACTTCGACCCGGTGGCTCCCAACACCACCGACGCCGTCACCGTCCCGCCCGGGTACCGGGAGCAGGTGGTGATCCGCTGGGGCGACCCGATCCTGCGCGGCGCGCCGGAGTTCTCCCCGACGCGGCAGACCGCGGCGGCGCAGGCCGGCCAGTTCGGCTTCAACTGCGACTACCTCTCCCTGCTCGACCTCCCGGGAGAGCGCCACGCCCGGCTGCTGGTGGCCAACCACGAGTACACCACCGAGGGCTCCATGCTGCCCGGCTACGAGGACGAGGCCGACCGCACCCGCGAGGAGGTCGAGATCGGCTGGGCCGCGCACGGCATGTCCGTGGTCGTCCTGGAGGAGAACCGCCGCACGGGCGCGCTGACCCCCGTCGTCGGGCACCGCCTGAACCGGCGCATCACGGCGACGACGCCGTTCGAGATCACCGGGCCCGCGGCCGGCAGCGAGCTGCTGCGGACCTCCGCCGACCCGAGCGGGACCATCGCGCTGGGCACCCTCAACAACTGCGCCGGCGGCACCACCCCGTGGGGCACGATCCTGTCGGGGGAGGAGAACTTCAACCAGTACTTCGCGAACGCCGAGTCCGTCACCGACCCGACCACCCAGGAACGTCTGGCGCGGTACGGCTTCAGCGGCGGCGCCACCTGGCGGCAGTGGGAGGCGTACGACTCCCGCTTCGACCTCGCGCAGGAGCCGAACGAGGCCAATCGTTTCGGCTGGGTCGTCGAGATCGACCCCTACGACCCCGAGTCGACCCCCCGCAAGCTCACCGCCCTGGGCCGGATGAAGCACGAGGGCGCGAACATCCGGGTGAACCACGACGGCCGCGTCGTGGCCTACACGGGCGACGACGAGCGCTTCGACTACTTCTACAAGTACGTCTCCGACGGCCGGATGAGGAAGGGCAACAGTCCCGCCGCCCGCCGCCACAACCGGCGGCTGCTGGAGGAGGGCACCCTCTACGTCGCCCGCTTCACCGGTGACAGCCCGGCCGAGGAGATCGACGGCTCCGGCACGCACCCGTCCGACGGCACCTTCGACGGCGTGGGGGAGTGGATCCCGCTGGCCAGCGGGAACCGCTCGTTCGTGGAGGGCATGACGGCGGAGGAGGTCTACGTCTTCACGCGGCTGGCCGCCGACAGGGTGGGCGCGACGAAGATGGACCGCCCCGAGGACGTCGAGCCCCACCCGCGCACCGGCCGGGTCTACGTCGCGCTGACCAACAACACCAACCGCGGCGCGGCGGGTTACGCCGCCGCGGACGAGGCCAACCCGCGCAACGCCAACAAGCACGGCCAGGTGCTGGAGCTGGAGGAGCGCCACGGCGACGCGACCTCCACCTGTTTCACCTGGCGGCTGCTGCTGGTCTGCGGCGACCCGGCCGACCCGGCGACGTACTTCGCCGGCTTCCCCAAGGACCAGGTCAGCCCGATCTCCTGCCCGGACAACGTCGCCTTCGACCCGCACGGCAACCTGTGGGTCTCCACCGACGGGAACGCGCTCGGCTTCCACGACGGCCTGTTCGGCGTGGCGTTGGAGGGGCGGTACCGAGGGCAGGTCAAGCAGTTCCTCACCGTGCCGATCGGCGCGGAGACCTGCGGCCCGGTCATCGAGGAGCGGCACGTCCTAGTCGCCGTGCAGCATCCGGGCGAGATCGACGGCGCCAGCTTCGAGAACCCCGGCTCGCAGTGGCCCGACGGACCCGGGTCCATCCCGCGTCCGTCCGTGGTGAACGTGACGCGCGACGGCTTCGGCCGCATCGGCCGCTGAGCCACCTCACTCCACGGAGGCCGCACCCCGCACACCCCACACAGCCCAACAAAACCGCACGACCCAGGCGCACCAGACCGACCTGGTACCAACGGCCGCCCCGCCCCACCCGGCGGGGCGGCCGTCGTGACGCCTCCCATTGACCGCCGCCCGACCCGCCTCTACCGTGTGCCCCGCTTCCGGAACGTTCCGGAACTTTTCGTCACCGGGCGCACCACACCACCGGGAGAGGGGCTGGGAGAAGGGAGTACGTGAACCACCGTGAGGAAGCTCAGCACGGCGGCGCGTCGCGCCGTGGCGGGAGCCGTGGCGGCGACCCTGCTGCCGGTCGCCACCGCCACCGCCACGACCGGGGCCACCGACACCACCACGGACCGCGTCCCCCGCGCGACCGGCACCGTCGACCTCGGCCGGGAACTCCAGACCATGGACGGCTTCGGCATCTCGCAGGCGTTCCAACGCGCCGCCGTCATGGACGGCCTCCAGGGGCTGTCGGAGGAGAACCAGCGGGAGGTCCTCGACCTCCTCCTCGACCGCGAGACCGGCGCCGGGATCAGCATCCTGCGCCTTGGCATCGGATCCTCCCCGGACGAGGTGTACGACCACATGAGGTCCATCCAGCCCACCGACCCCGGCGGACCGGACGCCACCCCGCGCTACGAGTGGGACGGTTACGACGGGGGACAGGTCTGGCTGGCGCGCGAGGCGCAGGCACACGGCGTGGAACGGTTCTTCGCCGACGCGTGGAGCGCCCCCGGGTACATGAAGACCAACGGCTCCGACGCGAACGGCGGCACGCTCTGCGGCCTGTCGGGCGCCTCCTGCGGCAGCGGCGACTGGCGCCAGGCCTACGCCGACTACCTCCTGCAGTACGTCCGCTTCTACGCCGAGGAGGGCATCGAGATCACCGACCTCGGCTTCACCAACGAGCCCGACCTCACCACCAGCTACGCCTCCATGCGGTTCAGCCCGCAGCAGGCCGTGGACTTCGCCAGGGTGCTGGGCCGCACGATCGAGGACTCGGAGTTCCCCGGGCTCAACCTGGTCTGCTGCGACGCGGCCGGCTGGGAGGTGCAGCGCCCCTTCACCTCGGCGATCGAGGCCGACCCCGAGGCGTCGAGCCTGGTGGACCTGCACACCGGCCACAACTACGTGAACCAGGCACGCAGCCCGCTGCCGACCGACGAGCCCACGTGGATGTCGGAGTGGAGCCCGAACGGCGACCGCTGGAACGAGGCGTGGGACGACGGCTCCGGCTTCGACGGCATGACGGTCGCCAGGGACATCCACGCCGCCCTGACGCAGGCGGGGGTCACGGGGTACGTGTACTGGTTCGGCGCCTCGACGGGCACCACGCGCGGCTTCGTCCAGATGGACGGCGCCAGCTACAACGTCTCCAAGCGGCTGTGGGCCTTCGCGGCCTACAGCAGGTTCATCCGTCCCGACGCGGTACGGCTGGACGCGTGGTCCGGCTCCTCGAACGTCAGCGTCACGGCCTTCCGCAACGCCGGGGACCCCTCCTCTGGGGGAGGGTCGACGGTGCTTGAGATCCTGAACAACGGCTACGGCACGGAGAACCAGACGTTCTCCCTGACCGGCGGCACGGTCGCCGGCACGGGGTCCGTCTACCTCACCGACGCCGGCCACGACCTGGAGCGGACGGGGGAGGCGTCCGTCAGCGGCGGGCAGCTCTCCCTGCGGCTCCCGCCGCGCTCGTTGACCACGGTGGTGCTCGACTGACAGGTGACCGACACCGGCCCCGGGGGCGACGCGGATCACTCGTCGCCTGACCCGCGTCGCCCCCGGCTCCCCCTCCCGTCGGTGCCGTCGGCGCCGCCCGAGCCCGTCGGTGCCGCCGTATGCGGAAGTCCCGGCCGACTTTCGATCGTGACTTGCGAAAGCTGCCATGATGGCGCCATGGCATACACACTCGCCGGACGTCCGGAAACCGCCACCCAGGCCCGCGTGCTGAAACTGCTGCGCGACGAGGGACCGCTCTCCCGCGTCGAACTCGCCGACCGGCTCGGCGTCTCGCGCACCACCATGGCCGCGGAGGTCGGCCGCCTGGCCGAGCTGGGCCTGGCCGAACGGGCCGGCCCGGCGGCCTCCCGCGGCGGGCGCCGCTCGACCCTCGTCGACCTCCCGGCCGGCCTGCGCTTCGTGGGCATCGCGATCGGGGCCACCGCCATGTCGGTGGCCGTCACCGACGGACGGCTGGCGGTCCTGGGCCAGCGGTACGTCGAGATGGACGTGCGGCTCGGGCCCGAACACGTGCTGGCCCGCGCGCTGGAGGTGATCCGCAAGGTCCTGGCGGAACAGGGTGTGGAGCGGCCCGCGGGCCTCGGCATCGGGGTGCCGGGCCCGTGCGACTTCCACAGCGGCGTCCCGGTCTCGCCGCCGATCATGCCCGGCTGGGACGGGTACCCGGTGCGCGACACCCTCGCCCGCGAGCTGGGGTGCCCGGTGCTGCTGGACAACGACGTGAACGTGATGGCGCTGGGCGAGCAGCACTCGGGCGTGGCCAGGACCGCGAGGGACTTCCTCTTCGTCAAGATCGGCACCGGCATAGGCTGCGGGATCGTCGTCGACGGCCAGCTCTACCGGGGCGTGGACGGCTGCGCGGGGGACATCGGCCACATCCGGGTGGAGGAGTTCGGGCCCACGTGCGCCTGCGGCAACACCGGCTGCCTGGAGGCGTTCTTCGGCGGCGCCGCGCTCGCCCGCGACGCCACGGCGGCGGCGCGGGCCGGGCGCTCGCCGGCGCTGGCGGCGCTGCTCGCCGAGCGGGGCGAGCTCAACGCGGCCGACGTGGCCACCGCCATCACCCAGGGCGACGCCCACGCCGTGCAGTTGATGCGCGACGGCGGCCACCGGGTCGGCTGGGTGCTGGCGAGCCTGGTGTCGTTCTTCAACCCCGGCCTGATCGTGATCGGCGGCCGGGTCGCGCGGCTCGGGCACCCGCTGCTCGCCGAGATCCGGGGCGTGGTCTACCGGCGCTCGCTGCCGTTGGCGACGGGGAACCTGCCCGTGGTGCTCAGCGAGATGGGCGACGACGCGGGCGTCGTGGGCGCCGCGGCACTGATCAGCGAGGCGGTCTTCGCCACGCCGTGACCGCCCGCCGACGCCGCCGAACCACCCGGACTTTGTCCAGCATCTGGCATAAGTTTCGCAAGCTGCCGTCGAATAATCGTCTGAGCCCGTGAAAAAACCGTCTCCTACTTCTTGACCTTCCCTCGGGGCCGTTCCTAGTTTGTTGGCGCATCAGAGGAACGACGTGAGGTGGGAGGGCCGGGACGGGGTGGACGACGGGCAGGTGGTGCGGCGTCACAACCTGGCGAGCGTGCTGCGGGAGCTGCGCGCGGCCGGGCCCCGCAGCCGTGCCCGGATCGCCGCCGAGACCGGCCTCACCCGGGCGGCCGTCACCAGCCTCGTCGGCGAACTCCTCGCCCTCGGCCTCGTCCGCGAGACCCAGGGCCAAGGCGCCGGCCACGGCGGGGGCGGCCAGGCGCTCGAACTCGACGGCCGCCTCACCGGACTCGGCGTCGAGGTCGCCGTCGACCACGTCACCGTCCTCGCGCTCGACGTGCGCGGCGAGGTCCTCCACACCGCCCGAACCCCCCTCGACGTGCCCCACCTCGGCGTCACCCGCGGCCTCGACGAGGTGGCCGCCGCCGTCACCGCCGGCCTCGACGCCGTCGCCACGGCCGCCAGCGGCCACGAGGTCGTCGGCGTCACCGTCGGCCTGCCCGGCCTGGTCGAGACCGCCCCGGGCGCGCTGCGCCACGCCCCCACCCTCGGCTGGCGCGAGGTGCCGATCGTCGACGAACTCGCCGCCCGCCTCGGGCCGCGCCGGCCGCCGCACCTCGGCGCCGACAACGCCGCCAACCTGGCCGCCCTCGCCGAGCACGCCACCGGCTCGGCCGCCGGCGTCCCCGACCTCGTCCACATCACGGGCGAGACCGGCGTGGGCGGCGGCATCATCGCCGACGGCGGCCTGCTGCGCGGCGTCGGGGGCTACGGCGGCGAGATCGCCCACCTGCCCATCGGCGACCCCGCCCACCGCTGCCTGTGCGGCAGGTACGGCTGCTGGGAGACCGCCATCGGCCTGCCCGCCCTGCTCCGCGAGGTCGCCGACCCCGGCGACGCGGTGACCGACCCCCACCTGGACCTTCCCGCCCGGCTGGCCGAGATCCGCCGGCGGGCGGAGCTCGGCGACGGCAGGACCCTGCGCGGCCTGGACGCCATCGGCACCAGCCTCGGCGTCGGCGCCGCCATCCTCGTCGACCTGCTCAACCCCCAGGTCATCACGCTGGGCGGCTACTTCGCCGTGCTCGGGGACCTCCTCCACGAGCCCATGGCCGCCGAGCTCGACAAGCGCGCCGCCGTGCCCGGGCGCGGCGACTGCCGTGTGGAGCCGTCCGTCCTCGGCTTCACGGCGGCCTGTCGCGGCGGCGCCCTCGTCGCCCTCGACGCGGTCCTCGACGACCCCGGGCACCTCGCCCCGGCG
This sequence comes from Streptomyces sp. 4N509B, assembly GCF_052245655.1. Classification (NCBI taxonomy): domain Bacteria; kingdom Bacillati; phylum Actinomycetota; class Actinomycetes; order Kitasatosporales; family Streptomycetaceae; genus Streptomyces; species Streptomyces sp. 4N509B. Next base: position 13,037 of record NZ_JBQQBZ010000006.1, read on the forward strand.
TCCGGCCCCGACACGGTCCTCGCCGCCACCCCCGTCGCACCGGCCGCCCCGTCACCCGCCGGCGCGTCACCCGCCGGCGCGTCCGCGACGCCGGGCGCCCCGGCCCCACCCACGCCCCCCGCGGCACCCACGTCCCCCGCGGCGACCGCCGCGCCCGCCCCGAACGCCCCGCCCCGACCCGCAGGAGGCACCGCGTGAGCCAGCACCCGCTCCTCACGATGCGCGGCATCGTCAAGACCTTCCCCGGCGTCAGGGCCCTGGACGGCGTGGATCTCGACGTCCGCCCCGGCGAGGTCCACTGCCTGCTCGGCCAGAACGGCGCCGGCAAGTCCACCCTGATCAAGGTGCTGGCCGGCGCCCACCAGCCCGACGAGGGCACCGTCCACTGGCAGGGCACCCCGGTGCGGCTGCCCCACCCCCTGGCCGCCGTGAAGCAGGGCATCGCCACCATCTACCAGGAGCTCGACCTCGTCGACGGCCTCAGCGTCGCGGAGAACATCTTCCTCGGCCACGAGCCGGCCACGGCCGGCTTCGCCCGCCGCGGCGACGCCCGCCGCGCCGCCGCGAAGCTCCTCGCCCGCCTCGGTCACCCCGAGATCGAGCCCGGCACCCCCGTCAGCTCCCTGTCCGCCGCCGGCCAGCAGATCGTCAGCATGGCCCGCGCCCTCTCCCACGACGTGCGGCTGATCGTCATGGACGAGCCCTCCGCCGTCCTCGACCAGTCCGAGGTCGCGCGGCTGTTCACCGTGATCCGCGAGCTGACCGCCCAGGACGTCGCCGTCGTCTACATCTCCCACCGCCTCGCCGAGATCCGGGAGATCGGCGACCGCGTCACCGTCCTGAAGGACGGCCGCACCGTCGCCGCGGGACTCCCCGCGAAGACCACCCCCACCAGCGAGCTCATCCAGCTGATGACGGGCCGCGACATCGAGTACGCCTTCCCCACCCGCCCCGCGCCCGCCACCTCGGGAGAGCCGGTGCTCGAGGTCGCGGGGCTCGGACTGCGCGGCGTCTTCCGGGACGTCAGCCTCACCGTCCACCCCGGCGAGGTCGTCGGCCTCGCCGGACTGGTCGGCTCGGGCCGCTCCGAGGTGCTGGAGACCATCTTCGGCGCCCGCAGGGCGAGTGCCGGCACCGTCACCGTCGCAGGACGGCGCCTGCGCCCCGGCTCGGTGCGGGCCGCCGTCGCCGCCGGCGTCGGCCTGTGCCCCGAGGAGCGCAAGAGCCAGGGCCTGCTCCTGGACGAGTCCGTCTACCGCAACATCAGCGTCGCCGCCCTCGGCCGCTTCGCCCGCGGCGGCTTCCTCAACGGCGCCGGCGAGCGCCGCGCCGCCGCCGAGCACGCCGAGTCCCTCGACATCCGCCCCGCCGGCGTCGAACGCGTCGTGCGCACGCTCTCCGGCGGCAACCAGCAGAAGGTCGTCCTCGCCCGCTGGCTGCTGCGCCGCTGCCGCGTGCTGCTGCTGGACGAGCCGACCCGCGGGGTCGACGTCGGCGCCCGCAGCGAGATCTACGCCCTGATCCAGCGCCTGGCCGCCGAGGGCGTCGCCGTGGTGCTCGTCAGCAGCGAGGTCCCCGAGGTCCTCGGACTGGCCGACCGCGTCCTCGTCCTGCGCGAGGGACACGTCGCCCACACCGGGCCCGCCCACGAGATCGACGAACACCGGGTGCTGGACCTGGTGATGGAGGACGCCCGATGAGCCCGAGCGGCCCGACCGGCCGGACGACCAGACCGGCCCCACGAGCCCGACCGCCCCGAACGACCCCGAAGCACCCGACGATCCCGACCAGCACGAGGGAGGCGCGACAGCGTGAGCGACGTCAGTGACGTGAGCAGAAACGCCGACGACGTCGGCGACGGCGCCGGCCAGAAACTCAGGAAGGGCACGTCGACGACCGTGCCCGCGCCGGCCGCGCCGCCCCCGGACGAACACGACCGCGTCGAGGCGGCCGCGTTGCGGACCACCGCGCCGGCCTCCGCCCTGACGCGGATCATGGGCAGCCCGGCCGGCCGCAACCTCGGCCTGGTCCTCGCCCTCCTCATCCTGTGCGTGGTGGGCGCCGCCACGGCGGGCGACCGCTTCGTCGACCAGGACAACGTGCTGACGATCCTGCGCCTGGCCTCGGTCATCGGCGTCGTCAGCATCGGCATGACCTTCGTGGTCATCGGCGGCGGCATCGACCTGTCCGTCGGCTCGATCGTCGCCCTCGCCTCCGTGTGGGCCACCACGGTGGCCACCCAGGACATGGCCGAGGACTACCACTGGGGCGTGATGGTCTTCACCGGCCTGATGGTCGGGACGATCTGTGGGCTCCTGAACGGAGTGCTGATCGCCTACGGACCCATGGCGCCGTTCATCATGACCCTCGCCATGATGGCCGGCGCCCGGGGCCTGGCGGAGATCATCTCCGACCAGCGCAACCAGCTCGTGCGGAGCGACGACTTCAAGGAGGCGTTCAACGGCGACGTCCTCGGGGTCCCCACCCTGGTGTGGATCTTCGCCGTCGTCTCCGCCGCCGGCTGGGTGCTGCTCAACCGCACCACCTTCGGCCGCCGCACCATCGCCGTGGGCGGCAACGCGAACGCCGCGCGCCTGGCCGGCATCGCCGTGAAGCGCCACACCGTGATGCTGTACGCCCTCCTCGGCCTCGCCTGCGGCCTCGCCGCCGTGATGCTGACGGCGCGCACCACCACGGGCGCGTCCACCCACGGCGGGCTCTACGAGCTCGACTCCATCGCCGCCGTCGTCATCGGAGGGACCCTCCTCAGCGGCGGTCGCGGCACCATCGTCGGCACCGTGCTCGGCGTGCTGATCTTCACCACCCTCACGAACGTCTTCACGCTGAACAACCTCGACACCTCCACCCAGGCAGTCGCGAAGGGGCTGATCATCATCGCCGCCGTGCTGCTGCAACAGCGGGTCGCCCGCCGGAGCGACACCGGATGACCGCACCGGACGGCCGGGACCGGACGTCCGGCGCCGGGACGACCGGCGTCGGACGACCACCACCCGGGCGACCCCTGACGTCCCCCACGGTTCGACCTCTCGATGATCACGAAGGAGTGACCATGTCCCCATCCGCCAGCGTCCGTGGCCGCAGAGTCGGCGCGGCCCGCCGCCTCGCGACCTCCGCCCTCGCCCTCACCGCCGCCGGCGCCCTCCTCGCCGGCTGCGCCAGCAACGACGAGGGCGACGACGACGAGGGCGGCGCGCAGCAGCAGAGCGGCGCCGTCAGCAACAACGACGACCCCGGCGAGACCGTGACGATCGGCTTCTCGGGCCCCGAGGCCGACCACGGCTGGCTCGCGGCCGTCACCGACTCGGCGCGCGCCACCGCCGACCAGTACTCGGACATCGAACTGCGCGTGGCCGAGGGCACCAACGACGCCAACCTCCAGATCAGCCAGATCGAGACGTTCATCAACGAGGGCGTCGACGCCATCGTGCTGCTGCCCACCGACGGCGCCCAGCTGACGGACGTGGCCCTGCGCGCCATGGAGGCCGGCATCCCCGTGGTCAACGTCGACCGCGAGTTCTCCGACCCCGCCGCCTCCCGCACCACGATCCTCGGCGACAACTACGGCATGGGCCTGTCGGCCGGCCAGTACGCCTGCCAGCTCATCCGGGAGAACGACCTCGCCGACCCGGTGATCGCGGAGATCGCCGGCATCGACTCGCTGCCGCTGACGCAGGAGCGCAGCGACGGCTTCAACGACGCGCTCGCCGAGTGCGACCAGACCGTCGACAACCGCGTCGCCGCCGAGTTCACCGTCGAGTCGGGCGAGGAGCAGGCCTCCAACCTCCTCCAGGCCGCCGACCACATCGACATCATCTGGAACCACGACGACGACCAGGGTGTCGGCGTGAAGCAGGCGTTCGACAACGCCGGCCGCGACGAGTTCTTCTTCATCGGCGGAGCCGGCTCGGCCAACGCCATGCGCTGGATCCAGGACGGCGAGATGGAGGCCACGATCCTCTACCCGCCGACCCAGGCCGCCGACGGCATCAAGCTGGCCAGGCTGCTCGCCCAGGACAAGGGCATGTCGGACCTGGTCCAGCTCGAGGTGCCGCGGCGCATCGTCCTCGACGCGCCGGTGGTCACGGCGGACAACGTCGACCAGTACATCGACCAGGCGTTCGAGTCCTAGAGGCCTCGGGCTCGAAGTCCTCACGGCGCGCCCGTCCGGGCCCCCACGAGGGGCCCGCCGGGCGCTCCCACACCAACGGAAGGCGGACACATGACCGTTGACGGCAAGCCGACGCTGGGGATCGGCATGGTGGGGTACGCGTTCATGGGCGCGGCCCACTCCCAGGCGTGGCGCAACGCGCCGAGCTTCTTCGACCTGCCGCTCACGCCCCGCCTGGCCGCGATCGGCGGGCGCAACGCCGACGCGGCCGGCGAGGTCGCGGGCAGGTTCGGCTGGCACAGTGTCGAAACGGACTGGCGCCGCATCGTCGAACGCGACGACATCGACCTCGTCGACGTCTGCACCCCGGGGGACACCCACGCCGAGATCGCCATCGCCGCCCTCCAGGCCGGCAAGCACGTGCTGTGCGAGAAGCCGCTCGCCAACTCCGTCGCCGAGGCCGAGGCCATGGTGGAGGCGGCCGAGGAGGCCGCCAGGTCGGGCGTGCGCGCCATGGTCGGCTTCACCTACCGCCGCGTCCCCGCCCTCTCCCTGGCGCGGCGGCTGGTGGAACAGGGCACGGTCGGGCAGATCCGCCACGTCCGCGCCCAGTACCTCCAGGACTGGATCTCCGACGCCGACACCCCGTTCTCCTGGCGGCTGGACAGGGAACGCGCCGGCTCCGGCGCCCTCGGCGACATCGGCGCCCACATCGTGGACCTCACCCAGTTCCTGACGGGGGAGCGGATCACCGGCGTCAGCGCCCTGACGGAGACGTTCGTGAAGGAACGGCCCGTGCCCGAGGAGTTCAGCGGACTGTCGGGCACGGCCGCCGCCGACGGCCAGCGCGCCACCGTCACCGTCGACGACGCCGCGCTGTTCCTGGCCCGCTTCAGCGGCGGCGCCGTCGCCACCTTCGAGGCCACCCGCATGGCCTCGGGCCGCAAGAACGCGCTGCGCGTCGAGATCAACGGCACCGACGGGTCGATCGCGTTCGACCTGGAGAACATGAACGTCCTCCACCTCTACGACCACACCGAGGCCGCCGAGCACGCCGGCTTCAAGCGCATCCTCGTCACCGAGCCCGGCCACCCCTACGTCGCGGCCTGGTGGCCGCCGGGGCACCTCATCGGCTACGAGCACTCCTTCACCCACCAGGCCGTCGACCTGCTGACCGCGATCGCCGAGGACAGGGACCCGGCGCCGACCTTCGCCGACGGCCTGCGGGTGCAGCGCGTCCTGGCCGCCGTCGAGGCCAGCGCGGGCAACGGCAGCACGTGGACGGAGGTGCCGCGGTGACCAGTGGGCCCGGGGGAGGGCTCGGGGTGTGGTTCGTCGGCGCGCGTGGCTCCGTCGCCACCACCGCCACCGTCGGCGCCCTCGCCCTGCGGGCGGGCCTGGCCGACCACACCGGCATGGTCTCCGAGCTCCCCCAGGTCGCCGCCGCCGGCCTGCCCGCCCTCGACGGGCTGGTCGTCGGCGGCCACGAGGTGGCCGACGGCACCCTCGGCAAGCGGGCCGAGCAGCTGGCCGAGGGCGGCGTCATCCCCGCGGCCCTCGCCCGCGCCCTGGCGAGCGAGCTCGCCGCCGTCGACGCCCGCATCCGGCCCGGCGTCACGCCCCGCGCCACCGGGCCGCAGCGCGACGTCGCGACGCGGCTGGAGGCCGACATCCGCCGCTTCCGCGCGGAGCACGACCTGGCCCGCGTCGTCGTCGTGGACGTCTCCAGCACCGAGCCGCCGGTCGACGCCGACGACCCGGTCCTCGCCGACCTCGCCCGCCTCGAACAGGCCCTGGTCGACGGCGCCTCGCCCCTGCCGCCCAGCTCCCTGTACGCCTACGCCGCGTTTCGCGCCGGCTGCCCGTACGTCGCCTTCACCCCGAGCCCGGGGCCCGCGCTGCCCGCCCTGACGCAGCTGGCCCGGCGGGAGGGCCTGCCGTGGGCCGGCTCGGACGCCAAGACGGGCGAGACGCTGCTGAAGACGGTGCTGGCCCCGATGTTCGCCACGCGGGCGCTGCGCGTGCGCTCCTGGTCCTCCGTCAACCTCCTGGGCGGCGGCGACGGGCAGACGCTCGCCGACCCGGAGAACGCGGCGAGCAAGACCGCCACCAAGGCGCACGGCCTGGCCGCGCTGCTCGGGCACCCCGTCGACGGGCCGCTCCACATCGACTACGTGCCCGACCTCGGGGACTGGAAGACCGCCTGGGACCTGGTGTCGTTCGAGGGCTTCCTCGGCACCCGCATGCAGCTCCAGTTCACCTGGTCGGGATGCGACTCGGCGCTGGCCGCGCCGCTGGTCCTCGACCTGGTCCGGCTGCTGGCCCGCGCCCACGAGCGCGGCCTTCCCGGGCCGGTGGCGGAGTTCGGCTTCTTCTTCAAGGACCCGGCGGGCAGCGACGTCCACGCCCTGGCCGAGCAGTGGCACCAGCTCGTCACGTGGTGCGAGGCGGCGGCGAAGGGGGAAGAGAACGCCCCATGACCATGACGCCACGCGATCTCGCCGAGCTGATACGGGCCCCGGCCGCCTTGACCCTTCCCGGCGACTCGCTGGCGGGCTCGGCCGCCGCGGGCTTCCCGTACGGCCGGCGCACCTGGCTGACGCCGCTGGCGTCGGCCTGCCTGTACTGGGCCGGCATGGCGCTCAACGACTACGCCGACCGCGAGCTCGACCGCGCCGAGCGGCCCGAACGCCCCATCCCCTCCGGCCGCGTCCGCCCCGGCCAGGCCCTCGCCCTCGCGGCGGGCCTGACCGGCGGCGGCCTGGCCCTCGCGGCCGCGGCCGGCGGCCGGCCCGCGGTGCGCGTCGCCGTCCCCCTGGCCGCCACCGTCTGGACCTACGACCTGCTCGCCAAGGACACCCCCGCCGGTCCGGCGACGATGGCGCTGGCCCGCGGCCTCGACGTCCTCCTCGGCGCCGCGACCCGGCCGCGCGCCGCCGCCCTTCCGGCCCTCGCCGTCGCCACCCACACCGTCGGCCTGACGACGCTCAGCAGGGGAGAGGTCCACGGCACGAGCCGCGCCACCGCGCGCGTCGCCCTGGCCGCGACCTCGGCCGCCGCCGCGGCCGCCGCCTGGCCCGCGCGGGCGGCCGGGAGCGGGACCGTGGCCGGGACTGGTCCCGATGCCGGTTCCTGGCGACGCGGGCGGGCCGTGGCCGCGCTGCTGGCCACCGGCTGCGCCGCGACGTACGCCGCCACCGTCGGCCGCGCCCAGCTCGCCGCCGCCCGGAGCCCCGACGCCGCGACCGTGCGGCGCGCCACCGGCGCCGGCATCCGTGGCCTGATCCCGCTCCAGTCCGCCCTGCTCGCCCGCGTCGGCCAGCCCGCGCTCGCCGCCGCCGTCCTCGCCGCGGGACCCGTCGCCCGCGCCGCCTCGAAGGTGGTGTCCCCGACATGACCGCCTCCTCCTCCGCCACCCCGCCCCGACAGCAAGGCCTGCGCCTGGGCTACGGCACCAACGGCTTCGCCAATCACCGCCTCCCCGACGCCCTCGCCGTCATCGCCGACCTCGGCTACGACGGCGTGGCCCTCACCGTCGACCACCCGCACCTCGACCCGTTCGCCCCCGCCGCCACCCTCGCCGCCGAGACCGCCGCGCTCCGCCGCCGCCTCGACGACCTCGGCCTCGCCGTCGTCGTCGAGACCGGCGCCCGCTACGTCCTCGACCCGTGGCGCAAGCACGAGCCGAACCTCGTCTCCGCCACCGCCGAGGGCCGCGCCCGCCGCGTCGACCTGCTGCACCGCGCCGTGCGCGTCGCCGCGGACCTCGGCGCCGAGGCCGTCTCGTTCTGGTCGGGCACCGCCCCGGCCGGCACCACCCCCGCCGAGGGCTGGGAGCGGCTGGTCGGCGGCGTGCGCGCCGTCCTCGACGAGGCGGAGCGCCACGGCGTGGTCTGCGCCTTCGAGCCCGAGCCCGGCATGTTCGTCGACACCCTCGCCACCGCCGTCGAACTCCGCCGCCGCCTCGGCGACCCGGCCTCGCTGCGCCTCACGCTCGACATCGGTCACTGCGTCTGCAACGAGCCGGAGTCCCTGGTCGCCTGCGTCCACGCCGCCGGGCCGCTGCTGGCCAACGTCCAGCTCGACGACATGATGCCCGGCGTCCACGAGCACCTGGAGTTCGGCGAGGGCCGGGTGGACCTGCCCGCCGCCCTCGGCGCGCTGCTCGACGTCGGCTACGGGGGCCTCGCCGCCGTCGAACTGCCCCGCCACAGCCACGCAGCCCCCGCCGTCGCCCGCCGCAGCCTCGAAGCACTCACCAATGCTTTGCGCACCGCCGTGAAGGAAAGGGAAGAGAGGGAAGAGAGAGAAGAGGAAGAGAGACACGTGGCAGAAGGGACGGACGAGCGATGAGCGCCCCACGCCTCGACGACGAGGCACGCGACCGCCTGGCCGCGCTGACCGACGAGGTCCGCGCCGACCCCTCCCGCGTCGCCGTGCTCTTCCCCGCCGTCGCCCGCCGCGTCGCCCGCGGTCCCGCCGACCCGGCCGACCCCGACGGCCTGCTGACCCCCCGGCTGGAGGACAGCGCCCGCGTCGCGCTGCTGCGGGCCTGCGCGCCCGACGCCGAGGAGGTCGCCGCCCTCTACCGCCACGGCGACGCCGACGAGAAGCGCGCCGTGCTGCGCGCGCTGGCCGACCTCACCCTGGACCCGGCCGACGCCGCGCTCCCCCTCGTCACCGACGCCCTGCGCAGCAACGACCCACGCCTGATCGCCGCCGCGCTCGGCCCGTACGCCGCCCGCCACCTCGACGCCCCCGCCTGGCGGCAGGGCGTCCTGAAGTGCCTCTTCACCGAGGTGCCGCTCGACGCCGTCGCCCGCCTCGCGGACCGCGCCGACGCCGAGCTGGTCCGCATGGCCGCCGCATACCGCGACGAACGCCTGGCGGCCGGGCGACCCGTGCCGCCCGACGTCGAACGCGTCCTCGCGCTTCCTCTCCCGCCCCGCCCCCACGACTGACGGGCACCGAGAGCGCACGAAGGGACCCCACCGGGACCGGGACCGGGAACGGCGAGGACGACCGCGAGCACAGAAGAGGACTGACCGAGAGGAGTCACCGATGCGTGTCTTCGACCCTCACATCCACATGACCTCCCGCACCACCGACGACTACGAGCGGATGTACGCCGCCGGGGTCCGCGCCGTCACCGAGCCGTCGTTCTGGCTGGGCCAGCCCCGCACCGGCCTCGGCTCGTTCGTGGACTACTTCGACGCCCTGCTGGGCTGGGAGCGGTTCCGGGCCGCCCAGTTCGGGATACGCCACCACTGCACCATCGCGCTCAACCCCAAGGAGGCCAACGACCCGCGCTGCGCCGGGGTCCTCGACGTGCTGCCCCGCTACCTCGCCAAGGACGGCGTGGTCGCCGTCGGCGAGGTCGGCTTCGACTCGATGACCGCCGAGGAGGAGAAGGTCTTCCTCCACCAGCTCCACCTCGCCGCCGAGCACGAGCTGCCCGTCCTCGTCCACACCCCCCACCGCGACAAGGCCGCCGGCACCCGCCGCAGCCTCGAACTCGTCGCCGCCGCCGGCCTGCCGCCCGAGCGGGTGCTGATCGACCACCTCAACGAGACCACCGTCGCGATGGTCGCCGACTCCGGCTGCTGGATGGGCTTCTCCATCTACCCCGACACCAAGATGGACGAGGAGCGCATGGTGCGCATCCTCGCCGAGCGCGGCACCGAGCGGATGATCGTCAACTCGGCCGCCGACTGGGGCCGCAGCGACCCGCTGAAGACCGTCAGCACCGGCCGGGCCATGCTCGACCACGGCTTCACCGACGCCGAGGTCGCCACCGTGCTGTGGGACAACCCGGTCGCGTTCTACGGGCAGAGCGGCCGGCTCCTCCTCGACGACCTCCCGGCGGAGGGCGAGGACCGCACCGCCACCTTCGCGGGCAACTCCGTGCTCCGTGGGGAGCGGTGACGCATGCGCTTCGCCCACCCCGACGGCACCACCCTCCACCTCGCCTACTGCACCAACGTCCACCCCACCCAGGACCTCGACGCCCTGCTGACCCAGCTGCGCACCTTCGGCGGCGGGGTCCGCGAGACCCTCGGCGTCACGCGGCTGGGCCTCGGCCTGTGGCTGCCCGCTCCCGTCGCCGCAGCGCTCGCCGGGCCCGACGGCGCGGCCGACCTCGCCCGCCTGCGGTCCACGCTCGACGCCCTGGGCCTGGAGGTCGTCACCCTCAACGCCTTCCCCTACAAGGGCTTCCACGACCCCCGCGTCAAGAAGGCCGTCTACCTGCCCGACTGGACCTCGCCCGAACGCCTCGCGTACACGCTCGACTGCGCGCGCCTGCTGGCCCGTCTGCTGCCCGACGACGCCCGCCGCGGCAGCGTCTCCACCCTGCCCCTGGCCTGGCGCGAGGACTTCGGCCCCGAGCGGCAGCGCGCCGCCCGCGACCACCTCGACCGGCTCGCCGACGGCCTCGCCGCGATCGAGGCGACCACGGGCCGCCCCATCCGCGTCGGACTCGAACCCGAGCCGGGATGCGCCGTGGAGACCATCGCCGACGCCGCCGAGCACCTCACGGGCCTGGACACCGAACGCGTCGGCGTCTGCCTCGACGCCTGCCACCTCGCCGTCGGCTTCGAGGAGCCGGCGCCCGCGCTGCGGCGGCTGGCCGCCGCCGGTCTGCCCGTCGTCAAGGCCCAGGCCTCGGCCGCGCTGCACCTCTCCGACCCGGCCGACCCGGCCTCGCGCGCGGCGCTCGCCGCGTACGCCGAGGACCGCTTCCTCCACCAGGTGCGTGAGCGGCACGGCGGCGCCGAGGGCGAGGGCGGCGTCGAGGGCCGCGACGACCTGCCCGAGGCGCTGGCGGGGCCGGCGGCGCTCCCCGGCCGCGGCCCGTGGCGCGTCCACTTCCACGTGCCGCTCCACGAGCGGCCCGCGCCGCCGCTGACCGCCACCCAGCACCAGCTGACCGCCACCCTGCGGGAGCTCGTCGGCGCCGGCCCCGGCGGGATGACGGCGCCGGTCACCGACCACATCGAGGCCGAGACCTACACCTGGTCCGTGCTGCCCGCCGACCGCCGCCCGGCCGACGAGGCGGGCCTCGTCAGGGGCCTGGCCGCCGAGCTGCGCTGGGTCGCCGACCAGCTGACCGCGGCCGGCCTGAAGGAGCTGCCGTGAGGCGACGCACCACGAGGGACACCAGGGCGACGAGGGCCATGGGTGCCCCGAGGCCCACGAGGAACGTGAGGGACGTGAGGGACGTGAGGGAGACGCCATGAACAAGCTGCTGGTCCTCGACGTCGTCGGCCTGACCCCCCGCCTCCTCGCCCACACCCCCCACCTGCGGGCGCTGGCCGACGACGGCTGGCAGGCCCGCCTCGACACCGTCCTGCCCGCCGTGACCTGCTCGGTCCAGTCCACCTTCCTCACCGGCGCCCTCCCCCGCGACCACGGCGTCGTCGGCAACGGCTGGTACTTCCGCGAGCTCGGCGAGATCTTCCTGTGGCGCCAGCACAACCGCCTCGTCGGCGGCGAGAAGGTCTGGGACGCCGCCCGCCGCGCCCACCCCGGGTACACGGTGGCGAACGTCTGCTGGTGGTACGCGATGGGCGCCGCCACCGACTACACCGTCACCCCCCGGCCCGTCTACCACGCCGACGGCCGCAAGTCCCCCGACTGCTACACCCGCCCGCCCGCGCTCCACGACGAGCTCACCGCCACCCTCGGCCCGTTCCCCCTCTTCCAGTACTGGGGCCCGACCGCCTCCCTGAGGTCCAGCGAGTGGATCATCGACGCCACCCGCCGCCTGCTGCCCCGCGCCGACCTCACCCTCGCCTACGTCCCCCACCTCGACTACGACCTCCAGCGCCACGGCCCCGACAGCCCCGAAGCCCACGCCGCGGCCCGCGACGTCGACCGCGCCCTCGCGCCCCTGCTGGACCAGGCGCGGGAGGCGGGCACCACCGTCCTCGTCGTCAGCGAGTACGGCATCACCCCCGCCGACCGCCCCGTCCACATCAACCAGGCGCTGCGCCGCGCCGGCCTGCTGGAGGTCTACACGCAGGCCGGCATGGAGTACCTCGACCCGTGGGCCTCGCGCGCCTTCGCCGTCGCCGACCACCAGGTCGCCCACGTCTACGTCCCCGACCCCGCCGACGTCCCGGCCGTGGCGCGGCTGGCCGCCGAGCTGCCCGGCGTCGACCTCGTGCTGGACCGCGCCGCCCAGCGCGACCACGGCATCGACCACGAGCGGTCCGGAGAGCTGGTCCTCGTGGCCGCCCCCGGCGCCTGGTTCACGTACTACTACTGGCTCGACGAGACCCGCGCCCCCGACTTCGCCCGGGGCGTGGAGATCCACAGGAAGCCCGGGTACGACCCCGCCGAGCTCTTCCTCGACCCGGCCGACCCGCGCCGGGCGAAGCTCCGCGCCGGGATGGGCCTGGTCAGGAAGCGGCTCGGCCTGCGGTACGCGATGAACGTGGTACCGCTCGACGGCGGCTGGGTACGCGGGACCCACGGCCGCCTGCCGGACGACCCCGACGACGGCCCGGTAGCGCTCTGCTCCGACCCGGGCACGGCCCGCGACCGCCTGGCCGCCACCGACGTCCACGACCTGATCCTCGACCTCGCCAAGCTGTCCGTGAGCGCCTCGTGACACGAGGCGACGCATCACCGGTCACGCATGGCGCGCACCACGTCACACGTTAAGGAGACTCACCGATGAGCCGACCCATCACCCTGTTCACCGGACAGTGGGCCGACCTGCCGCTGGAGGAGGTGGCCCGGCTCGCCGCCGAGTGGGGCTACGACGGCCTCGAACTCGCCTGCTGGGGCGACCACCTCGACGTCTGGCGGGCCGCAGAGGACGACGCCTACCTCCGCTCCCGCCGCGACATCCTGGAGAAGCACGGCCTGAAGGTGTGGACGATCTCCAACCACCTCACGGGCCAGGCCGTCTGCGACGACCCCATCGACCACCGTCACCAGGCGATCCTCCCCGCCCAGGTGTGGGGCGACGGCGACCCCGAGGGCGTGCGGCAGCGCGCCGCCGAGGCCATGAAGACCACCGCCCGCGCCGCCGCCCGCCTCGGCGTCGACACGGTCGTCGGCTTCACCGGCTCGGCGATATGGAAGTACGTCGCGATGTTCCCGCCCGTCTCCCAGGACGTGATCGACGCCGGGTACCAGGACTTCGCCGACCGCTGGAACCCCATCCTCGACGTCTTCGACGAGGAGGGCGTCCGCTTCGCCCACGAGGTCCACCCCTCGGAGATCGCCTACGACTACTGGACCACCGTCCGCACGCTGGAGGCCATCGGCCACCGCGAGGCGTTCGGCCTGAACTGGGACCCCAGCCACATGGTGTGGCAGGACATCGACCCGGCCGCCTTCCTGTGGGACTTCCGCGACCGCATCTACCACGTGGACTGCAAGGACACCAAGCTCCGCACGGGCGGTGGCCGCCACGGCCGCCTCGGCTCCCACCTGGCGTGGGCCGACGCCCGCCGCGGCTGGGACTTCGTCTCCACCGGGCACGGCGACGTGCCGTGGGAGGAGTGCTTCCGCGTGCTGAACGCCATCGGGTACGAGGGGCCCGTCTCCGTGGAGTGGGAGGACGCCGGCATGGACCGCCTGCGCGGCGCCGCCGAGGCCGTCCAGTTCGTGCGCGGCGCCCTCTTCGACCCGCCGTCCTCGGCCTTCGACGCCGCCTTCAGCCAGTAACGCGACGGTGGCGGCGGGGAGCGGGCGACGCCCCGCTCCCCGCCGACCGGCCCGGCCGGCGGTCCCGGCCCGCCCCGCGTGCCGTGCGGTACCCTGACCGCATGCGTGCCGTACGCCTTCTGCTTACGCGGCCGCGCTGAACCGTCCGTCACATTCGTTCAGCGCGGCTGACCCCTCCTGCGTGAGGGGTTTTTTCATGACCGTGAGCAGCTGACGACCAGGAGCCTTCGAGACGATGTCCGACACCGAGTCCGACAAGACCAGCAGCGTGACCGCCACCCCGCACCGGTACGACACCACACGGGCCCGGGAGATCGAGGAACGCTGGCAGGAGCACTGGGAGCGGCACGGCACGTACCTCACGCCGAACCCGGGGGAGGGCGAGCTGGCGGGCGACCCCGCCGAGGCGGCCCGCCCCAAGAAGTTCATCATGGACATGTTCCCGTACCCCTCGGGCGCGGGACTGCACGTCGGGCACCCCCTGGGCTTCATCGCCACGGACGCGTACTCCCGCTTCCTGCGGATGACCGGGCACAACGTGCTGCACAGCATGGGCTTCGACGCCTTCGGCCTGCCCGCCGAGCAGTACGCGGTGCAGACCGGCACCCACCCCCGGGTCACCACCGAGGCCAACATCCAGACCTACCGCGCCCAGCTGCGCCGCCTGGGCATGGGGTACGACCCGCGCCGCTCGTTCGCCACGATCGACCCGGAGTACTACCGCTGGACCCAGTGGATCTTCCTGCAGATCTTCAACTCCTGGTACGACCACGAGGCCGGCCGCGCCCGGCCCGTCGCCGAGCTGGTGGAGCAGTTCGCCTCCGGCGCCCGCCCCACGCCCGACGGCCGCCCCTGGGCCGAGCTGACCGAGGCGGAGCGGGCCGACGTGCTGGGCGAGTACCGGCTGGCGTACGCCTCCGACGCCCCGGTCAACTGGTGTCCCGGCCTCGGCACCGTGCTGGCCAACGAGGAGGTCACCGCCGACGGACGCTCCGAGCGCGGGAACTTCCCGGTCTTCCGCTCCCGGCTGCGCCAGTGGAACATGCGGATCACCGCCTACGCCGACCGGCTGCTGTCCGACCTGGACACCGTCGAGTGGCCCGAGGCGATCAGGACCGCCCAGCGGAACTGGATCGGCCGCTCCGAGGGTGCCCGCGCCCGCTTCCTGGTCGGCGAGGAGGGCGACGGCGGCTTCGTCGACGTCTTCACCACCCGCCAGGACACGCTGTTCGGCGCGACGTACATGGTGCTGGCCCCCGAGCACCACGTGGTCGACGCGATCGTGCCGCAGAGCTGGCCCGCCGGCACCCGGGAGGCGTGGACCGGCGGGCACGCCACGCCGGCCGAGGCCGTCGCGGCGTACCGCAAGCAGGCGTCCACCAAGTCGGACGTCGAGCGGCAGGCCGAGGCGAAGGAGAAGACGGGCGTCTTCACCGGCGCCTTCGCCACCAACCCGGTCAACGGCGAGCGCATCCCCGTCTTCGTCGCCGACTACGTGCTGATGGGGTACGGCACGGGCGCCATCATGGCCGTCCCCGCCCACGACGCCCGCGACTTCGCCTTCGCCCGCGCCTTCGAGCTGCCGATGCGCTGCGTCGTGGCGCCGCCCGCCGGCGGCGGGCGCGGCACCGACCCCGCCACCTGGGACGACGCGTTCGTCGGCGGCGGGGAGGCGAGGATCGTCAACTCCACGAGCGACGCGCTGTCGATCGACGGGCTGACCGTGGACGAGGCCAAGGCGCGCGTCACCGCCTGGCTGACCGAGCGGGGCCTGGGCGAGGGCACCGTCAACTACCGTCTGCGGGACTGGCTGTTCAGCCGCCAGCGGTACTGGGGCGAGCCGTTCCCCATCGTCTACGACGAGGACGGCATCGCCCACGCCCTGCCCGAGTCGATGCTGCCGCTCGAGCTGCCGGAGGTCGCGGACTACAGCCCGCGCACCTTCGACCCCGAGGACGCCGACACCCAGCCGGAGACGCCGCTGTCGCGCAACGAGGACTGGGTCGACGTCACCCTGGACCTGGGCGACGGCAGGGGCGAGAGGCGCTTCCGCCGCGAGACCAACACCATGCCCAACTGGGCCGGCTCCTGCTGGTACCACCTGCGGTACATCGACCCGCGCAACGACGAGAAGCTGGTCGACCCGGAGCTGGAGCGGCACTGGATGGGCCCGCGCGAGGGCGCCGACACCGGCGGCGTCGACCTGTACGTCGGCGGCTCCGAGCACGCCGTGCTGCACCTGCTGTACGCCCGCTTCTGGCACAAGGTCCTGTTCGACCTGGGACACGTCTCCTCGGCCGAGCCGTACCACCGGCTGGTCAACCAGGGCATGATCCAGGCGTACGTCTACCGCGACGCGCGCGGCTTCCCCGTGCCCGCCGCCGAGGTGGTCGAGCGCGACGGCGCGTACGTCCACGAGGGGCAGCGCGTCAGCCGCGAGCTGGGCAAGATCGGCAAGTCGCTGAAGAACGTCGTCTCGCCCGACGACGTCATCGGCGAGTACGGCACCGACACGCTGCGGCTGTACGAGATGGCCATGGGCCCGCTGGAGGTCTCCCGCCCCTGGGAGACCCGGGCCGTCGTCGGGCAGTACCGGCTGTTGCAGCGGCTGTGGCGCAACGTCGTGGACGAGGCGACGGGCGAGGTCGTCGTGGCCGACGTCGAGCCGGACGAGGCGACGCTGCGCGCCATGCACAAGGCGATCCACGGCGTGACGCAGGACATGAACACCCTGCGGTTCAACACCGCCATCGCCAAGATCACCGAGCTGAACAACCACGCCACCCGGCTGCCCCGCGGCCAGGTGCCGCGCGTGGTCGCCGAGACCCTGGTGCTGCTGGTCTCCCCGCTGGCGCCGCACATCGGCGAGGAGCTGTGGCGGCGGCTCGGCCACACCGACAGCGTCACGCGCCAGGACTTCCCCGTCGCCGACCCGGCGTACGCCGTCGACGAGACGGTCACGTGCGTCGTCCAGATCAGGGGCAAGATCAGGGCGCGGCTGACGGTGCCGACCGGCATCGACGAGGACGAGCTGCGGGAGCGTGCGTTGGCGGAGCCGGCGGTGACGGCCGCGCTGGGCGGCGCCGAGATCCGCAAGGTCATCGTGCGCGCCCCGAAGCTGGTGAACATCGTCCCGGTGTAGTGAACATCGTCCCCACGTGGGACACCGCGGCCCGCTCGCCCCGTACCGTGGACGTGAAGGAAGCGGACGACCGGGTGCCGGCCGTCCGACCCACTGACCGACTCCAGGAGGTGCGGGCCCGTGGAAATCGTGGTGTTGCTGGTCCTCGGGGTGACGACGCTGGTCTTCGCGAGCCTCGTGCTCCGCGTGAAGCGCGCTGTCCTGCGGACCGCGGAGCGCACCCGTCGGCGGGTCGACCGGGCGCGGCACACGGTGTCCGAGGCGACCCTCGCCGCCCGCGCCGTCCAGCCGGGCGTGGTCGGCGAGGTGGCGCGGGTGCGGCGGGCGTTGCGGTCCTCGCTGGCCGCGAGCCAGGACACCCTCCTCGTCGGCGCCCAGCACGACCCGGCGCTGCGCGAGGCGCTCACCCTGCTGGACCAGCTCCGTGGTCACGCCGGGCAGCTCGACGCGGAGCTGGCGGCGCTGACGGTGGGCACGCCCGACCGCGCCCGGGTCGCGGAGCGGCTGCCCGAGCTGCGTGAGCGGGCCGACCGCATCAGGCGCTCGGCCGAGTCGCTCCGCTCCGCCGCCCAGGACCGCGCCCGGCACGACGGTCAGGCGCAGGCGCTCGACGCGCTGCACCAGCAGATCGCGATCGAGGCCGAGGCGCTGCGGCACTGGACCCCCGCGCCCCGCTCGGCGCCGCGGCCTCCGATCCCGCGGTCGCAGAGCGCCGAGGGCTGACGCGCCACCCGGGCGCTACTCTCCCAACCATGCCGCGCACCACCCCCCGCATCCCCAGCACCTCTGGTTCGGCCAGTCCTGCCGCGTCCGGTGAGTCCGCCGACTCCGTAGAGTCCGGCGCGTCCGGTGAGTCCTCCGCGTCCGGTGAGTCCTCCACGTCCATCGAGCCCGTCGAGTCCGTCGGGTCCTTCGCCCCGGCCGACGGTGCCTTCGGGCCGGTCGCCATCGTCACCGACTCCACGGCCTACCTGCCGGAGGACGCCGTCGCGCGGCACCGGATCACCGTCGTCCCGCTCACGGTCGTGCTCGCCGGCCGGCCGTTCCTCGACGGCACGGAGGAGGCGGCGCGGCGGCTGGCGCAGGCGTTGAACCAGCGGCAGCCCGTCACCACCTCGCGGCCCAGCCCGGCGGAGTTCGCCGCCGCCTACCGGCAGCTCGCCGAGGGCGGCGCCCGCGGCATCGTCTCCCTCCACCTCTCCTCCGAGATCTCCGGCACCCACGACGCGGCGCTCCTCGCCGCCCGCGAGGCGCCGGTCCCGGTCCGGGTGGTGGACAGCGGCATGGTCGCGATGGCGCTGGGCTTCAGCGTGCTGGCCGCGGCGGAGACGGCCGAGGCGGGCGGCAGCCTCGACGAGGCCGTGGCGGCCGCCGCCAAGCGGGCTGATTCCACGTACGCCTTCTTCTACGTCGACACCCTCGAACACCTGCGGCGCGGGGGGCGCATCGGCACCGCGCGGGCGCTGCTGGGCTCGGCTCTCGCGGTCAAGCCACTGCTGGAGCTGGCCGACGGGCGGATCGAGCTGCGGGAGAAGGTCCGCACCGCGTCGCGGGCGATCGCGCGGCTGGAGGAGCTGGCCGCCGAGCGGGCCGGCGCCGGTCCGGTGGACGTGGCCGTGCACCACCTCGCGGCGGAGGAGCGCGCCGCGCAGCTCGCGGAGCGGCTGCGGCAGCGGCTGCCGGGCCTGGCCGGGCGGCTGCACGTGAGTGAGGTGGGCGCGGTGTTGGGCGCGCACACCGGTCCCGGGCTGCTCGGCGCGGTGGTCTCGCCGCGCTGACGCCTGGCGTGGCGCGGCGGCCGGGTCCGTTCACGCCCGCGCGGTCACCCACGCGGGGGAGCGCGGTGTCCACAGCTCGCCCGTCGTCCACAGATTCGGCGAGACGAGACAACCGGGCGTGATCGGATCGTAGCGTCGTGGCATGGAAACGAGAGGAACCCGCCGTGCCGGCGCCCACGTCACCCGCCTCCGCGCCCGCCTCGCCACGCTCTTCCCGCCGCCCACGTCGCCCTCCCCCTCCCACGCGCGCTCGCCCTCGGCCTCGCCGGCGCCGCGGCCGGAGCGGCGTTCGCAGGCGCCGCCGCGCCGGCTGGCGCTGGGGCGGCGGGCACGGCTGGCGGCGGGGGAGCGGCTCACGGGCTGGTACGGCATGGCGCCGAGGACGCTGCTCGCCCTCTGCGTCCTGCTGGTGACGGCGGGCGGCTTCGCCGTCCACCACCTGTGGTCCGGCCGCCCGCAGAGCGTCGTGGCGGCGGAGCTCGACGGCGGCACCGCCGCGGCCGCCGCCTCGCCCCACCCCTCCGACGCCGCCGCTGCCGACGCGGCCGGGTCCTCCGCCCTCTCCGTGCCGTCCGCCACCGACCCCGCGCACGGTGGCGAGCTGGTCATCGACGTGGCGGGCGAGGTCCGCCGGCCGGGCGTGTACACCCTGCCCGCCGGGTCCCGGGTCGCCGACGCCCTCGACGCGGCGGGCGGCATCCGCTCGGGCACGGACACCGACACGCTCAACCGTGCCCGCCTCCTCGTCGACGGCGAGCAGATCGTGGTCGGCCCCGCCGGCCAGGCGGCGCCACCCGCACCGCAGGGTCCGCCGCAGACGCCGGCGCCGGCACCGGTCAGCCTCAACTCCGCCACGGTCGAGCAGCTCGACGCCCTGCCCGGCATCGGCCCGGTCCTCGCGGCGAGCATCGTCACCCACCGCGAGGAGAGCGGTGGCTTCACCTCGATCGAGCAGCTGCTGGACGTCTCCGGCATCGGCGAGAGCCGCCTGTCCGAGCTGAGGGACCATGTCACCCTCTGACCCGCCGGCCACCCGCCCGACACCGACACCGGCACCGGCACCGGCACCGGCACCGGCACCGGCACCGGTTCGGGCTCCGGCCCAGGCGCCGGCACCGGCACCGGCCGGACGTCATCCGGTGCACGCCGCCTCGGGCCACCGCCTCGGCGCGGCCCACCCCCGGCCACGAGGCCCCGCCGACCTCAGGCTCCTCCCACCGGCCGCCGCGACCTGGGCGGCCACGGCCTGGGCCGTGGGCGCCCCACCGGCGACGGCCGCCGCGGTCGCCGCCCTCTGCTGCCTCCTCGCGCTGGCCGCCCTGTGCCGGCGTCGCGCCGGGCGGCCTCGCGGCGGCCGTCGCCGCGCCGGCCTCCCCGGCACCCGCGGGTCCGCCCTGACCACCGCCCTCGCCGCCTCGCTGCTGTGCGCGGCGGCAGGGGCCACCGTCGCCGCGCTCCACCAGACGGCCGCGCGTGCGGGGCCGTTGCCCCAGCTCGCGGGAAGGACCGTCACCGTCGAGGTGGAGCTCACCGCCGACCCCCGGCCCGACCGGCAGGACCAGCCCCGGCCCGGCGGGGAAGAGGCACACACCACTGTGCTGCTGACCGCCGACGCCACCCGCGTGACCGTCGGCGGCGCGACGGCCGTCGCCGTCCGCACCCAGGTCCTGGTCGTCGCCCGGACCGACCACCCGGACGACTGGCTGCGCCTGACGCCCTCGACGAGGTTGCGCCTGACCGCCCGCGTCGCCGAGCCGATGCCCGAGCGGGTTGCCGTGGACCTCGCCGCGGTCCTGCGCGTCACCGACAGCGGCCCGCCCCACGTCCTGGCGCCTCCCGACCGCGCCCACCGGCTCGCCGACCGGCTGCGGGACGCGCTGCGCGAGGCGTCCGCCGAGCTGCCGGGCGACGCCCGCGCCCTGGTGCCCGCCCTCGTCATCGGCGACGACTCGGGCATCCCGCCCGAGCTGTCCGAGGCGGTCGAGGCCACCGGGCTCACCCACCTGATCGTCGTCAGCGGCAGCCAGGTCATGATCGTGCTGGCCGTGTTCGTCGGACCCCTGCACCTCGCCCCGCGCGCCGAGCGCCGGGGGCTGGCCGCCCGGCTCGGCATCCCGCTGCGCACCACGGCGGTGCTCGGCGGCGCGTTGCTGCTGGCGTTCGTCGTCGTCTGCCGCGCCGAGCCCAGCGTGCTGCGGGCGGTGGTCTGCGGCGGCATCGCGCTGCTGGCGCTCGCCACCGGGCGCCGCCGCTCGCTGCTGCCGGCCCTGGCCGCCGCCGTGTTGCTGCTCCTGCTGGCCGACCCCGGCCTCTCCCGCTCCTTCGGATTCCTGCTGTCGGTCCTGGCGACCGGCGCCCTGCTGACGCTCGCGCCGCGCATCGGCGACGCGTTGCGCGGGCGGGGCACGCCGCCCCGCCTGGCCGAGGCGCTCGCGACGGCCACCGCGGCCCACCTGGCCTGCGCGCCCGTCGTCACCGTCTTCGCCGCCAGCACCAGCCTGGTCGCGATCCCGTGCAACCTCCTGGCCGTGCCCGCCGTGGCGCCCGCCGTCGTGCTGGGCTGGCTGGCGCTGGCCGCCGCCCCGTTCAGCATGCCGCTCGGCACGGCCCTGGCCTGGCTCGCGAGCTGGCCCACCCGCTGGATCGCCGCCGTCGCCCGCACCGGTGCCGCGCTGCCGGGAGCCGAGATCGGCTGGCCCGACGGCTGGGCCGGGGCGGCGTTGCTGGCCGCCGTCACCCTCGCCGTCCTGACCCTCGCCCGCCGCGCGGCGGCGCGCCCGTGGCTCGCGGTCGCCGGTGTGCTGCTGCTCCTGCTCGCCGTGCTCCGCCCCGCGCCGCTGCCTCGGGTCCTCACCGGCTGGCCGCCCCAGGGGTGGCGCCTGGTCGTGTGCGACGTCGGACAGGGGGACGCCCTGGTCGTGGCCGCGGGGGACGGCGCGGCGGTGGTGGTCGACACCGGCCCCGATCCCGCCGCCGTCGACGGCTGCCTGCGCGAGCTGGCCGTCCGTCACGTCCCGCTGCTGGTCCTCAGCCACCACCACGCCGACCACGTCGGCGGCCTCTCCGGGGTGCTGCGCGGCCGGCGCGTGGACCTCATCCAGACCTCGCCCGTGCGGGACTCCCCGGAGCAGGCCGCGTTCGTCGAGCGCGTGGCCGCCGAGGCGGGGATCCCCCTCGTGCCCGTCACGGCGGGCGCGCGGGGCCGGGTGAGCCGGGAGCTGAGCTGGGACGTCCTGTGGCCACCGGCCGACGCGGCGCGGGCCGGGCACGAGGCCAACGACGCGAGCGTCACGCTGCTGCTGCGCGCCGGCGGCCTCACGATCCTGCTCCCCGGAGACCTGGAGAGCCCGGCCCAACGTCGTCTGCTGGCCGCGCATCCCCAGTTGCCGCGCGTGGACGTGCTGAAGGTCGCCCACCACGGCTCCGCCGACCAGCACCGGCCGCTGCTGGAGCGGCTGCGCCCCCGCCTGGCCCTGGTCTCCGCGGGCGAGGACAACGACTACGGCCACCCGGCGCCGAGCACCCTGGCGGACCTCCACGAGGTCGGCGCGGTGGTGCTCTCCACCGACCGCCACGGGGACCTCGCCGTCACCACCACCGACGAGGGCGCCGGCCCGCGCGGCGTGGCCCGCGAGGGCCTTTCCCGGGTCACACCAGCCAGACGCCGTCCACCATCAGCTCGCGCCCGGGGAGTTCGTTCGCCTCGCGCCAGGCGCGGATCGCGCGGGGACGGAACCGCAGGAAGCAGTACTCCTCACGGTCACGGGTGTCCCAGCCCAGCTTCGCGTGGAACGCCTGGCCCTCCGCGTCGGGCAGGGCGTCGCTGGGGACCGCCTCCGCGTCGGCGTCGATCAGCACGACGTCCCTGGTGTGGCCGAGCGCCACCACGGCCCTGCCGCTGCGCCGCACGTTGCGAGCCGTCGGGTTGACGGTGCGCGTGCTCATCAGCAGCGCCCCGTCGTGCCACACGAAGGACAGCGGCACCATGCACGGCCTCTCGTCCTGCCCGGTCGTGGACACCCAGGCGTCCACGTCCTCCACGAGCCGTGTGAGCACGTCGCCCCTGCGCTGTTGACCGTCGCGTGCCGGGGGTCTCTGCTTCGCCATGATCGGCGAGCGTAGAGGGGCACCGGTGCCGGCACATCGGACGGCGGGCGGAGGACGTGGGCCGGACGCCCGACGGCGCCTCGATCGGAAGACCTAGGTCGGAGGTCCTCGGTTCGGGTGCCGACGAGCCGCCGCCGGGCGACGAGGGCGACGGCTCAGCCGCGTTCGAGCCAGCCCTCGTGGCTCTCGGCCAGGGCCGCCAGCGTGGCCGGGTCGCAGACGCCGTCCGGGTCGTGGAGGACCACGAGCCACTGGGCGTCCTCGGCGTCGTCCTCGCCCGCTAGGGCGTCGCGGACCAGGCGGGGCTCCTCGGCCAGCGCGTACCGCTCGGCGAGTTCCTCGGCCACCTCCTCGGCGGCGTCACGGTCGGGGAGCACCAGGATCACCTCGTTCACGGTGACATTCTCGCGCGGGGGCGAAGGGGCCGGTCGGGCAGCCGGGACCGGATGTCACAGCCCCGTGGGATGCTGGGCGGCGATGGCCACCAGGAAGAAGACCCTCCAGGCGACGACCGACGATCCGCTGGCGCCCGTGACCCTCGCCGTCGGGCAGGAGGACCTGCTGATCGACCGCGCGGTGCGGCAGGTCGTGTCCGCCGCGCGCGCGGCCGACGCCGACACGGACGTGCGCCAGCTCGACCCCGGGGAGCTCGCGCCCGGCACCCTCGCCGAGCTCACCAGCCCCTCTCTCTTCGCCGAGCGGAAGGTCGTCGTCGTCCGGCAGGCGCAGGACCTCGCCGCCGACGCCGTGAAGGACGTCAAGGCGTACCTGACGCGGCCGGCCGAGGAGATCACCCTCGTGCTGCTCTTCACCGGCAGCGGCACCAAGGGCAAGGGGCTGCTCGACGCCGCCCGCAAGGCCGGCGCCCGCGAGGTGGCCTGCCCGAAGATGACCAGGCCGGCCGACCGGGTGGCGTTCGCCCGCGGCGAGTTCCGGGCCCTGGGCGCCACGGCCACCCCCGTCGCCTGCCAGGCGCTCGTCGAGGCCGTCGGCGGGGATCTGCGCGAGCTCGCCTCGGCGTGCTCCCAGCTGGCCGCCGACGTCGAGGGCGGCATCGACGAGGCGGTCGTCGCCCGGTACTACACGGGCAGGGCCGAGGCGTCCAGCTTCACCGTCGCCGACCAGGCCGTGGAGGGCCGCACCGCCGAGGCCTTGGAGACGCTGCGGTGGGCGCTGGCCACGGGCGTCGCGCCGGTCCTGGTCACCAGCGCGCTCGCGCAGGGCGTGCGGGCGATCGGGAAGCTCGCCTCCGCCCCGCCGGGGCTGCGCGGCGGGGACGTGGCGCGGGAGCTCGGCATGCCGCCGTGGAAGGTGGACCGGGTCCGTCAGCAGATGCGCGGCTGGTCGCCCCAGGGTCTCGCGACGGCCCTGCGCGCCGTCGCGGAGGCCGACGCCGCGGTCAAGGGCGGCGGCTACGACCCGGCCTACGCACTGGAGCGCGCCGTCATCACCGTGGCCAGCGCCGCCCGGGAACGCTAGGGCGTGCACGCGGGGGTCCCGCCGGGGCCGCGAGGCCCAGCCACGGCGCCAGTCTCCCGGCCTTCGGCCCGGTCCCCGGCTCGCCCCCGCCGCGTCGCGGTCCGAGGACGGCTCTCGGCCTCGCGAGGCACCGCGTCCGACGCCACGGCCTGAGCCGACTCGGCGTTAGCCGCCGTGCCCCCTGGCGCGCTGTCCGAGCCGCTGTCCGAGGCGCGGTGTTCGGGACGCGGCGTCCGGGGCGCGCAGGCGTCGCGCCTGGCGGGGGAACCGGGGAGACGGCCGTCAGGCGTCGGCCCCGGGGGAGCCTCCCCCGTCCTGTGGGGACCCGCTCGGCTCGGTCCCGCCCAACGGCACCTCGCCGCGCAGCGTGGCCAGCGTCTCCTCGGTGGCCTCCCGCATCGCCTCGCCCACGTGGTCCGGGTCGGCCAGCTCCGACATCTCCGGCTCCGCCGGGTCGATGTACGCGTCCCAGGTCAACGTGTGGACGAACCAGCCCTCCCGCACCGCCAGGACGACGCGCGCCAGCCGGCCGTCGTCGAGGGTGTCGGTCTGGTAGACGATGAACGCCTCGTCGCCGAGGCCGTCCACCGGCTCGACCGCGTAGTCGTAGTTGACGTCCTCGTACTGCTCCTGCTGGCGGTAGCTGGCGGCGAACTCCGCCCGTGGACTCGTGCCCTTGTGCCACACCGCGTCATAGGTGAGGTAGAGGGAGCTGTACCCCGTGGTGGCGAGGGGGGAGAGGTAGAACGTGCAGGCGCTGCGGTCCAGCGCCCGGTGCTCGTAGGCGAGTTCGCTCGGCTCGCGGTACCCGTCGGCCTGGTAGTCGACGTCGAAGGCCGAGGTGTCCGCCGTCTCGCACATGTCGGCGGCGTACGTGTACCCGGCGAGGTTCGGGCGGACGGGAGGGGGCTCGGAGGGGGAGTTCTCTGAGCCGCCCACCGTGAGGACCAGCACCCCGCCCCACACGGCGGAGGCGACGACCACGCCCCCGACCGCCCAGAGCCAGCCCGGTAACGGCCGGCGCGGGCCGCCCGGGGGCGGCACGGCGGGCGGCGGGGTCATCGGACCGAAACCCCCCGGCGGCTGTGCGCCCGGCATGACCGGCGGGGCGGGCGCCGCGGCTCCGGGGAATCCGTAGCCCACGCCGGCGGGCTGCGCGTAGGGATTGTTCGGCTGGGGCTGGGGCTGAGGTGGCGGCTGTGATGGCTGGCCGGGCTGGACGTACGGATCGGGACGCGTTCCCCCCGGTGTACCCATGCCACCACGCTAGCGGCTGTGCACCGGGGGATCGAGACCCGGGAAGCGGCCACGAGAAAGCGAGCCGGCACGGGCGCGCGGGGCGCGCGGTGCCAGCCGCGTCGTCGGCCCGGAGGGCCGACCGGGAACCTCAGCTCAGCGGGTCATCCCGGAAGGCGCACGCCGGAACGTCCAGCCCGAAGGTTCGGCTCGAACGTCGACCCCGGAACGTGCGGCCCGGTACGTCAGCTCTGGAGCGCGTTGACCTGGGAGGCCAGCGAGGACTTCTTGTTGGCGGCGTTGTTCCGGTGCAGCACGCCCTTGCTCACGGCCTTGTCCAGCTTGCGGGACGCCACCCGGCGCGCCGCCTCGGCCTTGTCGTAGTCCCCGGTGGCCACGGCCTCACGGGTGCGGCGGATCGCCGTCTTGACCTCGGAACGGATCGACTGGTTCCGCAGTCGAGCCTTCTCGTTGGTCTTGATCCGCTTGATCTGGGACTTGATGTTCGCCACGAATGAAGCCTTTGGGTCGGATGATCGATACGCAGTCGGCCAGCCTACCAGCGGCACCCACCCGCCTCCCAATCCGTGGCACCCACCGTCCACGTGGGACCATGGGGATGTCCCACCCCACCCTCACCCGACCTCCGACACCACCCGACAGGACCCCGCGTGCCCGCGATCCCTACGAACGCGCCGGAGCCAGGCGACACGGACCCGGCCCTGATCCGTAACTTCTGCATCATCGCGCACATCGACCACGGAAAGTCCACGCTCGCCGACCGGATGCTCCAGCTCACCGGCGTCGTCGAGCAGCGTCAGATGCGCGCCCAGTACCTCGACCGCATGGACATCGAGCGGGAGCGCGGCATCACGATCAAGTCCCAGGCCGTCCGCATGCCCTGGGCTCCGACCGGGAGCGACACCGCCCACGTCCTGAACATGATCGACACCCCCGGGCACGTGGACTTCACCTACGAGGTCTCCCGTTCCCTCGCCGCCTGCGAGGGCTGCGTCCTGCTGGTGGACGCCGCCCAGGGCATCGAGGCGCAGACCCTCGCCAACCTCTACCTCGCGATGGAGAACGACCTCGCGATCATCCCGGTCCTGAACAAGATCGACCTGCCGGCCGCCCAGCCGGAGAAGTTCGCCGCGGAGCTCGCCCACCTGATCGGCTGCGACCCCGACGAGGTGCTGCGGGTCTCGGCGAAGACCGGCGAGGGTGTCGAGGCCCTCCTCGACGAGGTGATCCGCCAGGTGCCCGCCCCGGTCGGCGAGGCCGGGGCGCCGCCGCGCGCGATGATCTTCGACTCGGTCTACGACTCCTACCGCGGCGTCGTGACCTACGTGAAGGTCGTCGACGGCCGTCTCGGCCGGCGCGAGCGGATCCAGATGATGTCCACGGGCGCCACCCACGAGCTGCTGGAGATCGGCACCAACGCGCCCGAGATGACGCCGGCCGACGGCCTCGGCGTCGGCGAGGTGGGGTACCTGATCACGGGCGTGAAGGACGTGCGCCAGTCGCGCGTGGGCGACACCGTCACCGCCCAGCGCCGGGCCGCGGCCGAGGCGCTCGGCGGGTACAAGGACCCCAAGCCCATGGTGTTCTCCGGGATCTACCCGATCGACGGCTCGGACTACCCGGCGCTGCGCGACGCCCTGGAGAAGCTTCAGCTCAACGACGCCGCCCTGGTCTACGAGCCGGAGACCTCCGCGGCCCTCGGCTTCGGCTTCCGCGTCGGCTTCCTCGGCCTCCTCCACCTGGAGGTGATCCGCGAGCGGCTGGAGCGCGAGTTCGGCCTGGACCTGATCGCCACCGCCCCCAACGTCGTCTACCAGGTGGAGATGGAGGACGGCACCGGCCACACGGTGACCAACCCCTCGGAGTTCCCCACGGGCAAGGTCGCCGAGGTCCGCGAGCCCGTGGTCCGCGCCACGCTGATCGCCCCGAGCGAGTACGTCGGCGCGATCATGGAGCTCTGCCAGACCCGCCGCGGCTCCATGCAGGGCATGGACTACCTCTCCGAGGACCGGGTCGAGCTGCGGTACTCCCTGCCGCTGGCCGAGATCGTCTTCGACTTCTTCGACGCGCTGAAGTCGAAGACCCGGGGCTACGCCTCGCTCGACTACGAGCCCACCGGCGACCAGACCGCGAACCTGGTCAAGGTGGACATCCTCCTCCACGGTGACAAGGTCGACGCCTTCTCGGCCATCGTCCACAAGGACAAGGCCTACGCGTACGGCGTGAAGATGGCGGGCAAGCTGCGCGAGCTCATCCCGCGCCAGCAGTTCGAGGTGCCCATCCAGGCCGCCATCGGGTCGCGGGTGATCGCCCGCGAGACGGTGCGCGCGATGCGCAAGGACGTGCTCTCCAAGTGTTACGGAGGTGACATCTCCCGGAAGCGGAAGCTCCTGGAGAAGCAGAAGGAAGGCAAGAAGCGCATGAAGATGGTGGGGCGGGTGGAGGTCCCCCAGGAGGCGTTCATCGCGGCCCTGGCCTCGGACACGGGCAAGGACACGGGTAAGAACCCGAAATAGACCCCTTACGTGTGGAGCTCCCCCTTACGTACGGAGCTCTCGGGCTCTACCCTGTAGCGCCACCCAATGGTTACTCGTCAGTCGCGAGGCGGTCGCGCGGTAGTCGCGAATCGCTCCTTTTGATGCAGCGCGGCACCCGGAGGAAGTCGTGAGCGAGACACAACAGACGATCGTCGAGCAGCCCCTGGACGGTCGGCCGCCGTCGGTGGCGCACCTGTTCCTGGAGCGGGTGGCGGCGACGCCCGACCGTGAGGCGTTCCGCTATCCGGTGCCCTCGCCAGGCGGCGGCCCCGACGACTGGGCCTCCTACTCCTGGGGCGAGGTCGCCCGGCGGGTCTTCGCGATCGCCGCGGGCCTGATGGACCTCGGCGTCCTGCCCGAGGAGCGCGTCGCGATCGCCTCGACGACGCGCGTCGACTGGATCCTGTGCGACCTTGGCACGATGTGCGCGGGCGCCGCCGTCACGACCGTCTACCCGACGACCAACGCCGACGAGACCGCGTACATCCTCGACGACTCCGACAGCAAGGTGCTCGTCGCCGAGAACGCCGCGCAGCTCGCCAAGGTCCGCGAGCAGCGCGACCGCCTCCCCGGCCTGCGGCACGTCGTGGTCATCGAGGCGGCCGACGCCGTCCCCGCCGAGGGCGACCCCGAGGGGTGGGTGCTGTCCCTGGCCGAGCTCGCCGAGCGCGGCACCGCGTACCTGGAGAAGAACCCCCAGTGCGTGGAGGAGACCGTCGCCGGGCTCCGCCGTGAGCAGCTGGCGACCCTCATCTACACCTCGGGCACCACCGGCCGCCCCAAGGGCGTGCGGCTGCGCCAGGACACCTGGTCCTACATGGGGTACGCCATCGAGGAGACCCGCCTGGTGACCTCCGAGGACGTCCAGTACCTGTGGCTGCCGCTCGCCCACGTCTTCGGCAAGGTCCTGCTGACCTCCCACGTCAAGCTCGGGCACGTCATGGCCGTGGACGGCCGGATCGACAGGATCATCGAGAACCTGCCCGTGGTGCGTCCCACCAGGATGTGCGGCGTCCCCCGGATATTCGAGAAGGTCTACAACGGCGTCGCCATGAAGGCCAAGGCCGGCGGAGCCCTGAAGTACCGGATCTTCACCTGGGCGGCCAGAGTCGCCAAGGAGTACGCCCGCGTCTCGCAGGAGTCGCACCGCCGCACCGGCACCGCCTCGGTGCCCTTCGGCCTGCGCCTCCAGCACACCCTCGCCGACCGGCTGGTCTACAGCAAGCTGCGGGCGGCCTTCGGCGGCCGCATCGAGGGCTGTGTCTCGGGGTCCGTCGCCCTCTCGCCCGAGATCGGGTACTTCTTCTGCGGCGCCGGCATCCCGATCCTGGAGGGCTACGGGCTCACCGAGTCCGCCGCGGCGAGCTTCGCCAACCGCCTGGACTCCTTCCGCACCGGCACCGTCGGGAAGGCGTTCCCCAGCCTGGAGGTGCGGATCGCCGAGGACGGCGAGATCCTGCTGCGCGGCCCCGGCATCATGGACGGCTACCACAACCTGCCCGAGCAGACCGCCGAGGTGCTGGACCCCGACGGGTGGTTCCACACCGGCGACATCGGGGAGCTCTCCGACGACGGGTACCTGCGGATCACCGACCGGAAGAAGGACCTCTTCAAGACCTCGGGCGGCAAGTACGTGGCCCCCTCCGAGATCGAGGGCCGCTTCAAGGCGCTGTGCCCGTACGCCTCCACCATGGCCGTGATCGGCGCCAACCGGAACTACTGCACCGCCCTCGTCGCGCTCGACGAGCCGGCCATCATGGGCTGGGCGAAGGAGAACGGGCTGGAGGGCAGGGACTACGCCCAGGTCGTGGCGGACGAGCGCACGCGCGCGCTGGTCGAGGGGTACGTCGCGGAGCTCAACGCCGGTCTCCAGCGGTGGCAGACGATCAAGAAGTTCCGTTTGCTGCCGCGCGACCTCGACGTGGAGCACGGCGAGCTCACGCCGAGCCTGAAGCTGAAGCGCCCGGTGGTGGAGGCGGAGTACCGGGAGCTGATCGACGGGATGTACGAGGGGGCGTAGCCGGCGGCCCTCCGGGCCCCGTGACGCCCGGCCCTCCGCCGTCTCCCGCCTCAGTCGGCGAGGTCGCGGGCGACGGCGTCGGCCAGCAGCCGGCCGCGCAGCGTCAGCGCCGCGCGGCCGGCCTCGTACTCCGCCGCGCGCAGCAGTCCGTCCTCCAGAGCCCGCCGCGCCGCCGCGAGCCCGGCCGGGCGCAGCAGCCCCAGCGGGCAGCCGTCCGCCAGACGCAGCTCCAGCATCACGCGTTCCACCCGCCGGTCCTCCTCGGCCAGGACCTCCCGCCCCGCGCCGGGGGAGCGGCCCTCGGCCAGGGCCGCCGCGTAGGCGCCGGGGTGCTTGACGTTCCACCACCGCACCCCGCCGACGTGGCTGTGGGCGCCGGGGCCGGCGCCCCACCAGTCGGCGCCGGTCCAGTACAGCTCGTTGTGGCGGCAGCGGGCGGCCGGGGAGGTGGCCCAGTTCGACACCTCGTACCAGGCGAAGCCGGCCGCCGCGAGCACCTCGTCGGCGACGAGGTACCGGTCGGCGTGGACGTCGTCGTCGGGGGCGGCCACCTCGCCGCGCCGCACCCGCCGCGCCAGCCGCGTCCCGTCCTCCACGATCAGCGAGTACGCCGAGACGTGGTCGGGTCCGGCGCCCAGGGCCGCGTCCAGCGAGGCCCGCCAGTCGGCCTCGGTCTCGCCCGGCGTGCCGTAGATCAGGTCGAGGTTGACGTGCTCGAAGCCGGCGGCGCGGGCCTCGCGCACGCAGGCCTCGGGCCGGCCGGGGGTGTGGGTGCGCTCCAGCACGTTCAGCACGTGCTGGCGGGCGCTCTGCATGCCGAACGACACGCGCGTGAAGCCGGCCTCGCGCAGCGCGGCGAGGGAGGCGGGCGTCACCGAGTCGGGGTTGGCCTCGACCGTGACCTCGGCGCCGGGCGCCAGCCCGAACTCCTCCCGCACCGCGGCCAGCATCGCTCCCAGGTGCTCGGTGGGCAGCAGCGTGGGCGTGCCGCCGCCGACGAAGACGGTGCTGGCCTCGCGCGGGTCGTCGCCGAGGACCTTGCGGGCCAGCCGCACCTCCTCAGCCAGCACCCGCGCGTAGCTCTCCCGGGAGGCGAGCACGCCGCCGGAGCCGCGCAGCTCGGCGGCGGTGTAGGTGTTGAAGTCGCAGTACCCGCAGCGGGTCGCGCAGTACGGCACGTGGAGGTAGAAGGCGAGGGGGCGGCCGGCCGCCCCGTCAAGGGCCGGGGCCGGCAGCGCCCCGTCCGGAGGCACGGGCTCGCCATCGGGGAGGACGCTCGGCATACTCCTCATTGTCCGCTACGTGGAAGACTCGCGGGTCACAGGCCGGAGGGCGGTGAGAGGAAGCGATGTCCGAGTTCGAGTTCGACGTGCCCGACGCCCGGGACTACCGGGTGACGTTCACCGTCGAGGCGGCGGAGGCCGCCGACCGCATGGCGCCCCACCGGCGCGAGCTGCTCGGCCGCGGCCTGTCCAACCTCGCCCGTGACCCGTACCACAAGGCCAGCGCGCCCGTCGGCACCCACCAGGACAACCGCAAGGCACAGGTGGCGCCCGGCATCCTCATCGAGTACCTCATCGGCCACGGCCTGATGGTGGTCGCCGTCGTCACCGTCTTCGACGAGGACCTCTTCCTCGTCTAGGGCCGGGCCGTCGTTCGGGCCCAGTCCGTCGTTCGGGGCTACGCCGGCCCGGCGGGCCCGCCGACCGTGACGTGGTCGATCAGGTGCTCCACCGGCCCCAGCAGGGCCGGCTCCAGGTCGCGGAAGTCCCGCACCCGGCCGAGGATCCGCCGCCAGGCCGCCGCCGTGTTCTCCGGCCAGCCCAGCGCCCGGCAGACGCCCGTCTTCCAGTCCTCGCCGCGCGGCACCGTCGGCCAGCCGGGGATGCCGACCGCCGCCGGCTTGACCGCCGCCCAGATGTCGACGAACGGGTGGCCGAGGACCAGGACGTTCGGGTCGGTGATCGCCGAGGCGATGCGGGACTCCTTCGAGCCGGGCACCAGGTGGTCCACGAGCACCCCGAGCCGCGCCTCGGGGGAGGGGCCGAAGTCCGCCACCACCGCCGGCAGCGCGTCGACCCCCGACAGGTACTCCACCACCACGCCCTCCACCCGCAGGTCGTCGCCCCAGACCTTCTCCACCAGCTCCGCGTCGTGGCGCCCCTCGACGTAGATGCGCCCGGCTCGTGCGACGCGAGCGCGCGCTCCCGGGACCGCCAGCGACCCGGAAGCCGTCCGCGCGGGCCCGCCGCCCTGCCCCCGACCAGCCCCGTCCCCGGCACCGGAGGGCTTCCTCGCTGCCCGCACGAGCGTGACAACGGTGCCCTCCAGCAGGAAGCCGCGCGGCTCCATGGGGAAGACGCGGTGCCGGCCGAAGCGGTCCTCCAGCGTGACGGTCGGTCCCTGCGCCGTCCTCTCGCAGCGGATCACCGCCCCGCAGTACCCGGTGGTGACCTCCTCCACCACCAGACCGGGCTCCGCCACCACCTCGGGCGCGGGCGCCTTCCGCTTCCACGGCGGCGTCAGGTCGGGGTCGTACGATCGGCTGCGCATGGGCCTATTCGATCAGGTCCCGCCGGCCGGCGGGAGCTGCCGGGTCAGCGCGTGACGCCGAAGCGTCGGGCCAGCGCCGCGCGTTGGGCGCGGACGAAGGCGGCGTCCACGACGGCCCCGTGCCCCGGCACGTAGCGGGCGTCCTCGCCGCCCAGGGCCAGCAGCCGGTCGAGCGCCGCCGGCCACCGCGACGGTGACGCGTCCTCGCCCGCCTGCGGCTCGCCCGACTCCTCCACGAGGTCCCCGCAGAACACCACCGGCGGCCCGCCCGCGGACGACGCGGGCACCAGCACCGCGAGGTCGCACGGGGTGTGACCGGGGCCCATGTTCGCGAGCACCGCGCGCCGGTCCGCGCCCAGCGCGATCTCGCGCCGGCCGGACACCTCCAGGAACCGCCCGGCCACCGCGTCGATCCCCGCCGCGTGCCGACCCGCCAGGGACGCGTCCATCCCGTTGCCCACCGCGTCCGCCGCCAGTTCGGCGGCCACCAGCCGTGATCGAAGGCCCGCGGCCCCGTACAGCTCGACCTCGGGCCCGAGCCCCGTGGCCCCGAGGACGTGGTCGAAGTGGGGGTGCGTGACCGCCGCCCACCGCGCCACGGACGCGGAGCGACGGGATCTCCCGGCGGCCCAGCGCGCCGGCGCGGCCACGGCCTCGGGGCCGGGTCCCGTGTCCACGAGCAGCAGGCCGTCGTCCCCCGCGACCAGCCCCACCGTCTCGTCCCACCCCGGCAGCCGCCACCGCCAGACCCCGGCGGCCACCTCCTCGGGCTCCCCCCACTCCGTGCTCGTCACGGCCGCAGACTAGCCTCCCCGCGAACACGTGCGCTCCTGCGCTCTCCTGTTCGCGCCGGTCGCGCGGTACGGTCATGTGGTCGCACGTTCCCCGGCCCTGCTACCCAGCCGTACACTGGACCGGGGGTTGGCACTCGGTAGGGATGAGTGCCAGACGGCGGCGGCGTACGAACAGGCGAAGACGTGCGGCTGGGACGGGAGGTGCGCGCATGCTCAGTGAACGCAGACTCGAGGTGTTGCGAGCCATCGTCCAGGACTACGTGGGGACCGAGGAGCCCGTCGGCTCCAAGGCCCTCACCGAGCGGCACAACCTCCGGGTCTCCCCGGCCACGGTGCGCAACGACATGGCCGCGCTGGAGGAGGAGGGGTACATCGCCCAGCCCCACACCAGCGCCGGGCGGGTGCCGACCGACAAGGGGTACCGCCTCTTCGTCGACAAGCTGGCCGACGTCAAGCCGCTGTCGGCGGCCGAGCGTCGCGCCATCCAGAACTTCCTCGCCGGCGCCGTCGACCTCGACGACGTCGTCGGCCGCACGGTCCGGCTGCTGGCGCAGCTCACCCGCCAGGTCGCCGTCGTGCAGTACCCCTCCCTGACCCGCTCCACCGTCCGTCACGTCGAGCTGCTCCAGCTGGCGCCGGCCCGCCTGATGCTGGTGTTGATCACCGACACCGGCCGGGTCGAGCAGCGCCTCCTCGACTGCCCGGCGCCGTTCCCCGAGGCGTCCGTCGCCGACCTGCGCGCCCGGCTCAACAGCAGGGTCGCCGGGCAGCGCTTCACGGAGGTGCCCCGGCTCGTGGGGGACCTGGCCGACGCCTTCGACGCCGAGGAGCGCGGCACGGTGCAGGTGGTGCTCTCCACGCTGCTGGAGACGTTGGTGGAGGAGACCGAGGAGCGGCTGATGATCGGCGGCACCGCCAACCTCACCCGCTTCGCCCAGGACTTCCCGCTGACGATCCGGCCGGTGCTGGAGGCGCTGGAGGAGCACGTGGTGCTCCTGAAGCTGCTGGGGGAGGCCACCGACTCGGGCGTCACCGTCCGTATCGGGCATGAGAACGCTCACGAGGGCCTGACCTCCACCTCGGTCGTCTCCGTCGGCTACGGTTCGGGTGACGAGGCGGTCGCGAAGCTCGGCGTGGTGGGACCGACCCGGATGGACTACCCCGGAACGATGGGAGCGGTGCGGGCAGTGGCACGGTACGTCGGACAGATCCTCGCGGAGAACTAAGTGGCGACGGACTACTACGCGATCCTTGGCGTGCAGCGCGATGCCTCGCAGGAGGAGATCAAGAAGGCCTTCCGCAGGCTGGCGCGCGAGCTGCACCCGGACGTGAACCCGGATCCGAAGACCCAGGAGCGGTTCAAGGAGATCAACACCGCCTACGAGGTGCTCTCCGATCCGCAGAAGAAGCAGATGTACGACCTGGGCGGGGACCCGATGGGCTCCGGTGTCGGGGCGGGGGCGGGCGGCTTCGGAGCCGGCTTCGGGAACTTCTCGGACATCATGGACGCCTTCTTCGGCACCGCGACCCAACGCGGGCCGAAGTCGCGCACCCGGCGCGGCCAGGACGCCATGATCCGCCTGGAGATCGACCTCAACGGCGCCGCCTTCGGCACCACGAAGGAGATCCAGGTCGACACCGCCACCATCTGCGGCACCTGCAACGGCGAGGGCGCCGCGCCCGGCACCTCGGCGCAGACCTGCGACATGTGCCGCGGCCGTGGCGAGGTCTCGCAGGTCACCCGCTCGTTCCTCGGGCAGGTCATGACCTCCCGGCCCTGCCCGCAGTGCCAGGGCTTCGGCACCGTCGTCCCCACCCCGTGCCCGGAGTGCGCGGGCGACGGCCGGGTCCGCACCCGCCGCACCCTGACGGTGAAGATCCCCGCCGGCGTGGACAACGGCACCCGCATCCAGCTCGCGGGCGAGGGCGAGGTCGGCCCCGGCGGCGGCCCCCCCGGGGACCTGTACGTCGAGATCCGCGAGGCGCCGCACCCCGTCTTCCAGCGCCGCGGCGACGACCTGCACTGCACGGTCACCATCCCCATGACGGCCGCCGCGCTCGGCACCAAGGTGCCGCTGGAGACGTTGGACGGCATGGAGGAGGTGGACATCCGCCCCGGCACGCAGTCGGGCCAGTCCATCCCGCTCCACGGCCGCGGCATCACGCACCTGCGGAGCAACGGGCGGGGCGACCTCGTGGTGCACGTGGAGGTGCAGACCCCGAGCAAGCTCGACCCCGAGCAGGAGGAGCTGCTGCGGCGGCTGGCGAAGCTGCGCGGCGAGGAGCGGCCCCAGGGCCAGTTCCAGCCCGGGCAGCAGGGCCTGTTCTCCCGCCTGAAGGACGCGTTCAACGGCCGCTGACGCCGCTGACGAAGCTGACGAAGCCGCCCGAGTCCACGATCGCCGAAGCTCCCATGACCACCGCACCCGTCTTCGTCTCCGACGCGCTCCGCGACGCCCGCCCCGGTGACACCGTGACGCTCGACGGCCCCGAGGGCCGGCACGCGGTCACCGTGCGGCGGCTGCGGCCCGGCGAGCCCGTCGTCCTCACCGACGGCGAGGGCACGGGCGCCGCGGGCACCGTCACCGCGCTCCAGGACCGCGACCGCCTCATGGCGACGGTGGCGCGGGTCTGGCACGAGCCGCCGCGGCGGCCGTGGCTGACCGTGGTGCAGGCGCTGCCGAAGGGGGACCGCGGCGAGCTGGCCGTGGAGACCATGACCGAGACCGGCGTGGACGCGGTCCTGCCGTGGGCGGCGTCCCGCTGCGTCACGCAGTGGCGCGGCGAGCGGGGCGCGAAGTCCCTGGCGAAGTGGCGCGCCACGGCCCGCGAGGCCGGCAAGCAGGCGCGGCGCGTGCGGTTCCCGAGCGTTGCCGAGGCCCACACCACCCGCGAGGTGGCGCGCTGGCTCCAGGCCAGGGAGGCGTTCGGCGTCGTGCTCCACGAGTCGGCCACCGAGCCGCTGGCGGCGGCCGCGCTCCCGGCGGAGGGCGACATCGTGCTCGTCGTCGGGCCGGAGGGGGGCGTCACCGACGCCGAACTGGCCGCCTTCACCGAGGCCGGGGCGCGCCCGTACCGCCTGGGCCCCACGGTGCTGCGGACCTCCACCGCCGGCACGGCCGCCGCGGCCGTGGTCCTGGCCCGCACCGGCCGCTGGAGCTGACACCGCCCGGCGCGGGGGAGCGCCGTGCGGCGTCGCGCCCCCGAACCGACGGCCCCTCGGGAGCGGTCCCCACGTCAAGACGAAACCATGGCAGGGCAGTTGGCGTCTCACGCTGCGCAGACCCTAATGGCTGTCCCGCAGTCCCTGGTGGATCAGGGAGCGGCGTCCTGGGGCTTCGATGGCAAGGCGGAGGAGGGAGTCAGCCTTGCAGGCTGGCGACCGACGACAACGCGGCAAGGGGAGTCGCAGGGCGTCGCGAGCCCGCCAGGGACTGCGGGACAGCCATTAGGGTGACCCATCTCATACCCGGGGACTACGAGGGGCTATAGGGGGCAAGGGATCGTGCCACAGCCGAGTCTGGTCGACACCGGCGCGCTCGCGGACGAGCTGCGGGAGCTGGCCAGCGACGACGCGTTGACACTGCGCCGCCAGGAGCTGAACGCCCTGGCGGACGACCTGCGTGACCGCAGGGGCCTCGCCGAGTGGGCCGAGGTCGACCTGCTGGCCAGCTTCGCCCGCCCGGAGAGCCTCGCCGTGAAACCGCCACCCGCCCGGCTGGGCCCGGTGCGGCGGGTCTCCGCGTTCCTCGCCAGCCGCCCCTGGCAGCGCCCGCGCGAGCTGGCGGTGCGGCTCGGGCAGGGCATGCGGCGCCGGGCCGTGCGGGAGGACCTGGTGGAGGGCCTGCTGGGTGTCCTGGTGTTCGTGCCGCTGCTCATCACCTGGTTCGGCCTGTTGGAGGCCAGCCGGGCCTACAACGAACTGCGCGAGGAGGCGCCGCGGCAGGCCACCCGCCCCTTCCTCCAGCTGTGGCAGTCCGGCTTCGAGGGCCGCACGAGCGCGCTCGGCCGCTTCGACAACGTGGCGCTGCTGGCCTGCCTGGTCATCTTCGCCCTCGTGCTGACCGCGCTGTGGCACGCGTGGGCGCGGGCCCGCGAGGAGCGGGAACGGGTGCGCCTGGCCGAGGAACGCGAGCACCTGCTGGGCCGCCTCGTCGTCGTCCTCACCCGCGTGCAGCTGGCGTTGAGCACCCAGCTGGCGGCCTCGCCCCGCCGCTTCACCGGCGAGCTGAGCCGGGCGGCCAGGCGGCTGGAGTCGATGGTCGCCAAGGCCGACGACGGCCAGCGGCAGCTTGCCGTGGCCGCCACCGCCGTGTCCGACGCCACCACCGCCCTCCAGGCCGCGGGCCAGCGGCTCGCCGACGCCGCCACGCCGCTCGGCAGCGCCTCGGACGAGCTGAAGCAGGTGGTCCGCGACGGGCACCGGGAGACCGCACGCCTCAGCGCCGCCAACGCGGCCGAGATGCGGGCCGTCGGCGACCGCATCGGCGCGATGGGCGGCCAGATCGAGCAGGCCGTCAAGGACCTGACGGGCGTCCAGCGCGAGCTGCTCGACTCCTCGAAGGCGGCCGTCAGCGCCACCGACCAGGCCTCCCAGGCGATGGTCGCCAGCTCCTCGAGCACCGACGACGCCGTGCGGCGCATGGCCGAGTCCGCGGACCGGTGGGACGCCGCGGCGGTGCACTGGCAGAACGCGGCCGACCGGCTGGAGGCGGCGGCGAACGCCCTCGCGCCCGGCGCCGCGCCCGCCTGGAGCCCGCCGCCCCTCCCGCCCGGCGCCTCCGGTGGCGCCCCGCTGCCCGGGAGCGCGGGCCGATGAGCACCGGTGTCGGGTGGCAGCCGCGGCGCCGCAGGGGCCTGGGGCCCGTGGTGCTGGCGGGATGGCTCTTCGCCGACCTGCTGCTGATGCTCGCGCTGGTGTCGATGAGCGGCCAGGCCGACCCGCTGGCTGCGCCGCCCAAGGGCGAGGCGAGCGGCTCGGCGGACCCCTCGCCGTCACCGAGCCCGTCGCCGTCGCCGAGGCCCACCGGGCCGCGGTCGGTGGTGCGGGAGTACGTGACCATCGACGTGGCCGGCACCTCGGACGCGGCGATCGTGCGGCAGCTGAGGAGGCAGACCGAGCGGTGGGAGGGGCGGGAGGCCGCGTTCGTGCTGACCTTCGGCGGCGACACCAACGGCACGGTGTACGCGGGGCAGGTCAACGGGCTCCTCGGGCGGGCACGGCCCGACATGTTCACCGAGGGCATCGTCACCCACGACTTCCACTTCCTCAACGACCCGCCGAACACCGCCGAGCTGTGGATCTACTTCTACACCTCGCCCTCGTGACGACCTCTCCCGACACCTCCGACACCTCCTCGACCTCTGGGAGCGCGCAGCGTGTACGACCCGACGGAGCGTTGGCGGCCGGGGCAGCGGTCCTCGGGGGACGGGGCGCCCTCCCCGCCCCCGCTGCCGTTGCCGCTGCTGCCCGGCCTGCCCGGGTACCGGGCCTTCGACGCGGAGGTGCGGCGCCTGGACTTCCGCCACGCCGTGGACGTGCTGGAGCCCGCCTCCGAGGGGAACGCCAGCCGCTTCCGCGTCGTGGACGGGCTGTGGTTCCCCGGCCCCGGCCTGCACAGCCTGCGCGTCGACGCCGACTGGTGCCTGAGGGCGGCTGACGGCTGGCGCCGCCGCGTCGGCGACCCGCGCTCCGAGGACGCCGCTCGGCTGGCCGACCGCCTCGCCGGGATCGTGGTCGCCGAGGACGGCCCCACGGCCCTGCGTCGCCTCGTGCTCTACCAGCTGTGCTGCCGGCTGCGGGACGCCCCCGTGGTCGACGAGCAGGCGGCGCTCGCGCTCGGCGTGCACCCCGCCGAG
This sequence comes from Streptomyces sp. 4N509B, assembly GCF_052245655.1. NCBI lineage: Bacteria > Bacillati > Actinomycetota > Actinomycetes > Kitasatosporales > Streptomycetaceae > Streptomyces > Streptomyces sp. 4N509B. The sequence continues at coordinate 52,373 of NZ_JBQQBZ010000006.1, forward strand.
GCCCTGCCGCTGGCCGAGGCCACCCGGGCCTGCTTCCCCGGCCCGGGGCCGGTCCGCGAGGCGGCCGAGGAGATCGCCGACGCGTGGCGGGCACGGCGCCTGGCCCGCGTCGTGGAACTGCTCGACGCGCTGCCCGACGTCCCCGGGGACGCGCCGCACGCCGACCCGTTCCTCGTCGCGCTGCGCGCGGAGGCACGTGCCGCCCAACGGGCCGTCGCCACCGCCCTGGCGCGGGCCCGCCGGCTGACCGCGTCCGGCGAGCACGCCGCCGCCTCCCGGCTCTGCCTGCGGATCGCCCGCGCGACGGGCGGTGACGCCCTGGCGCGCGCGGGCATGCTGGAGGCCGCCGCGCACGCGGCCGACGCGGGCCCGCGGCCCGAGATCACCGCCGTCCCCGACGCGGGCGGGGTCCGGCTGTCCTGGCCGGCCGCACGCCTGGCCGGGGTGAGCTACCAGGTGCTCCGCTTCCCCGACGGCGGCCCCGCCGAGGCCGTCGACGTCACCGTGACCGCCGACACCTCCTCCGCCGACACTTCCTGCGCCGACATCTCCGCCGTCGACCCCGAGCCGCCGCCCGCGGTGTCGCTGCGATACGCCGTCATCCCCTGGCGGGGCGGGCGCATGGCGGGTGTCGCCAAGGCCAGCGGCCTGGTGCGGTCGCTGCCGGCGCCCGAGCGCCCCCACGCCCGTGCCGTGCCCGACGGGGTGCGGATCACCTGGCGGGCCCACCCGGCCACGCGCCGCGCCAGGGCGTTCCGCGTGGCGGACGGCATGGACCTCGCGGTCCCGTGCGCGCACGACTCCCTGACGGACCGTCCGTTGGCCCCCGGGACGTACCACTACCGCGTCGCGTGCGGGTACACCGCCCCCGACGGCCAGGTGCTCTGGTCGGCGGAGCGGCTGGTCGTGGCGCGGGCCGTGGAGTGGCCCACGCCGATCGAGGGCGGGATCACGGGACGCCGCCTGCCGAGCGAGGGCCTGGTGGACCTCAGCTGGTCGGCGCCCGCGCGCGGCGAGGGCCGTCTCGTCCCGTGGGGGACGGGCCCCCCGCCGACGCCCGGGGAGGACTGCTCGGACCTCGCCGGCTCCGCCCCCTACGTGCTGACCGCGCGGGAGCCGGGGCCGGACGGGCGGCAGGGTGCCGTCGCCGCCATGGCGCCGCGCGCCGCGACGCGGCTGGTCGCGGTGAGCGTCCTCGGGGACCGGGCGGTGGCGGGGCCGAGCGTGATCCTGGAGAACCCGGGCACCGTCGCCGGGCTGAGCGTGCGACGGCTGGACACCCGGCGCGCCGAGGTCCGCTTCCAGTGGCCCGAGCCGGCCGTGCTGGCCATGGTGACGTGGCGGAGCGGCCGACGGGGCGAGCAGCGCCGGCTGGCGCGCAGCCAGCACCTGAGGGACAACGGTCGGGTCGTGATTCCCGTGAGCCGCGCGGCGCACGTGGTCACGGTGACGCCCGTGGCGCGGCCCGACGCCGCCGTCGCGGAGTGTGGCACGGCGCTGGCCCAGCTGGCGTCGATGCCGCTGGCGCGGGTGGTGCTCACGCGGGCCTGGCAGGCCACGACGCCGGTGCTGCGCCGTGCCTGGCGTGCCACGGCGTCGGGGCTCCGCCGGGCCGTGGGCGCGGCCGTCGTGGCCGTCAGGGGTTCGCGGGGTGGCGCGGGCGGCCCGTGACCGCCGCCGGGCGGCCCCGCCGCCGTGCCGGTCGGTGTGCCCGTGGCCGGCGGGCGGTCAGCGGTCCCAGACCCGGCCCTCCGCGCCGTCGCCGAACTCCAGCAGGATCTCCGGGCGCAGCGCGGCCGTCTTCCCCGGCTCGATCACCCGCTCCTCCCCGTCGGGCCGGCGCATCGTCCATGGCGTCGAGCCCAGGTTCGTCAGCCCCAGCCGGCCGGGCTGGCGCGGGTGTTCGGTGACCCGGGCCACGACCGCGCGGAAGTCGTGCCGGGCCGGCGCCGCCTGGAGGTGGTGGGCGTACAGCTCCGCGCCCTGCTGGAGCCGGACGTCGCGCCGGCCGCGCCGGCCGCCCGTGCCGGTGGTGAGCTCCAGGCGCGGCGGCAGGCCCACGGTCCTGCCGCACTTCCAGCAGGTGGGTCCCGCGCCCCCGGGCTGGCTGAGGTTCTGCCGGCCGCAGCCGCCACACACCACGATCGCGTCCCGCACCATGCTGAGGGCGTCCTGCCACTCGCCCTCCCGCACCCGGCTGTAGGGGTCGGCGAGGCCGTCGGTGAAGGTGCGCACGAACAGGTCCCGCAGGATCTGCGGGAGCGCCTCCCAGAGCACGATCACGGTGTCGTGCTCGCCCGGCACGGGGCGGTTGCGGGTGTCGCGCGGGTCGTAGACGAAGACCGGCTGCGTGCCGTAGAGCCTGCGCTCGGCCTTGTCGTCCCAGCAGTGGATCCGGTACTCCTGCTCGCCCTCCAGCGGGTGGTGGTTCAGCAGCAGGAGGAACAGCAGCACGGCCAGCGAGTGCAGGTCGGTCTGGATGCCCGGCAGCGCGTCGCCGCGCACCAGCTCGGGCGCCATGAACTTCATCGTGCCGGCGACGCCCGCCTCCTCGCCCTCGACCACGGCGTTGTCGTTGTCGCAGACCAGCACGTCGCCGGAGCGGGGGTCGAAGAATATGTTGCCCCAGCTGATGTCGCGATAGGCGATGCCCTTGGAGTGCAGCTCCCGGTACGCCTCGACGGTGTGGAGGCCGATGGTGACGAGGGAGCGCGGCGTGATCGTCCGCGTCACCGAGGGGTCGCGGGCGACCAGCTTGCGCAGGTCCGTGAAGTGGTCGGGGCGCAGCGGCATCAGGTACCCGAGGCCGGCGCCCGGGGAGCGGGGGTCGGTGACGATGGTGCGGGGCCACAGGAAGCGGTCGTCCTGCCAGGCCCGGTGGACCAGGGTCTCCAGGATCGCGCGCCGGAAGTCGGTGGCGAGCTGCGGGAGGTACCACTTCAGCGCCCAGACGCCGGAGCGCGTGGTGACCTGGTACACCTCGCCCTCGCCGCCGGCGCCGAGGCTCTGGCCGACGGTGACCTCCTCGCCGTCGTCGGTCCTCAGGCTCTGCCCGCGTTGCAGCAAGCCCATCATGATGTCCTCGTCCTTTCCTGCGCCTGCGCCTGCGCTGCCTGCGTTGCTTCCGGGTGGTTCGTCGCGTCGTGCGCGGCGTCGCGTGGGGTGCCGCGTACGGCGTCGCGCACGGCGTCGCGTGTGTCGTTCCGTGGGTGGCGCGCCGCTTCGGTGCGCGTTCCGCCGCGCGCGTCCGTGCGCGCGGCGGCGTCCGGGCCGGCGTCGCCCCGGCCGGCCGCCGGCTCCGCCGGGAACGCCGCCACCAGCGTGGCGTCGTCCCCCGAGTGCGTCGCCGCCTTCGTCAGCCAGCCGGCCAGCTGCTCCCGCACCGCCGCCGTGCCCTCGCCGACGACCCGCTCCCGCACCCCGGCGGCGAACTCCAGGAAGCCGGCGTGGTGGGCGAAGCTCTTGGAGAGGCCGTCCGTGGACAGCAGCACGGCCGGCGGGCCCGAGGGGCCGGTCAGCGGCTGCCAGTGCACCCGGAAGCGCCGCCACGCCGCGCTCTGACACAGCGACTCGGTCTCGTCGCCGATCTCCGGGCCCGAGTCCAGCAACGCCTCCGGCCGGCCGTCGTCCCACACCACCGAGACGTCCCCGTCGCCGATCTGCCAGCACACCAGCAGCTCGCGGGTGACGACGGCGCCGACGAAGGTGCTGCCGTAGACCTCGTACGTCCTGGCGTCCGGAGGGCCGCCCGCCGTCGGACCGCGCGGGCCGGTGGCGAGCCGGGTGCCGTCGGAGGGCGCGTTGGCCTCGTGGAACGCCACCCGCCGCCGCCACCGGAGCACGAGCCAGCGCGGCAGCTCACGGGCGGTGGCGTGGAGCCGGCGCCAGGACCCCTCGTCGCCACCGTCCTCCAGCCGCCGCACGAACTCCCGCGCGCACGCGGTGAACTCCTCGACGGCCCAGCGTGAGCCCAGGTCGCTGCGGAAGTGCGCCGCCGAGCCGTGGCCGTCGGCCACCGCCAGCACCGCCGCCCGGCCCCCGCCCTCCACGCGGGCCCGACGGCAGTCCTGGCTGTACTCCTTCTTGAGGCCCTTCACGCCGGCGTCGATGACCTCCCAGGCGTCGTTCACCAGACGTCATCGTCGTCGTTGTCGGGGACGGTGGTCCCGAACGGCTGCTTGACGACGGTCTGGGCGTCGTGCAGCCGCTGGTCGCCTCCGGCCATGGGCGTCGAGGCGGCCGACACCGCCACGGTGGAGGCCCAACGGATCGCGGCCACCAGCTGCTTGGGGTTGTTGGCCTGCAACGGCTCCAGCTCGGGGTTGGCGAGGAACTCCTTGAGCATCCCCTTGTCCGCGTCGTCCCCGATGCCGATCGCCACCCGCACCGCGCGCTTCCCCCACGGCGTGGCGTCGACCGCCCGCAGGCCGGCGCGCCAGTCGTCCATGGGCAGGCCGTCGGAGACGAGCGCCAGTACGGGGCGCAGCGCGCGCTGCGGCATCGGCGGCGACGTCAGCTCCTTGGCCACCAGCCGCAGGGCCGCGCCCATGTCGGTGCCGCCGCTGGTGAAGACGTCGCGCCACTGGAACTCCCGGACGGGGGTCGGGTTCTGGATGTGCCAGGCGGCGCCGGTGGAGAAGGTGACGGCGCGCACCACCAGAGACGCGGCCGGGTTCTCGTCCGCGGCGGCCCGCATCTCGGGGATGGCCTCGCGGATGGCGAAGTTGAGCTGGCCGATCTTGCCGCCGAAGCCCATCGAGGTCGAGCAGTCGAGCAGCCAGATGAAGTGCAGCGGTCGGTTGGCCATCGGGCCGCCGGGAATCTCGCTCACGGGTCCTCTCCGAGTGAGGGGTGGGTGGGTGCTGTCCGTCGGGGTGTGGGGTCGTGGGGGACGTCGGGGTCGTGGCGTCGGGGTCGTGGGGGTCGTCGTCGGGTGTCGGGCGTCGGGCACGGCGCGTCGGGGGCCGGCCAGGGTGGCAGCGGGGGCTGGGGACGGGTCCCGGTCCCGGGACCTGACCCGGCCCGGTCGGCCCGGTCGGGTCACTCCATGCGCAGGAGTCTGCGCGTGGCCCACTCGCTCACCCACCGGGGTTTGGCCTTCGAGTCGTCGTCGAGCAGCGCGCGGAGCTGGACCTGGGCCTCGCCGGCGCGCTGGGTGGTCCCGGTGGCGTCGTGGCCGAGGACGAGCAGTTCGGCGACGACCCGATCGGTGTCGTCCAGCTCGTAGCCGTCGGGGTAGGGGTCGGGGTGGCGCAGGAGCCCTCTGGCCAGCTCGACGCGGTGGTCGTTGTACGTCTCGACCGTCTCGTCCTGCGACAGCCGCCGCAGCACCGCGAGGCGCAGCTCCGCGTCGGTGACGACGGCGGGTGTGCAGGTCTCGACGATCGCGCGGGCCCCGGCCAGGTCGGGGGCCCAGGCCGACCAGACGATCTCGCGCACCTGTCGCAGCTCGGCCGCGGTCTCGGGGTGGCGGGCGGGCAGCCGGCCGATCAGCGCGCGGTAGAGCTCGGCGGGGTGCTGGGCGTAGCGCGCGGCGTGCGGCCCGCTGCGCAGCTGGTGCGCGGCGTCGGCCAGGGCACCGACGGGATGCCTGGTGCGGGCGCCGGAGGGCGCGGGGGTGGGTGGCGGGGCCGTCCTCGGGCGCGGTGGCGCGGCCGGCTCGGGCGGCCACGCCACCGTGACGGTGTCGGCGCCGTCGTGGGCCGGGGGCGAGGAGGAACGCGGCGGCTGCGGGGGAGGCGCGCCCGGAGTCCTCTGACCGGAGGAGGGGAGGGGCCGTTCCTGCTGCTGCGGCAGCGGCTGCTGCTGGCGGGGCTGGCGCGAGGGCTGCCGCGTCTGCCGCGGCTGCCGCGCGCGCGGCGCGGGATCGGGCGCGGCGGCCGGCGGGACGAACGCCGGCAGGGACGTGCCCTCAAGCCAGCAGCGCGCCGCCCGCTCCGCCCACGTGTCCTCCCGTGGCGGGCTGCTCGCCTCGCCCACGCCGTCGTGAATCCGGTAGGGGAGGAGGGCGTCGGGGTCCTCGCGGTCGAGCGCCGCCTCGGGGCCGATCCCGAGTAACTGCTGCGGGGCGTCGTCCGGCCGGTCGGTGCGGGTGGTGAACGTCAGCACGCGGGCGTGGGGCTCTCCGAGGGAGCGGCACGCCAGCGCGACCCAGCGCGCCACCGTGTCCGGGTCGCGTTCGACGATGACGAGCTGGCGCCCGGCCGGGTGGGCGAAGAGCCGACGCACGTCGGCGAGGAACGGCGCGAGCCGGTCCCGCCGCTCGCGGGCGAACTCGGTCAGCGACTCCCTGTCGAAGACCCCGACGGCCGGCCGCGGCCCGCCGTCGCCGTCCGCCTCGCCGTCGAGCCAGGTGGGGGAGCGCCACAGGTCGATGGGCCACATGTGGTCCATCGACCGCCCACCGGGCGGCAGGTACAGCACCTCCACGCCGCCGGGATCCGCTCCCGCCCGGCACACCATCGCGCCGCCCCGCGGCAGACGGGTGTGGGCGAGCGAGTCGCGCCCCACCGGGGCGGCGAGGTCGAGCAGGGAGCCGAGCTCCTCGGCGAGCTCCGGCGGTGTGCCGGGGTCCGGACGGGCGCCGGCCAGCCGGTAGCCGCCGCTGCCGTCCCGCGCGCGCTGCCGGGCGTAGCTGAACCGGTGAACCTGGCGACCGTCGCCCATGCGCCCCCCTCGACCCTCCGTGACCGGCCGTCGCGACCGGTGTGGCGAAGATACCCGTCGGCCGTGGGGAGTTGGTGACGTTCCCCACGTCCCGTGGGGAGGAGGACGCGGAACGCGGCCGTGGCGGTTTCCGGGTGGCCGGGAGCGCCTCCGCCGCGACGGGGTGGCGGTCGGCGCGTCACCCCTGCTGGTCGGGGTGGCGGGTCAGCCACACGACGGCGGCGACCAGGCCACCCCAGACGATGCCGCAGGCGATGATCATCATCGTGATGGCGGACCCGGACATCACTGGCCCCTCTCGTCGGTCGTTCCGTTCGTGCCCGTCGTGCCCGTCGTGCCCGTCGTGCCGTTCGTGCTCGTGCCCGTGGCCGTCGTCGCCCCGTCCTCCTCGGCGGCGGGCTGCCGCGGTGTGCGCCGCCACCGGACCAGCGAGAGCAGGACACCGACCACCAGCGCCCCGACCGCCGCGCCCCAGCCGGCCCACAGCAGGAACGACGTGTCGTAGCCGCCGTAGTTCTCGTCGAACTCGTCGGTGAGGCTGTCCCAGACCATCCAGGCCAGCATCAGCGGGGTGATGACGCCGAGGCAGATCCGCCACCAACGCCCCAGGCCCACCGCGGACGTGGCGTCCGCGTCCCGCTGGAGGGACTTCAGGGAGCGCGTCACCCAGGCCACGGTGACGACCAGCACCAGCGCGGCCACCACGATGCCGTACTGGTTGATGAAGTGGTCGGAGGCGTCGAGGATGTACAGGCCGCTGTCGTTGGCGAAGAGGAGGACGGAGACCACTCCCACCGCGCCGCCGACGCTCAGGACGGCCGCGCGACGGCCGAGCCCGACGCGGTCCTCCACGGCCGAGACGATCACCTGCGTGATGCTGATGAGCGAGGTGAAGCCGGCGATCACCAGCGAGGCGAAGAACAGCACGCCGAAGAAGGCGCCGCCCGGCATCTCCGAGATGATCTGGGGAAAGACGACGAACGCCAGCCCGACGCCGCTGTCGCTGACCTCGCTCACCGCGACCCCGGCCTGGGCCGCCATGAAGCCGAGGGTGGCGAAGACGGCGATGCCGGCCAGGATCTCGAACGAGCTGTTGGCGAAGCCGGCCACCAGCGCGGAACCGGAGAGGTCGGAGCGGCGGTGCAGGTACGAGGCGTAGGTGATCATGATGCCGAAGCCGACGGAGAGCGAGAAGAAGATCTGCCCGTAGGCCGCGACCCACACGCCGCCCTCGTCCAGCGCGCTCCAGTCCGGCGAGAACAGCGCGTCGAGGCCGTCGCCGGCGCCGTCGAGTGTGAGGGCGCGGACCACCAGGACCAGGAAGAACACCACCAGCAGCGGGATGAAGACCAGGTTGGCGCGCTCGATGCCGCCGCGGACGCCGGCGATGAGGATCGCCAGCACCAGCACCCAGATCAGGATGAGGGGCCAGGCCACGCCCGGGACGAACGTGGAGATCTCCCCCGGTGTCTCGGCGCTCTCGAGGAAGTCGGTGAAGAAGAAGCCCTCGGGGCCGTCGGGGTTGTCCTCCCACGCCTGGGTGACGGAGAAGCCGATGTACCGCACGGCCCAGGCCAGCACGGCGGCGTAGTAGACGGCGATGACGAAGCAGATCGCCACCTGCCACCAGCCGATCGCCTCGGCGGGCCGGGTCAGCAGGCGGAGCGCACCCGGTGGGGAGGAGCGGTAGCGCCGGCCCAGGGTGTACTCCAGGATCAGGAGCGGGATGCCGGCCGTGAGGAGGGCCAGCAGGTACGGCACGATGAACGCGCCGCCGCCGTTCTCGTAGGTCACCGCGGGGAAGCGCCAGATGTTTCCGAGGCCGATGGCCGAGCCGATCGCGGCCATCAGGAAGCCCAGGCGCGATCCCCACTGTTCGCGTGCTGGCTCGCCGGTCCGCGAACCCGACACCTTCGCCATGGTGGATGCAGCCCCTTGAACGCTAGATCGTTGGATCGCTAGGTCGCTTGATTGCTTGATTGCTTGATTGTTTTTCGGTCGAATCGTCCGGGTGTGACGCGGCGGACGTTACCACCGTGACGGACGTGGGGACCGCCCGCGCGTCGGCGTGGGGCGGAGTACCATCCGTGCGTACCCGAAGCTGACGTGACGCGTGTGTTGGGAGCCCGATCCGTGGCGGGAGAAGCCCAGGCCGACTGCCTGTTCTGCAAGATCGTGTCGGGGGACGTCCCGGCCACCATCGTCCGGGAGACCGCCACCACGGTCGCCTTCCGGGACATCAACCCGCAGGCGCCGACCCACGTGCTCGTCATCCCGCGCGCCCACTACCCCGACGCGGCGACGATGGCCGCCGCCGACCCGGGCCTCGCGGCCGACCTGCTGCGCGAGGCGGGGGTCGTGGCCTCGGAGGACAAGGTCGACGGCACGGGCTATCGGGTGGTGTTCAACACCGGCACGGGCGCCGGTCAGACGGTCTTCCACACCCACGCCCACGTGCTGGGCGGCCGTGGCCTGGAGTGGCCTCCCGGCTGAGCGCCGGCGACCACGCGGTGGGCCGACGCCGTGGGGCGGTCAACGCCGCGGGTCCGACGCCGTGGGGCCGACGCCGTGGGGCCGCCGGCGCCGTCGGGTCACCGAGTCCGACCAGTTCCCGGCGCACATGACCGAATCAGAACGATTCTGGCCGAAACCGGTCGGACGCCTGGAGGGTTGATCCGTTGTCCGCGGCCCGCGAGCTGGTCGTCCTCGGCACCGCCAGTCAGGTGCCCACCCGCCACCGCCACCACAACGGGTACGTGCTGCGCTGGGACGGTGAGGCGCTCCTGTTCGACCCCGGTGAGGGCACGCAGCGACAGATGCTGCTGGCGGGGGTGAGCGCCCACGACCTGACGCGGATCTGCGTCACCCACTTCCACGGTGACCACTCCCTCGGCCTGGCCGGGGTCATCCAGCGCATCCACCTCGACCAGGTCCCGCACCCCGTCGTCGTCCACTACCCGGCCGGCGGCCAGTCGTACTTCGACCGGCTGCGCCACGCCACCGCCCACCGCAGGACCGCGCGGCTGGTGCCCGAGCCCGTCGCGACCGACGGCGGCCCCCAGCCGTCGCCGCCCGCCTACCGGCTCTCCGCCCGCCCGCTGTCCCACTCCGTGGAGACCGTCGGCTACCGCCTCGTCGAGCCCGACGGCCGCCGCATGCTGCCGGAGCGGCTCGCCCACCACGGCATCCACGGCCCCGACGTCGGCGAACTCCAACGCCGCGGCAGCCTGCGCGGCGTCCGACTGGCCGACGTCAGCGTCCCCCGCCCCGGGCAGCGTTTCGCGTTCATCATGGACACGCGGCTGTGCGACGCGGCGTTCGCCCTCGCGGAGGGCTGCGACATGGCCGTCATCGAGTCCACCTTCCTCGACGCCGACGCGGCCCTGGCCCGGGAGCACGGCCACCTCACCGCCGGGCAGGCGGCGCGCGTGGCCGCCGAGTCGGGCGTGCGGCATCTCGTCCTGACCCACTTCTCGCAGCGCTACACGGACCCCGACGCCTTCGCCGTCGAGGCCCGCGAGGCGGGGTTCGAGGGCGAGTTGACGGTGGCGGAGGATCTCGGGCGGGTGCCGTTTCCCCGGCGCCGCGCGACGTAGCGGGCCGCCCCCGCCGACGCGGATCGCCGGCGAACCGGTCGCCTGCCCGTAATCTGGAACCATTCGGGTGGACCAGGGCAATAGTGGCGCCGACGGGGAGGGGGACGGGGACGGCGGGGGAGAGGCGTCGGGAGAGGCCCGGCGCGCGACGTGGGACGGACGACGAGGGTGACGGGCCGACGAGGTCTCGAAGGCCGTGAGGCCGTGAGGGAGCGAGGCCGTGAGGCCGTGAGGCGAGGAGCAGGAGGGCTGATGGATCCGCTGGCCGCCGTGCGGGCGGAGGGGGACCCGGCGTGCGACGTGTATCTGACGGGGACGGTCTTCCTCGACATCGTCTTCACCGGTTTCGACGCCGAACCCGTGCGGGGCGGCGAGACGTGGGCCAGGGGGATGGGCTCCAGCCCGGGGGGCGTCGCGAACATGGCCGCCGCCCTGTCCCGGCTGGGCCTGCGCACCTGCCTGGCGGCGGCCTTCGGCGACGACAAGTACGGCGAGTACTGCTGGGAGACCCTCGAACAGGGCGAGGGCATCGACCTGTCGCGCTCCCGCACCGTGCCCGGCTGGCACTCACCCGTCACCGTGTCCCTGGCCCACGACGGCGAGCGGACCATGATCTCCCACGGCCACGAGCCACCGCCCCTCGACCCCGACCACCTCGCCGAGGCGCCGCCCGCCCGCTCCTGCGTCGCCAGCCTCCGCCCGGGACACACCCAGGAGTGGGTCCGACGAGCCGCGCGTGAGGGCGCCCTCGTCTTCGGCAGCACCGGCTGGGACGAGACCGGCAGCTGGGACCTGGCCGGGCTGCCGGACCTTCCGCACTGCGACGCGCTGCTGATGAACGCGGAGGAGGCCCTGCGCTACACCCGTGCCGCCTCGCCCCAGCTCGCCGTGCACGCGCTCGCGGAGCACGTGCCGGTCGCGGTCGTCACCCTCGGCGCCCAGGGGGCCTGCGCGGTCGACGGGCGCACGGGGGAGAAGGCCGAGGTCCCCTCGATCCTCGTCGACCCGTTGGACACCACGGGGGCGGGCGACGTCTTCATGGCGGGCTTCGTCACCGGCACCCTCGCGGGCTGGCCTCTGGCCGACCGGCTGGCCCTGGCCGGCCTGACGGCCGCGCTCTCGGTGCAGGAGTTCGGCGGCTCGCTCTCGGCGCCCGGCTGGGGGGAGATCGCCGCCTGGTGGGAGCGGGTGCACGCGGTGGAGGAGGGCGAGGAGAACGCGCCGACGCTGGAGCGGTACGCCTTCCTCTCCCGCCTGGCCGGCCCGCTGCCCGACGTGACGACGCCCTGGCCCCGCCGCAGGGCCGTGCCGACCCTCGGCTTCCGGGGCTGACGGCTGTCCCGGCCCCACCTCCGTCCTCCGGATCTCCGGGGAGGCCCACGCCGCCTGGCATCAACGGGGCGAGGTGGGGGAGTGAGCGCGTGAGGCGTGTCAGAGGCGTCCGCCACACTGGTGTGAGACTCGATGAGGAGGCGCGGAGCGTGACGACGGAGAGCCCGACGGCGGGGGAGGACCGCTCGGTCTTAGGGCGCGCGGCGCCGCCCCCGCCGCTGAGCGTGCGGTACGGGGACGAGCCGGAGCACGTGGCGGACGGCTGGCGGGGCGACGAGCGGGCCGCCGGCCGGCCGCTGCTGCTCCTCCTCCACGGCGGCTTCTGGCGCCCGGAGTACGACCGGGTCCACACCCGCCCGATGGCGGCGGCCCTGTCGCGGTCCGGATGGTCGGTGGCGTCCGTGGAGTACCGACGGCGCCCCGGCGACCCGCGGGCCACGTTGGACGACGTGCGGGCGGCGCTGGCCCGACTGCCGCGGCTGCTGGCGGGTGAGGGCGCCGCGTTCGACGGGTCGGTGCTGACCGTCGGGCACTCGGCGGGGGGACACCTGGCGCTGTGGGCCGCGGCCACGGCCGCGCCGCCCGGCCTCGTCGGCACGCTGGCGCTGGCCCCCGTCTGCGAGCTGGCCATGGCCCACGAGCTCGGCCTCGACGAGGGCGCCGTCGAGGACTTCCTCGGCGGCCCGCCGGGCGAGGCCGCCGAGGTGGACCCGGCGCGGCTGCCGGCCCCGGGCACGCCGGTCCACATCGTCCACGGCACCCACGACATCCGCGTCCCGCTCGCCCTCAGCGAGGCGTACGTCGCCGCGCATCCCGCCGCCCGCCTGCTGCGGGTGCCCGGCACGGGACACTTCGAGCTGATCGACCCGCTCAGTGGTGCCTGGCCGGTGGTCACCGAGGCGCTGACCGGGCTCATACCGGCCCTCCGTCGGGACGCCACCGGCGCCGGCACCGGCACCGGCTGAGAACGTCAGCCGACGGCGGTCGCGTCGGCCCGCGTGACGGGGTCGCCGACCTCCCACAGCTCGGGGAAGAAGCGACGGTCCAGCATCGCCCGCAGGTGTGGCACGCCGGAGGTGCCGCCGCTGCCGGGGAGCCTGCCGATCTGCCGCTCCACGAGCAGCACGTGGGCGTTGCGCCACTCGGCCCACAGCGCGTCGTGTTGCACGAGCAGTTCCGCCACCTCCGCCACCTCCGCCAGATCCACCGCACCCGACGGGCCGGTGGCCTCGGTCGGCTCGCCCGGCTCCGGGGCGGGGGCCTGCCCCCGCGCCAGCCGGGCCAGGCTCGCGGCCCGCTCCGCCCGCGTGTCCACCGCGAGCCCCGCGCCCCGCAGCAGGTGCAGGAACGCGTCCCAGAGGCTGGGTTCGGCCTGGCGACGGCGCAGCCGGTTCCGCTCGGCGGCGGTGAGGCCGGGCGGCAGGCGGTCGACGCGGAACCAGGGCGCACCGCACAGGGCCTCGATCTCGCGGTACTGCGCGGACTGCGCGCCGCTGGCCGTGCCCAGACGGCCCCGGAAGGAGTGGAACGCGTGCGGCGGCAGCGTCCCGAGTGGGCGCAGGCTCGCCACGAGCGTGCGGTCCACGACCAGGCAGCGGCCGAGCCGGCTCCGCGCCCACCGTGGCCGACCGGCGAGCATCAGGTCGCGAGCCTGCGCGAGCTCCGTCAACAGCCGGGCGAACCACAGCTCCTGCACCTGGTGGGTGACGATGAACAGGGCCTCCTCGGCGTCCTCGGCCACGGAGGGGGTCTGGAGGGCGAGTAACTCGGGGACGCGGAGGTAGCGGCTGTAGGTCAGGCCGGGCTCCGTGACGTGACGGCCCTCGACCTCCACCCCGACCCCGGGACCGGGACCGGGCCCGGGCCCGACCGCGCCGTCCGGACCGCTTCCGTCCGTGGCGTTCGCCACCCCCGAGGCCTCCGTCATCTGCGCCGTCTCAGCCATGGGTGTCCGTGTCCTCCGGTTCGTGGAGCCCGTACGCGGCGAAGGCGTCGGAGACGCCCGGCAGGTCGAAGGCCCCGACCTGGGCGCACAGCCGCACCGTCGCCCGCGAGACCGTCTGGATGCGTGCGGCGCCCGCGTCCCCGCCGTAGCAGTCCGCGACCACCGCCCGCGCCCGCTCCTCGTCGAGCCCCGCCAGGCGCAGTGACGCGAGCACCGGGCGGACGTCCCAGTCCAGTGCCGCGCGGATCATCGCCGGCAGGGCGCGGCCCGCCGCGATCCTGCGGTCGCGGTCCAGCCGCGCCCACAGCTGGAGCAGGAAGTCGGAGAAGAAGCGGTGATGTCGGCCCTCGTCCCTGGCGTGGTCGCGCATCAGCTCGCGCACCGTGCTGACGACGGTCGGGTCCTGCGGCACCTCGTTGAGCACCGCGGTGACGAGCGTCTCGAAGACGACGGCCTGTAACTGCCCGGCCAGCAGCGGGTCGTCGGGCAGCAGCGCGCGCCCGGCGGACCTCAGCGCCGTGACGAAGCCGCCGTAGTCCAGGCGCGGCACGGCGATCCCGGTGACGGCGGCGACCTGGTCGGCCAGGTCCAGGCTGTAGAGGGCGTGGTAGCCCTCGTCGCAGTAGACCTTGAAGGCGTCCATGCGCAGCGCCGTGGGGAAGTCCATGCCGGCGCGGCCGTTGGCGACCGGCTCGGCGGCGCCGTTGACCACCCGGGTCTCCAGGTGGGTGGTGGAGTGCAGGAACTGGTAGAGGTGGCGGACCGTCAGCTCCCTGATCCGCTCCGGGCCCAGGCCGCGCACCTCGGGGTGGTCGAGGTGGGGCACGAGCCGCGCGGGGAAGAAGACCCTGCCCTGCTCGGCCTCGGCGTGGAAGATCCGCCGCACGCCGCCGCGCACGCCGGCGGACTCGTACCAGCGGTCCAGCGGCCCGGGGGCCGCCGCGGACGATGGCGTCGTGGTCACGGACGGGCTCCGTTCGTCTCGGCGTTCGTCTCCGCGTACTTCTCGGCGTACTTCTCGGCGGCGCCCTGGGTCCGCAGGTGGGCGGCGACACGTCGGACCGCCTCGGCCACGAGCGGGGCGTCGACCGTGTGACACAGCCGGAACCAGCCGGGCTTCGGGCAGTGGAACGCGGCGCCCGGCAGGACGTTGACCCGGGCCTGTTCGAACAGGCCGCGCCGCAGCCGCTCCTCGGCCGCGAAGCCCGCCGCGCTCCCGTCGGCCGCGTCGGCGCCCGGCAGCCACCTGCCGAGGTCCAGCCAGACGGAGAACCCCGCCTCGGCCGGGACGAACGGGATGCCCCACTCCGTCAGGCACGCCACGGCGTGCTCGTAGCTCGCGGCCAGCCGGGCCCGCCCCTCGGCCAGCACCCCGGACACCCACGCCCGGTCCGCCAGCATCCGGGCCAGCAGGTCCTGGGTGGCCGTCGACACCGGCGCGAAGTACGCCAGCGCCCGCGCCGCCGCCAGCACCCCGGGGTGCCGGGTGTGGAGCACCCCGACCTTGAGCCCCGGCAGGGCGAAGTCCTTGGCGAAGCCCCACACCAGGTGGGTGCGGTCGGCCCAGTCGGGGTTCACCGACGGGTCGAGGGCGCTGGTGAACGGCCGCGGGCCGAAGACCGCGTGCGCGTAGATCTCGTCCGCGACCAGGTCGACGTCGTGCTCCCGCACCACGCGCAGCACCTCGGCGAGGACGTCGGGCGGGTGCACCTCGCCGACCGGGTTGGACGGCGAGGACAGCGCGACGGCGCGCACCACCACGCCCGCGCGCCGGGCCCGTTTCAACGCCCGGTCCACCGCCCGGGCCGTCAGCCGGAAGCCGTCGGCGGCCGACAGGGGGGCGGGCAGCAGGCGGGCGCCCGAGCGGCCGGCGAGGTCCGTGTCGAAGGCGCCGTAGTACGGGGCGGGCACCACGATCGCCTCGCCCGGGTCGCACAGCGCGGTGGCGACGACGTCCAGCGCGGCGGTGGCGCCGGAGACCACCACCAGCTCCTCCGCCGCGAGGGGGGCGCGGCAGGCGTCGGAGAGCAGGGCCGCGACCCGTTCGCGCAGCACCGACGTGCCGTGCAGGGGCGCGTAGCGGACGGCCTCCTCGGTCAGCCCGGCCGCGAGCCGCCGCAGCCGCTCCCCGACGGCGTCCCACAGCAGCCGGTTCTCCGCGGTGCCGAGGTTGAGGTAGCCGTTCGGCCGCAGGCGTGGGTGGTAGGGCTCGGCCTCGGCACGGAAGTGGGCGTCGGCGATCGCGGGCGTGTCCGCGAGGAGCCGGGCGGCCTGGCGGGACGTCACGGGGCCCCCTCGGCGTGGTCGTCGGGGGCCGCCCCCGCCGGGTCGTCGGGGGCCGCCTCCGCGTCGTCTGCGGCCTCGTCCATCAGGTCGGGCCGGACGCCGAGACCCATGGAGGCGTCGATGACCGCGCCGTGCAGCGCGGCGGCGTGGTCCCCCGCCAGCCACCACACGAGCTCGGCGATCTCCTCCGGGGTGATGAGCCGGCCGCCGGGCAGCCGCGCGGTGAACGCGGCCCGCCGCTCGGGCGTCAGCCGCGCCAGCGTGCTGGCCTCGAACATGCCGGTCTCGACCGCCCCGGGGCACAGCGCGACGACACGCACCGGCGTGTGCACGAGCTCCGCGGCCAGATGCCGCGTCAGGTACGCGAGGGCGGCCTTGCTCATGCCGTCGGCCGCACGCATGCCGGGGAAGTGGGTGACGCCGCCACCGACGCTGGCCACGTTGACGATCGTGCCGCGGCCCCGCTCCAGCATGCCGGGCAGGAGCTGCTCGACCAGCCACAGCGGCCCCACCGCGTTGATCTGGAAGAACGCCGACGCGTGCCGGTGCGGGGGACCTGGTGCGTGCCACTCGACGGTCTTCGAGCCGACGGCGGCGTTGTTGACGAGCACGTCCACCGGGCCGGGGAGCGCGGCCAGCAGCCGCTGGTGGCTGTCCCAGTCCCCCTGGTCCAGCGCGAACGCCGCGACGTCGCCACCGCCCCCGCCTCCCGTGCCGGCGGCGCGGGCCTCGTCGCGGAGCCGCTCCACCAGCTCCCGCGCCCGGTCGGCGCCGTGGCGGTAGGTGAACCACACGCGCCAGCCGTCGGCGCGGGCGAAGCGCTCCACGGCGGCGCGGCCTATGCCCGCGGAACCACCGGTGATGAGCACGTTGCGAACCGTCATCGATCCCTGCCCGTCTCTCCCCGCCACCTCGTCACGCCCACGCTAGGCCGCGGGACCGGCGGCGGGTACGGGGGCCGGGGAATCCGGTGTGACTTGTGCAGATCCACGGGCGTGGTGCCCCTTCGGGGTAGCTGATGCTCCCCACCGGTCGTGCCTGGTGCGGCCGGTGGCGGGCCGTTAGCGTGCGGGCCGAGCCGAGCAGGGAGACAGCGGGCAGTCAGGGGGACAGCGGTGTCTTCACGTTCCTTGGTCCCGACGGCGACGGTCCCGATGTCCGTGCCCCCGTCGTCCGGGTGTCCGACGCCCCGCGCGCCGGCCGCCCCGGGCGAGGAGACCCCGACCGCCCTCGCGTCCTTCGCCGCGCGGGTCTTCCGGTCGCTGCCGAGGGCCGACCAGCGCAGGTGGGCCGAGGTCTACCTCCGTGGCCTCCTGCACACCGAGGGCAGGAAGTCCGTCAGCAGGATGACGGACGGCCCGCCGTCCCCGCGCGTCACACAGTCCCTCCAGCAGTTCGTCAACCAGAGCCCGTGGGAGTGGGCACCCATCAGGGGCGCCCTCGCCCACGAGTACCTCGGGCGTGGCGAGGCGCGCGCCTGGGTGGTGGGCCGGGTCGTGATCCCGAAGAGCGGCAGCCACTCCGTCGGCGTGGCACGGCGTTTCGTGGCCGAGCACGGCAGGGTCGTCAACTGCCAGATCGGCGTCGCCCTCTTCCTCGTCACGCCCGGCGCCGTGGGGCCGGTCACCTGGCGCCTCCTGCTCGGCGGGAAGTGGGACCACGACGCGGACGCGCGGGAGCGCGTCCACCTGCCCGACGGCGTCAGGGGCCGCGCCGCGTGGGCCGAGACCGTCTCGCTGGTGGACGAGGCATCGCGGCGCTGGGGACTTCCGCCCGCGCCCCTCGTGGCCACGGTGGCGGCGGCGCACGCCCCGTCGTTGGCCGGGGCCCTTCGGGCACGCGGCGTCGACCACGTCCTCGGCGTCGACGCCGCCTCCCCCGGCCACGTGGCGGGCGGCCTCCCCATCAGCCCCTCCGGCCCCACCAGCCCCGGCCCCCCCGCCGTCGGCGTGAGGACGGGGGCGGGGCCGGGCCCGACGTGGCTGACCAGCCTCTCCCACGGCAACCCCGCGGCCGACGTCCCCCGCCTGGCGGCCCTGACCGCCCGCGTCGCCCGCGCGACGCGGCGGCTGGAGTCCGACTTCGGGCTCCGCGACTTCGAGGGGCGCTCCTTCCGCGGCTGGCACCACCACATGACGATGGTGTCGGCCGCCTGGGCCTACAGCCAGCTCCACGGGCAGCCGCACGGGCGGTCCCACAGGCCACCGGACGGCCCGCGCGGCGGGTCGCGGCACGAGCACGGCCACGAGCCGCCCCACGGCCCGCCCGACGTCCCCTGGTGAACAGGGCGGATCGTGTGTGATGCACACGGTTATTCCCTACGGGTCTGTCGGTCCCGCGTCGTACGCTTGGAACCTGTCGTCCAGGAGCACAGAGAGGGATGAGCAGGCCCACGGCGGCCGCCCATGACGCAAACACCGACACACCAGGCACCCGCGCCCCCGGCCGAGCAGGCCACCGCCCGCTTCACCGTGCCGGCCAAGCACCCGATGGTCACCGTGCTGGGCTCCGGCGACGCGCTGCTGCGGGTCATCGAGAAGGGCTTCCCCGACACCGACATCCACGTCCGGGGGAACGAGATCAGCGCCACCGGCGCACCGGCCGAGGTCGAGCTGGTGCAGCGTCTCTTCGACGAGATGATGGTGGTGCTGCGCACCGGTCAGCCGCTGACGGAGGACGCGGTGGAGCGGTCCATCGCGATGCTGCGCGGCAGCGCCGACGGCTCGGGCCCCACCAGCCCCGCCCAGGTCCTCACGCAGAACATCCTGTCCAACCGCGGCAAGACGATCCGTCCCAAGACGCTGAACCAGAAGCGGTACGTCGACGCCATCGACCGCCACACCATCGTCTTCGGCATCGGCCCCGCCGGCACCGGCAAGACGTACCTGGCGATGGCGAAGGCGGTGCAGGCCCTCCAGTCCAAGCAGGTCACCCGCATCATCCTCACGCGGCCCGCGGTGGAGGCGGGGGAGCGCCTCGGCTTCCTCCCCGGCACGCTCTACGAGAAGATCGACCCGTACCTGCGCCCGCTCTACGACGCGCTCCACGACATGCTCGACCCCGACTCCATACCGCGCCTCCTCAGCGCGGGCACGATCGAGGTCGCGCCGCTGGCGTACATGCGCGGCCGGACGCTCAACGACGCCTTCATCATTCTCGACGAGGCGCAGAACACCAACGCCGAGCAGATGAAGATGTTCCTCACGCGGCTCGGCTTCGAGTCCAGGATCGTGGTCACCGGCGACGTCACCCAGGTCGACCTCCCCGGCGGCACCCAGAGCGGCCTCAGGCAGGTGCAGAGCATCCTCCACGACGTGGACGACGTCCACTTCGCGCGCCTGACCAGCCAGGACGTGGTTCGCCACAAGCTGGTCGGCCGCATCGTGGACGCCTACGACCGCTACGAGGACCGCGACCGGAACGGAAAGTAGCAGCGGCTGACCATGGCCATCGAGGTCAACAACGAGTCCGGCGTCGAGATCGACGAGCGGGCCCTGCTGGACATCGCCCGTTACGCCCTCGCCAGGATGCGGATCCACCCCCTCTCCGAGCTGTCGGTGATCGCGGTGGACGCGGCGGCGATGGAGCAGCTCCACCTCCAGTGGATGGACCTGCCCGGCCCCACCGACGTGATGTCGTTCCCCATGGACGAGCTGCGGCCGCCCAGCCGGGACGAGGAGGAGCCGGCGCAGGGCCTCCTCGGGGACATCGTGCTCTGCCCCGAGGTCGCCCGCCGGCAGGGTGAGCAGGCGCCCACCCGCCACTCCATGGACGCGGAGCTCCAGCTGCTGACCGTCCACGGGGTGCTGCACCTGCTCGGGTACGACCACGAGGACCCCGCGGCCAAGGCGGAGATGTTCACGCTCCAGAAGGCCATCGTCGACGGTTGGCGCGCCGAGCGCGGGCTCTCCGGGCCCTCACCCGCGCCCACCACCACGTGACGGCGGGCAGGGGCCCCGGAGGGACATGAGATGAGTGCCGTGCTCCTGCTCTGGGTGGTGTGCCTGCTCGTCGCGGCCTGGCTGGCCTCGTGTGCCGAGGCCGCCCTGACCTCCGTCACCGGGTACCGCGCCGAGCAGGCGGCGGCGGCCGGGCGGCGTGGCGCGGCCCGGCTGGCGAGCCTGGCCGCCGACCCCACCCGGTACCTGAACCTGGCGCTGCTGCTGCGCGTCGCCAGCGAGACCGGCGCGGCGGTCCTCGTGACCTACGCCTGCCTGGAGGAGTTCCGCGAGGTATGGCAGGCCCTGGCGGTGGCCTTCGTCGTGCTCGTGCTGCTGTCGTTCGTCGCCGTCGGCGTCTCGCCGCGCACGATCGGCCGCCAGCACCCGCTGACCACCGCGATCGCCGCCGCGCACGTGCTGGTGCCGCTGGCCCGCGTCCTCGGGCCGCTGCCGCAGGCCCTGATCCACCTGGGGAACGCGCTGACCCCGGGGAAGGGCTTCCGCAGGGGGCCCTTCGCCTCCGAGGCGGAGCTGCGCGCCATGGTCGACCTGGCGGGGCGGGAGTCGCTGATCGAGGACTCCGAGCGGCGCATGGTGCACTCGGTCTTCGAACTCGGCGACACCCTCGTGCGCGAGGTGATGGTGCCGCGCACCGACCTCGTCTCGATCGACCGGCACAAGACGCTCCGCCAGGCCCTCAGCCTCGCGCTGCGCTCCGGCTTCTCCCGCATCCCGGTCACCGGCGAGAGCGACGACGACATCGTCGGCATCGTCTACCTCAAGGACCTGGCGCACGCCGTGCACCACAGCCGGGAGGCCGAGGCCGAACTCGTCGAGAACGCGATGCGCCCGGCCACCTTCGTCCCCGACACCAAGAACGCCGGCGACCTGTTGCGCGAGATGCAACGCGACCGCATCCACGTCGCCGTCGTGATCGACGAGTACGGCGGCACGGCCGGCATCGTCACCATCGAGGACATCCTGGAGGAGATCGTCGGGGAGATCACCGACGAGTACGACACGGAGCAGCCACCCGTGGAGGACCTCGGCGGCGGCGCCCACCGCGTCACCGCCCGCCTCGACCTCGGGC
The DNA here is from genome assembly GCF_052245655.1 of Streptomyces sp. 4N509B. Taxonomy (NCBI): domain Bacteria; kingdom Bacillati; phylum Actinomycetota; class Actinomycetes; order Kitasatosporales; family Streptomycetaceae; genus Streptomyces; species Streptomyces sp. 4N509B. The sequence continues at coordinate 73,229 of NZ_JBQQBZ010000006.1, forward strand.
AGCTCGGCGAGCTGTACGGCCTGCGGCTGGATGACGAGGACGTGGAGACCGTCGGCGGGCTGCTCACCAAGGTCCTGGGCCGGGTGCCGATCGCGGGCGCCGAGGTGGTCGTGCGGATGCCGCAGGACGCGCCCCTGCCCGCGCTGCGGCTGGTCGCCGAGGCCCCCTCGGGCCGCCGTAACCGCATCGAGTGGGTGCGGGTCGCGCCGGTCGAGCCGCCGGTCGAGCCGTCCGCGGACCATCCGTAACCGGCTGCGACGCGGCGTCGGGAACCGGCCCCGGCCTTCACCCGAACAGCGGATCGACGGTGGCCGGTGCGTCGCCCGAGTGGCGCCATGGAACGCATGGACGCAAGCCATCGACCCCGCCGCCGTCGCCCCGCCGACCGCCCCGGCCCCACCCGGCCGGGTCGTCCCCGACGGGTCTCGGCGGCGGCCTGCGCGGGCCTCGCCGTGGCGTGTCTGCTGCCCGTCGCCGCGCCCGCCGCGCTCACTCTCCCCGCTCTGACCCCGCTGACCCCGCAGCCTCCCGACACCCTCGGCCCGGCCCTCGCGCCCGCCCCGCAGGGGCCGGCCGAGGAGTCGGAGGGCCAGCCGCTGACCGAGCGCGAGCTGCGCGCCGCGCTCCTGGACCACATGGACTTCCCCGCCGGCTGGGCCAGCGACAGCCCCCGCGCCGCCGACCGGCGCGGCATCGGCGTGCCGCGGCCCGAGGAGACGGACTGCCGCGAGCTGTTCGACGGCGAGGAGGAGACGGCGGCCCGCGCCGGGTTCGCCCGCAGCCAGACCGGCCCGTTCATCACCACCGTCGCCGCGGCCCACGAGGACGTCGAGGCCGCCCGTGGCGCCGTGGCGGACGTGCGCGACGCCGCCTCGGGACCGTGCGGCACCTTCCGCGCCCGCGAGGGACCCGAGGGCAGCGACGTCACCGTGGCCTACGAGGCGGGTCGGCCGAACGAGCTGGGCTCCGAGCTGGAGCGGCTGACGGCCACCGGGCACGACAGCGCCGCCCTGCGCTACCACCGGCGGGAGGGCGACGGCACCCCGATCATCGCCGACGTCGTGATCGTCAGGGTCGGCACCCACACCGTGCGGGTGGCCCAGGCCGGCCGGGACGACGCCGGCACCGGCAGCGTCGCGGAGATCGCGGGCCGCGCCGTGGAGAAGCTGGAGGAGGTCCACGCCGGCCGCCTCCCCGCCCCCGACCCCAACCAGCCGGGCACCACCGAACTGTGAGCTCGCCCGACCGCATAGGCTCGGGCCCATGACGACGCTCGACGACGCCATCGACCCGGAGGACCGCAAGATCATCACGCTGGCGCGCTCGGCGCGCGCCCGCCGCCCCGGCGTGCCCGAGGGCGCGGCGGTGCGTGACGAGACCGGCCGCACCTACGTCGCCACGACGGTGGCCCTCGACGCGCTGCGGCTGAGCGCGTTGCAGGCCGCCGTCGCCATGGCCGTGGCCAGTGGCGCCGGATCGCTGGAAGCCGCCGCCGTGGTCTCCGACTCCGAGGACACCGTGCCGGCCGGCGACCTCGCCGCCGTCCGCGAGCTGGGCGGGCCCAGCACGCCCGTGCTGCTGGCTGGCCCCGACGGTCAGCTCCGTGCGACCATCACCGGATCATGACCGCATCGCCCCCGCCCTCAGCCGACCGGCCCTCCGCCGCTCCGCCACCCGCCGAGACGGCACCCGCCGACGAGGCGCCCGAGCACCGCTCCGGCTTCGCCTGCTTCGTGGGCCGCCCCAACGCCGGCAAGTCCACCCTGACCAACGCGCTGGTGGGCACGAAGGTCGCCATCACCTCCACCCGGCCCCAGACCACGCGCCACTCGGTGCGCGGCATCGTGCACCGCTCCGACAGCCAGCTGGTGCTGGTCGACACCCCCGGCCTGCACAAGCCCCGCACCCTGCTGGGCCAGCGGCTCAACGACGTGGTCCGCGCCACCTGGGCCGAGGTCGACGTCATCGGCTTCTGCCTGCCCGCCGACGAGAAGACCGGCCCCGGGGACCGCTTCATCGCCCGCGAGCTGGCCCGCATCACCCGCACCCCGAAGATCGCGATCGTCACCAAGACCGACCTCGTCGCGAGCGACGTGCTGGCCGAGCGGCTCATCGAGGTCGACCAGCTCGCCAGGGAGGTGGGCCTGGAGTGGGCGGAGATCGTCCCCGTCTCGGCCGTGGCGGGACGGCAGGTCACGCTGCTGGCGGACCTGCTGGTGCCGCTGCTGCCCGAGGGGCCCCCGCTGTACCCGGAGGGGGAGCTGACCGACGAGCCCGAGCAGGTCATGGTCGCCGAGCTGATCCGGGAGGCCGCCCTGGAGGGCGTGCGCGACGAGCTGCCGCACTCCATCGCGGTGGTGGTGGAGGAGATGCTGCCGCGTGAGAACCGGCCCGCGGACCGGCCGCTGCTCGACATCCACGCCAACCTCTTCATCGAGCGCTCCAGCCAGAAGGGCATCGTCATCGGCCCCAAGGGCAGGCGTCTGAAGGAGGTCGGCACCACGGCCCGGCGCCACATCGAGGCCCTTCTCGGCACGCCCGTCTACCTCGACCTGCACGTCAAGGTCGCCAAGGACTGGCAGCGCGACCCCAAGCAGCTGCGCCGGCTCGGCTTCTGACCGGCTCCTGACCGGCTTGTGAAACCGGCTGGCCAGAAGGCCGGCGTCACCGGCCGTCGGGCTGGCCGGCCGTCGGCCCGCGACGCACGCGGCCGGCCAGGCACCCGTGAGGTGCCCGACCGGCCGCCTCTGCCGTCCGGACGCGTCGCGTCAGGCGCCGCTCGCCGTCGCGGCCTGCACGAGCAGCCGCTCCGTCTCCACCGGGTGGAGCCGCAGCGTGGCGCCGATGTCCGCGAGGATGTCACGCTCGGCCGGAAGGTACGGACCGTCCGCCAGCGCGACGCGCGCCCCGTGGAGGAGCAGCTCGCGCCGCCCCGGCGTCGCCAGGTGAGGCGCCAGCGCGGCCAGCGCCTCCCGTGTCTCCGGCTCCAGGCTCAGCCCGGACGCCATTCCAGGTCCCCCGCCGGACCCTCCGGCGGGAGACGCCCCCGGAACCGGCCCTCGGCCCGGGACGCGCCCTTCCCACAACGCGGCCTGAAGTGTCAACAGCCGCTCCTCGGTGCACTCGGGAAAACCGGCCGCGCGCACCGATGCCACCGCGGCCCGTCGTGTCGTGTCCTGTTCAACGCCGTCGACCGCCAGCATCGACAGCGCGATCGTGTGCACGGCGTCCCGCAGCAGTGCCGCGAGCCGCGTCGTCGTCGGCAACTCCAGGTCCGCCACCGGGAACCGGTGGCGGCAGCCCGAGCAGCACACCACCGGCCCCGCCGTGCCGTGCCGCCGCAGCGGCACCCCGAGCACCGTCACACGTCTCATGCCTTCGAGCAGCTGGTAACTTCGGTCGCCGCCGCAGCCGGTACAGAAGAACTCGCCGTCGTCTATCGAGCGCCACGCCACACGGACGCCCGTCACCTTGCACTTGATCCGCTGGGTGAGCGTCGGCCTGAAGCCGCCCCGGCCCCTGGAGCGCACCACGCCGTACCTCCGTATTTCACTGCAACTCTGCCGTGGAACGTGATGTTAACCACACATCCTCGGCGGCGTCAGCACTACGGAGGTACAGAAGTGGCAAACTGTCCAGGAATCTGCCGGCCTCAACACCCTTACCGCTGGGCGCGGTTGACCGCTGACACGACGGCCTTGAGCGACGCTCGAACGATGTTCGCGTCGATGCCCACGCCCCACAGCACCCGGTCACCGACCGCGCACTCGATGTACGCGGCCGCCTTCGAGCCGGCGCCCTCGCTCATCGTGTGCTCCACGTAGTCCAGCAGCCGGACCTCCTGTCCCGCCGCCTCGCCGATGACGCCCGCCCGCTCCAGGGCGTCGAAGAACGCGGCCAGGGGCCCGTTCCCCGTCCCCGTCAGCACGGTGTCCGCCTCGTCGACGACCGCCTCGACGGTGAGCTGGTCCCGGCCGTCCACGCTCGTCGAGGTCTGCGCCTCGCGCAGCGCGATGCGGCCCCAGCCCGCGCCCGGCTCGGAGGAGGGCAGGTACTCGTCGGCGAAGACCCGCCAGATCTCCGCCGGGGTGATCTCGCCGCCCTCGGCGTCCGTCTTCTCCTGGATGATCCTGGAGAACTCCACCTGCATCCGCCGCGGCAGGTCCAGGTGGTGGTCGCTCTTCAACACGTAGGCCACCCCGCCCTTGCCGGACTGGGAGTTGACCCGGATCACGGCCTCGTAGGAGCGGCCCACGTCCTTGGGGTCGATCGGCAGGTACGGCACGTCCCACGGCAGCCGCTCCACCGGCACGCCCCGCTCCGCGGCCTCCGTCTCCATCGCCTCGAAGCCCTTCTTGATGGCGTCCTGGTGGGAGCCGGAGAAGGCCGTGTACACCAGGTCACCCACGTAGGGGTGGCGCGGCGGGACCTGCATCTGGTTGCAGTACTCCCAGGTGCGGCGGACCTCGTCGATGTCGGAGAAGTCGATCTGCGGGTCCACGCCCTGGGAGAAGAGGTTCATCCCCAGCGTGACCAGGTCCACGTTGCCGGTCCGCTCGCCCTGGCCGAACAGGCAGCCCTCGACGCGGTCGGCGCCCGCCATCAGCGCCAGCTCCGCCGCGGCCACCGCCGTGCCCCGGTCGTTGTGCGGGTGCACCGACAGGCACACGTGCTCCCGGCGGGAGAGGTGCCGGCCCATCCACTCGAAGCGGTCCGCGTGGGTGGACGGCGTGGAGCGCTCCACCGTGGCCGGCAGGTTCAGGATGATCTCCCGCCCCTCCTCCGGCTGCCAGACGTCCATGACGCCCTCGCAGACCTCCAGCGCGAAGTCCAGCTCGGTGTCCGTGAAGATCTCCGGGCTGTACTGGTAGCCCAGGACGGTCCGGTCGTCCAGCAGCTTCTCCGCGCACTTCAGCACCATCCGGGTGCCGTCGACCGCGATCTGCCGCACCTCCGAGCGCCCGCCGCGGAACACGACCCGGCGGAACGTCGGCGCGGTCGCGTTGTACAGGTGCACCGTGGCGCGGGGCGCGCCGACCAGGGACTCGACCGTCCGCTCGATCAGCTCCTCGCGTGCCTGGGTCAGCACCGAGATCGTGACGTCCTCGGGGATCGCGCCCTCCTCGATGATGGAGCGCACGAAGTCGAAGTCGGTCTGTCCCGAGGAGGGGAAGCCCACCTCGATCTCCTTGTACCCCATGCGTACCAGCAGGTCGAACATGGTGCGCTTGCGGGCGGGGGACATGGGGTCGATCAGGGCCTGGTTCCCGTCCCGCAGGTCCGTCGACAGCCAGCGGGGGGCGCGGGTGATGCGGTTGTTCGGCCAGGTGCGGTCGGGGATGTCGACCGTCTCGAACGGCCGGTACCGGTGGACGGGCATCCCGGAGGGGCGCTGGCGCACGGTGGCGGCGGTCTGCGGGGTGGGGGCGGCGGCCTGACGCGGGCTGCTCTGGCTCATGGCGGTGGGTCTCCTGCTTCTGCGACGGCGGTCTGTCGAGGAACCTGGGCCGACGCAGCGCCGAACTCCGCGGGGAGGGGGTCGGCCTGGTGACTACAGACCCTCGCCGCGGCGGCTAAGGAGAAGCATCCCGAATCGCATCGCCTCACAGCCTACCCCGCGCCTCGCGCGTCCCCGGCGGTTCGTATCACCATGCGAGACGTCGCATGCCCTCCCGTGGCCGGGGCGCGGGCCGTCCCTGGCCGCCCGCCGGAGCCCGTCGCGGACCCCCGGGACCGCCACCCCCGGGTGTACTCCGCGGGGAGTAACCGACCCGCGCGGCCCCCGACCGCAGTAGCGCGGACCTCGCTCCGGTGGCCGACGAATTCGCCCTGATCGAACGGGAGTCTGGAGCGCGTACGACACCACCACCACGAACCACCGGACGAACAAGGAGGCGCACGTGGGCGCCGTCACCGTAGAGACCAGGCCGCCCGAGGCGACGCCACCCCCGCCACCCCGGCGGGCGGCCTCGCCCTCCGGGCGCGGCCGCATGCTGGCGTGGGGGATCATCGCGCTGTGGGTGGGGCTGCTGGCCGTCGCCGTGCCGCTCGGCGGCAAGATGGAGGAGGTCCAGCGCGACGAGACCGTCGACTACCTCCCCGACAGCGCCGACTCCACCCAGGTCGTCACGCTGGAGGAGCAGCTGCCCGGCGGCGAGGCCACCGAGCTGATCCTCGTGTACGAGCGGGCCGAAGGGCTCACCGAGGCCGACCGCGAGGTGGCGCGGGAGCAGCTGGCCGACATCGCCGCCACCCACGAGCTGGCCGGCCAGGGCGAGGGCCTGCCCGAGGGGGTTCCCTCCCAGGACGGCACCACGGAGATCTTCCCCGTCGTGCTGTCCGGCCTCGCCGAGCAGGAGGAACGGCTCGAGGCCGTCGGCGACGTCCGCGACCGCGTCGCGCAGGGGCTGCCCGAGGGGCTGACCGTGCACGTCGGCGGCTCCGGCGGCCTGGAGTACGACAACGAAGAGGTCTTCTCCTCCGTCGACGGCACGCTGATGATGGCCACCGCCTCGATCGTCGCCGTGCTGCTGATCATCACCTACCGCAGCCCCGTGCTGTGGCTGCTGCCGCTGCTGGGCGTGGGCGTCGCCACGATGGCGTCGATGGCGCTGGTCTACGGCCTCGTCGAGGCGTTCGACCTGACCGTCAACAGCATGAACAGCTCCGTCATGACGGTGCTGATCTTCGGCGCCGGCACCGACTACGCCCTGATGCTCGTCGCGCGCTACCGCGAGGAGCTGCGCCGCCACGAGCGGCCCTACGACGCCATGCTGCGGGCGGTGCGCGGCTGCGGCCCCGCCCTGCTGGCCTCCGCCGGCACGGTCTCCGCCGGTCTGCTGTGCCTGACCGCCGCCGACCTCAACAGCACGGCGGGCCTGGGCCCGGTCGGCATCGTCGGCATCCTCTGCTCGCTGCTGGTGATGCTCACCCTGCTGCCCGCCCTGCTGGTGCTCTGCGGTCGCCGCGTCTTCTGGCCGTTCGTGCCCCGCTACGGCGTCGAGGGCAGGCAGCGGCTCGGGTACTTCGCCCGCATGGGCGGCTCCGTCAGCCGGCGTCCCGTGGCCATCCTCGTCGGCGGCACGGCGCTGCTGGGCGCCCTCGCCCTCGGCACCCTCAACATGCCGGGGACCCTCGACAGCGAGGACTCCTTCGTCGACACCCCCGAGTCCATCGTCGCCATGGAGCACCTGGCCGAGGTGTACCCGGAGCAGAGCACCCAGCCCATCACCGTGATGGCGCGGGCCGAGCACGCCGAGGCGGTGGTCGCCGAGGCCCTCGCCACCGAGGGTGTCGCCGAGGCCGAGGCCACCGGACGCAGCGGCGGCGGGTGGAGCGAGATCACCGTCTTCGCGGAGGCGCCGCCCGAGTCGGCCGGTGAGAAGGCGACGATCGAGGCGCTGCGCGACGGGCTCGGCGCGGTCGAGGGCGCCGAGGCGCTCGTCGGCGGCTCCACGGCCCAGCAGATGGACATGGCCGACACCAACGACCGGGACAGGATCGTCGTCATCCCGCTCGTTCTCCTGATGGTGCTGCTGATCCTCATGGCCCTGCTGCGCAGCGTCACCGCCCCGGTGATCCTGCTGGCGGCGGTCGTCGCCTCCTGGGGCGCGGCCCTGGGCCTGGGCGGCCTGCTGTTCGAGTCGGTCTTCGGCTTCGAGGGCGTCGACTCGGCGCTGGCGCTGATCACCTTCGTCTTCGGCGTGGCGCTCGGCGTGGACTACGGCATCTTCCTCATGCACCGCATGCGGGAGGAGAACCTGGGCGGGCTGTCGACGCGGCAGTCGGCGCTGGCCGCGCTGCGCACCACGGGCGGGGTGATCGCCTCGGCGGGCATCGTGCTGGCCGCGACGTTCGGGGTGCTGATGTCGATGCCGATGGTGATGATGATCGAGATCGGCTTCGTCGTCGCGGTCGGGGTGCTGCTGGACACCTTCGTCGTCCGGCCGTACATCGTCACCGCCGCCAGCTGGCTGCTCGACCGCCGGGTGTGGTGGCCGGGGCCGCTGTCGCGGACCTCGGTCCCGGACTCGGGCACGGGCACGGGCACGGGCACCGACTCGGGCACGGCATCGGGCACGGGTTCGGCATCGGTCGCGGACGAACGAGCCGTGGCCGCCGCGGGGTCGGCGACCGGCCGGTCCGCGCCGGCGGCCGATGACCGATGATGACCCCATGGTGAGAGCCTTCATGGCGCCGCAGGACCCGGGCAGTCCCTGGGTCCTGCGGCGGGACGCCGTCATCGCCGCCGTCGTGGGCGTGGTCTGCGCGGTGGAGGCGCTCGTCGCCAAGGCCGACGGCAGACAGCTGGACCTGACGGGCTGGCTGCTGCTGGCGGCCCTGGTGGCGCCGCTGGTGTGGCGCAACCGGCGGCCGATCACGGTGCTCGCGGCCCACCTCGCCTTCGCCGCCCCGTACCACGGGCTGGACTACGTCCACGTCGTGACGATGATCCCGAGCGGACTCGCCCTCTACACGGTGGTGGTGACGGGCACGCTCGTCCGCAGCATCGTGCTGGCCGTCGGGGTCAAGTTCATCATCGCCCTGGTGTGGCTGCGGGACGCGGCGAACGGCGCGGAGATGCTGCGGGTCTCGGGCTGGTTCCTGGTCGCCGTGGTGCTGGGCGAGGCGGTGCGCTGGCACGGCCAGTACATCGCGGCCATCAGGGAACGCGCCGAGCGCGCCGAACGCACCCGCGAGCAGGAGGCGGCCCGCCGCGTCGCCGAGGAACGGCTGCGCATCGCCCGCGACCTGCACGACCTGCTCGCCCACAGCATCACCCTCATCGGGGTGCGCGCCTCGGTCGCCTCCCACGTCCTCATCGCCGACCCGGGCCGGCTGGACCGGGCCGCGCTGGCCGAGGCGTTGGAGAGCATCTCCGACACCTGCCGCGACGCCCGCGCGGAACTCCGCACCACCCTCCAGGTGCTGCGCGGCGACGAGCCGGGGTCGCGCGCCACCGGCGGGGAGCGGGAGCGCCTCGGCGACGGGGACCGCCCCCACGCCCCGCTGCCCGACCTGTCCGGCATCCCCGACCTGATCCGGGCGGCGGAGGCGGCCGGCGCGAAGGTGTCGTTGACGCTCGACGCGCCCGGCTCCGTGCCGCCGGTCGCGGGCGCGGCGGCGTACCGCATCGTGCAGGAGGCGTTGACCAACGCCGTGCGCCACGCCGGCTCGGACGTCGTCGTCGACGTCGTCCTGCGCCGCCGCGACGCGATCCTGCACCTCAGCGTCACCGACAGCGGCCCCGCGTCCCTCGTGCGGCGGCCAGCGGACCGCGCCGCCGGCCGGGAGGGCGCGGACGGGGCGGAGGGCGCGGAGCGGGCGGAGGGAGCCGAACCGGGCTTCGGCATCACCGGCATGCGCGAGAGGGCCCGCAGCGTCGGCGGCACCCTCCTGGCCGGGCCCCGGCAGGACGCCCCCGGCTTCGCCGTCTCCGCCGAACTGCCCGTCGCCGTCGCCGTGGCCGCCGCCGCACCCGAGGAGAAGCAGCCGTGACCGACACGACCGGCGACATCCGGGTCCTGCTCGCGGACGACCAGACCCTGGTCCGCTCCGCCTTCGCCATGCTCGTCGAGTCCGCGCCGGGCATGGCCGTCGTCGGCCAGGCCGGCACCGGCAGACAGGCCGTCGAACTCGCCCGCACCACCCGGGCGGACCTGGTGGTGATGGACATCCGCATGCCCGACCTCGACGGCATCGAGGCCACACGCCGCATCGCCGCAGACGAGGACCTCGCGGGCGTGCGGGTGCTCGTGCTCACCACCTACGACACCGACGAGCACGTGGTGGAGGCGCTGCGGGCCGGGGCCTCCGGCTTCCTGGTCAAGGACACCAGGCCCGCGGAACTGCTGGACGCCATCCGCGTCGTCGCGGCCGGCGAGGCCCTGCTCTCGCCCGGCCCCACCGCCCGCCTCATCGCCCGCGCGCTGCGCGCCCCCGAGGCCCCGGCCGCGCGCGGCGCGGCGCCGCCCAGCCTCTCCCCGCTGTCGGAGCGCGAGCGCCAGGTCCTCTCCCTGGTCGCCCGCGGCCTGAACAACGCGGAGATCGCCGACATCCTGCGGCTCTCGCCGCTCACCGCCAAGACCCACGTCAGCCGCATCATGGGCAAGCTCGCCGCCCGCGACCGGGCGCAACTGGTCATCGCCGCCTACGAGTCCGGCCTGGTCACCCCCGGAGGCGCCGCGTGAGCCCCCCGTCCCCCGACGTCGCGGTCCACGTCGAGCCCAACGTCTGGGTCCGCCACCGGCTCGCCCCGGCGCACTCGGTGGCCCCGGACGCGGCGCCTCCCGGCCGGGCGCCCTGACGGCGTCCGCTCGGTCAGCTCACGGGAGCCTTCGGGGACTTCGTCGCCTTCCCCGTCCCCTCCGCCTTCCCCGTCTTCTCCTCCCCGGCCGTCTTCGCCGTGCCGGCCGCCGCCGGGCGGGGGCGCGGCTGGCGTGTCCGCCCGTGGGTCGCATACAACGTGAGGCCCACGAAGGTCAGTCCGCCCACGAGATTGCCGACAACCGTGGGGATCTCGTTCCACACCAGGTAGTCGCCGAAGTTGAAGTCGCCGCCGAGCATCAGGCCCGACGGGAACAGGAACATGTTCACGACCGAGTGCTCGAAGCCCATGTAGAAGAAGAGCAGGATCGGCATCCACATGGCGATGACCTTGCCCGACACCGACGAGGACATCATCGCGCCGACGACGCCGGTGGAGACCATCCAGTTGCACAGCACGCCGCGTATGAAGAGCGTCAGCATGCCCGCGGCACCGTGGTCGGCGTACCCGACGGTCCGGCTCTCGCCGATCTCGCCGAGCCGCTGCCCGACCTCGTTCGGGTCGATGGAGAAGGCGTACGTGGAGATGATCGCCATCATCAGCGCGACCATCACGGCGCCGGCGAAGTTGCCGACGAAGACCAGGCCCCAGTTGCGCAGGACCGCGCGCGGGGTGACGCCGGGCCGACGGTCGATCAACGCCAGCGGCACGAGCGTGAACACGCCGGTCAGCAGGTCGAACCCCAGCAGGTACAGGATGCAGAACCCGACCGGGAAGAGCAGCGCCCCGACGAGGGGCTCGCCCGTCTCGACGCTGACGGTGACGGCGAACGCCGCGCCCATCGCGAGGATGGCGCCGGCCATGAACGCCCGGATCAGCGTGTCGCGGGTGGACATGAAGACCTTCGACTCGCCCGTGTCGATCATCTTCTTGGCGAGCTCGGGGGGGCTCGTGTAGGACATGCGTCGTCACTCCTCGCCTGGGGCGTGCGGTGGTCCGGGACCCGTGCTGTGGTCGGGGACCATCGGTCGAGCCTGAACACCCGAGTTTTCCGCGCCATCACGGTCCGGGAAGCATCAGATCACGTGAGTCTCACAGGCTGACAGGAGTACGGGACGGCTTTGTTTCCCCGGAGTTAAGGGTTCGGCCCGCGGGGCCGGTCCCGTCCGCCCCCAGGTAAACACTTCGTGTCGCGCGGGGGTCCGAGCTGGCCTGAACGCGCCCTTCGGGTGAGAGTCTCGCCATGACCGACCAGACCCCGATCCTCAGCAAGTCCGCCGCCGCCGAGCTGATCGTCGCCGCCCGGATCCGCAAGGGCCTGAGCTGGGCCGCGATCGCCGAGGAACTCGGCACCGCTCCCGTGTGGACCACGGCCGCCCTCCTCGGCCAGCACCCGATGACCGCCGAGCAGGCCGACCGCGTGTGCCGCCTCCTCGACCTCGACGCCGCCGTGGCGGAGAGCCTGCGGCTCCAGCCCTCCCGCGGCGCGGACGAGGCGACGATGGCGGACCCGACGATCTACCGCTTCGTCGAGGCGCTGCACGTCTACGGCCCCGCGCTGAAGGAGCTGATCCACGAGGAGTTCGGCGACGGCATCATGTCGGCCATCAACTTCCGCGTCGACGTCAGCCGTCGCCCCGACCCGGACGGGGACCGGGTCGTCGTCACCTTCGACGGGAAGTTCCTCGACTACCGCTGGTAGACGCCGGGCCACCGCGCGGGGGGCGCGGTGTCGCGTGACATGCTCGGACGCGTGACGAGACAGGTGAGGGCGGCCGCCGCCCACGAGATCCCCGAGCGCGCCCCCCTGCGGCTGGCCGTCGGCGACCAGGTGCGGGCGGGCGAACGCAGCGAGGAGTGGCCCGCCTTCGTCTTCGTGACGGCGTCGACCGGCACGGGCTGGGTTCCCGACCGTCACCTGTCCGCCCCCGCGGGGCCCGCGGTGGTCAGGGAGGCGTACGACACCACGGAACTGCCCACGGCGGCCGGCGAGATCCTCGACGTCCTCCGGGAGGACCCGCTCAGCCGCTGGACCTGGTGCCGCAACGCGGAGGGCCGCGAGGGCTGGGTCCCCGACCGGACGCTGGAGCGGCCGGACCCCGCCGACGGCTAGGGCGGCACGCCCCGACGGGCCCACCGCGCCGGTGACGTGCCGCCTACCCCTCCCACGGCGACGCGTGCACCACCTCCACGTGCCGGACACCGCCGGACTCCGCGATGTGTCGGAACCACTCCCGGCACGCGGGCACCGTGTCGACCAGCCGCGCCGCCTCCTCGGCCTCCGCCCGGCCGCGCCACAGCAGCACGTCGAGCCAGCCGCCGTCGTCCTCCCGCGTGAGGTACGCGGCCAGGCACCCGGGGAAGCGTTCCCGCAGCGCCGCGACCATCGCCGGCCGCTCCGCCAGCAGCCTGGCCTCCGCCCCCTCGTGGATCCGGAACCGCGCCAGCTCGATCGCCATGCCCGCCCCCGGTCCCGCACTCGTCTCCGTCATGGCGTGAGAAGCTACGCCACCCCCCGCGGCGACCGGCGCGGAGACACGTGGGGTGGCGCGGTGCTCGCCCGGGCGGGGGCGGAGTGGGCCGGGTGGGTGAGAATGACGGGCATGAGTCTGTTCCGCGACGACGGCATCGTGCTGCGCACCCAGAAGCTGGGTGAGGCGGACCGGATCATCACCCTGCTCACGCGCGGCCACGGCCGCGTGCGGGCCGTCGCCCGGGGCGTGCGGCGCACGAAGTCGAAGTTCGGCGCCCGGCTGGAGCCGTTCACCCACGTGGACGTGCAGTTCTTCGCGCGCGGCAGCCAGCTCGTCGGGCGGAGCCTGCCGCTGTGCACCCAGACCGAGACGATCAGGCCCTACGGCCGGCACATCGTCGACGACTACGCCCGGTACACCGTGGGCACGGCCATGCTGGAGACCGCCGAGCGCTTCACCGACCACGAGGGCGAGCCGAACGTCCAGCAGTACCTCCTCCTCGTCGGCGGCCTGCGGGCGCTCGCCGCCGGGGAGCACGCCCCCGGCCTGGTGCTGGACGCGTTCCTGCTCCGCTCGCTGGCCGTCGGCGGGTACGCGCCGAGCTTCGACAGCTGCGCCCGCTGCGGGCTGCCGGGCCCGAACCGCTTCTTCTCGATGGCGGCCGGCGGCGTGATCTGCGGCGACTGCCGCGTCCCCGGCAGCGTCGTCCCGTCGCCCGAGGCGCTGCGGCTGCTGGGCGCGCTGCTGAGCGGCGACTGGGAGACGGCCGAGGCGACCGAGCCGCGCCACGTGCGGGAGGGCAGCGGGCTGGTCTCCGCCTACCTCCACTGGCACCTGGAGCGGGGCCTGCGCTCGCTCAGGTTCGTCGAGAAGAGCTGAGCGGATACGCTCGACGAGGAAGTCCGTTCGACCAGTGGAGTGAGCAGCCCGATGGCCCGCCGCGGCACGTTCTCCCGGCCCCCACGGCAGCGTCGCGCGTACCGCGCGCCCGAACCGCACCCCTCGGGTGCGCGTCCCCCGAAGCTCCCCGGCGAGCTGGTGCCGCGCCACGTGGCGATCGTCATGGACGGCAACGGCCGTTGGGCCAAGCAGCGCGGCCTGCCCCGCACGGAGGGGCACAAGGTCGGCGAGGGCGTCGTGCTCGACGTCGTCAAGGGCTGCCTGGAGCTGGGCGTGAGGAACCTCTCGCTCTACGCCTTCTCCACGGAGAACTGGAAGCGCTCCCCGGACGAGGTGCGGTTCCTGATGGGCTTCAACCGCGACGTCATCGACCGCCGCACCGACGAGCTCGACGCGCTGGGCGTGCGCATCCGCTGGGCCGGCCGCGAGCCGCGGCTGTGGCGCTCGGTCGTCCGCAAGCTCCAGGTCGCCGAGGAACGCACCCGGGACAACGACGCGATGACGCTGTACATGTGCGTGAACTACGGCGGGCGCGCCGAGATCGCCGACGCCGCCGCCCGCCTGGCCGCCGACGTCCGGGCCGGCCACCTCGACCCCTCGCGCGTCAACGAGCGGACCCTCTCCCGCTACATGTACTTTCCCGACATGCCGGATGTCGACCTCTTCCTCCGTCCGTCCGGCGAGCGGCGCACCTCGAACTACCTGCTCTGGCAGAGCGCGTACGCCGAGATGGTCTACCAGGACGTCCTCTGGCCGGACTTCGACCGGCGCAACCTCTGGGACGCCTGCGTCGAGTACGCCTCCCGCGACCGCCGCTTCGGCGGCGCCCTCCCGAACGAGGTGGCGAGCGGGATGGCGGGCGAGGCGGCGAACGAGGCGCCGGACCGCTCCCCGGCGGAGGGCTGAGACGTCCCGGCTCCCCGAACGTCCCGCCTCCACGGAAAACGACGGGAGTCACCGGGCCGGCTTCGTTAGCCTCGCGAGGTCGCTGACCACGCCACCAGGACGGAGAGCACCCGTGCCCGAGCCCTTCCCGCCCGTCGAGCCGTACGCGCACGGCCTGCTCGACGTCGGCGACGGCCAGCGGATCTACTGGGAGACCAGCGGCTCCCCCGAGGGGCTGCCGGCCCTGTGCGTGCACGGCGGGCCCGGCAGCGGCGGGCGCCGCGGCAGCCGCAGGATGTTCGACCCCGACGTCTACCGGATCGTCCTGTTCGACCAGCGCGGCTGCGGCGGGAGCCTGCCCCACGCCGCCGACCCGGACGTCGGCCTGGAGCACAACACCACCGAGCACCTGATCGCCGACATGGAGCGGCTGCGCGAGCACCTCGGCGTGGAGCGCTGGCTCCTGTACGGCGGCTCCTGGGGCTCGACGCTGATCCTCGCCTACGCCGAGCGCCACCCCGAGCGCGTCGCCGCGATCGTCATCGCCGGCGTCACCCTGACCCGGCACGAGGACATCCACTGGCTCTACCACGGCGTCGGACGCTTCCTCCCCGGCCCCTGGGAGACCTTCCGCGACGCGCTCCCCGAGGCCGACCGGGACGGCGACCTGGTGGCCGCGTACAACCGGCTGCTGAACGACCCCGACCCGGCGGTCCGTCAGAGGGCGGTGCGCGACTGGTGCGCCTGGGAGGACGCCGTCATCGCGCACGAGGCGCTCGGCAGCCCCGGCGCCTACAGCGACAGGGCCGACGACGCGCTCGTCGCCTTCGTCCGGATCTGCGCGCACTACTTCGCCCACGACGCCTGGCTTCAGGAGGGGCAGTTGCTGCGCGACGCCCACCGGCTCGCGGGCATCCCCGGCGTGCTGATCCACGGCCGGCTCGACCTCGGCGCCCCGTTGGAGGCGGCGTGGGAGCTGGCGAAGGTCTGGCCGGACGCGGAGTTGAGGGTGATCGACGACTCGGGACACACCGGCAGCCCCGCGATGAGGGACGCCATCCTGGAGGCGACGTCCCGGCTCGCCGGAACCGGCTGGTGACGCCAGCCTGCCGCGCGGCGGCGACGGCGCCGGGGCCCGCCTCACGGGCGGCGGCGATGCGCGCCGCCGCGACGCGGGAACGGCCGGCGCGAGGCCCGGCGGAGGCGTAGCACGACGAAGACCACGACCGCCAGCGCGGCGGCGAGCAACACGATCCGGGAGTACGTGCCGACGAGGTCGGAGACGCGGTGCCAACGTGTGCCGAGGGCGTACCCGGCCAGGACCCAGCTCGTGTTCCACACCCCGCTGCCCACCGTCGTCAGGGCGAGGAAGACCGGCAGCCGCATCCGCGCCGCCCCGGCCGGGAGCGAGATCATGCTGCGGAAGATCGGGATCATGCGGCCCAGCAGGACCGCCCTGGTGCCGTGGCGGGCGAACCACGCCTCGGTCCGCTCGATGTCGGAGACCCGCACCAGCGGCAGCCGGGCGGCCCACGCCGCCGTGCGGTCGCGGCCCACCAGCGCGCCGAGGGCGTAGAGCGCGAGCGCGCCCACCACCGAGCCCGCCGTGGTCCACAGCAGGACGGCGAGCAGGTCGAGCCGGCCCTGGCTGGCGGCGAAGCCGGCGAGCGGCAGGATGATCTCGCTGGGCAGGGGCGGGAAGAGGTTCTCCAGCGCGACGGCCACACCGGCTCCGAACGCGCCGAGCGAGTCCATCAGGCCGGCGGCCCAGCCGGCGACGCCCCCGGAGGGCGTGGAGGAGGAAGACGAGGCGAGCATGCCCCCGACCGTAGGAACGGGCCGGGAGCGGCGGGATGGGGCCGGCCGCAGAGCGGGGTGGGGTTTTCCGCAGGTCCGAGGACGGGGACGCGCGGCTCGGCGGCGCTCAGCCGATCCCGCAGCCGGGGTCCGGCGCGTCGTTCGACAACGGCGCACCGGCCGGCAGCACGTACAGCACCCGGAGCACCAGCGGCTCCGTCCCGAGGTTCCGCCCGAGGTGGACGTAGTCGGCGCCCGAGGGCTCCTCGATGAGCTCGCCCGTCCCGTAGACCCCGTCGACCGCGCAGTCGGGACCGTGGTGGGTGAGGGTGCCGGCCGCGACCAGGCCGTGGATCATGCCGTCGTGGTAGTGCCAGCCGGTGCTGCCGCCCGGCTGGAGGGTGACCTCCCGCAGGTGGTAGTCCCTGCCGTCCGCGCTCCACCGCGCCAGCGTCGTGCCCGTCATCCCGGACGGCGGTGTCGCCCGCGCCGTGCCGAGCCCGCCACCGAGGGCGAGCAGGACGCTGAGCCCGGCGCCGAGCGCGGCGCGCGTTCCGTTCCGTGCCACGGTGTCTCCGTCTCCCAGGTGTCCCCGTCGCCGCGTCGTGGGTCGAGCGTGCGCGGCCCCTGGCGGTGTCTACCACCGAGGCCGCCGCCCCACGCGCGTCACCGCGGGAACCGGACACGGGCCGGCTGGTCGTGGGGTTTTCCGCAGTCCGCCGGCGCCGGCCGCTCGGCTAGCGTGGGGCGCCATGCATCCCGTTCTGCGTCGTTGGTTCCATGCCGCCGCCGGCCTGCTGCTCGGAACCCTCACCGCCCTCGCGGAGTTCGGCCTCGTCCTCGTGGCCGGGCCGTGGCTGCTGGCCACGCGGGGCAGGGCGCCGCGGCTGCTCGCCGCCGCCCGCCGGCTGGTCGAGGCCGAGCGGCGCCGCATGGCCACCTGGTACGGCGTCGAGGCGCCCGAGCACGGCGCGTCCGGGCGCAGCGGCGCCGGCCTGCTGGTGTACCTGGCGCTGCGCGCGCCCGTCGGCCTCACGGGCGGGGCGGTGCTGCTGTGCGCCGCCGTCGGTGGCGCGTACCTCTCCCTCCCGACCTGGCTGTGGCTGTGGGCGCTGACCGACGTCGACCACCCCGTCACCGTGCTGTACACGGCCGCCAGCGGCCTGTTCCTGCTGTTCCTGTGCGTGCAGGGCGTCCACGGCGTGGCGTTGCTGGACGAGCTGCTGGCCCGGCGGTTCCTCGACGGCGGGGGCGGCCGGCAGGCGCTGCGCCGCCGCATCGACGAACTGGCGGCCAGCCGTGCCGGCGTGGTCGTCGCCGTCCACGACGAGCGCCGCCGCATCGAGCGCGACCTGCACGACGGCGTGCAGCAGCGGCTCGTCGCCCTCGGCATGCTGCTGGGCCGGGCCCGCCGCGCCGCCGCCTCGGAGCCCGCTCGGGCCAACGAGCTGCTGCGTCAGGCACACGAGGAGTCGCGGCGGGCGCTGACGGAGCTGCGCGAGGTCGCGTGGCGGGTGTACCCGGCCGCGCTCGACGAGGGCGGGCTGCCGCAGGCGCTGGAGGCCATCGCGGAACGCACCGCGATACCCGTCCGCCTCAGCTGCGCCGTGGGCGAGCCGCCGCCACCCGCTACCGTGCAGGCCATGGCGTACTTCGTCGCCGCTGAGGCGGTCACCAACGCGGTCAAGCACTCCGGAGCCGACCGGATCACCGTCCAGGCGAGGCGGCGGGCGGCGACGCTCGTCGTGGAGGTCGCGGACGACGGGTGCGGCGGCGCCGACCCCGCCGGCGGCGACGGCAGCGGCCTGCTGGGCCTGACCCGGCGCGTCGAGGCCCTCGACGGCCGGCTCACCGTCACGAGCCCGCCCGGCGGGCCCACCGTCGTCACCGCGGAGCTGCCGTGCGCGTGATGCTCGCCGACGACTCGACGCTGCTGCGCGAGGGGCTGGTGCGGCTGCTGGCCGAGGAGGGGCACGAGGTGCTCGCCTCGGTCGGGGACGGGGACGCGCTGTTGGCCGAGCTCGCCCTGGCGGCGGCCGACGCCTCCGGGACGGGCCCCGGCCTGCCGGACGCCGTCGTCGTGGACGTGCGGATGCCCCCCACCCACACCGACGAGGGGCTGCGGGCGGCGCTGGAGATCCGCCGCCGCTGGCCGGGCGTGGGCGTGCTCGTGCTCTCGCAGTACGTGGAACGCCGCTACGCCACCGAGCTCTTGACCAGCGCGACGGCCGGCGCGGAGGGCGTGGGCTACCTGCTGAAGGACCGCGTCGTGCAGGTGGACGAGTTCCTCGACGCGCTGGAGCGGGTGGGCGCCGGCCGCACCGCGTTCGACCCGGAGGTGGTGCGGCGGCTGCTGGCCCGCAGCGGCCACGCCGACCCGCTGCGCCGGCTGACGCCGCGCGAGCACGAGGTGCTGGCGGCGATGGCCGAGGGGCACGGCAACGCGTCGATCGCGCGGCAGCTGTACGTGTCGCAGAGCGCGGTGGAGAAGCACATCAACGCGATCTTCGACAAGCTCGGCCTCTCCGGCACGAGCGGGTACAGCCGCCGCGTCCTCGCGGTGCTGCGTTACCTCGGCGCCTAGCGGCCCCGCGCCCCGCTCCGCGCCGGTGGGGCCGGAGCCCGTGAGGTCAGGAACCCTGTGAGGTCAGGAACCCTGGGCGGCGGCGCAGTCACCGCAGGTGCCGAAGATCTCCAACGTGTGGCCGATGTCCACGAAGCCGTGCTCCTTCGCGACGGCGTCGGCCCACCGCTCCACGGCGGGGCCCGCCACCTCCACGGCCTTGCCGCAGGTCCGGCAGACCAGGTGGTGGTGGTGCTCCTCCGTGCTGCACCGGCGGTAGACCGCCTCGCCCTCGGAGGTGCGCAGCACGTCGACCTCGCCGGCGTCGGCCAGCGACTGGAGGGTGCGGTAGACCGTGGTCAGACCCACCGAGTCACCCCGGTGCTTGAGCATGTCGTGCAACTCCTGGGCGCTGCGGAACTCGTCCACCTCGGCGAGAGCCGCCGCGACCGCCGCGCGCTGGCGGGTCGACCGGCCGCGCACCGGGGGTCCTGCCGTGCCCGTTCCCACGTGTCTGCCTCCCTGCTCCTGCTCGTCCCCCGCCTCGTCAGCGTATCGGCTCTCCCGCTCTTTCCCCGCGCCGCCCAGTCTGCGGCCGTGTCCCTGATCCGCCCTGAAGCGGCGCTGTCTCCCGGCCCGCCGCGCGCCCCCGGCCCTTCTCCGACGCCCTCCCCGACGCCTCCTGTGGCTCCCCGTCCTCCTGCTCCCGCTCGGCCGCCGCGTGGCGCTCGGCCACGGCGGCGCGCCGCCGCGCCAGCGGCAGCGCCAGCAGCGAGACGAGGAGGAAGACGCCGAGCGCCAGCAGCACGATCGTCGCGCCCGGCGGCACGTCCTGGTAGTAGGAGGTGACCGTGCCGGAGAGCGAGACGAGCACGCCGACGCCGGACGCCAGCGCCAGCGTCGCGGCGAAGCCGCGCGTCAGCTGCTGGGCCGCGACGACCGGGATCACCATCAACGCGCTCACCAGCAGCAGCCCGACCACCCGCATGGCGACGGTGACGGTGGCCGCCGCCGTGACGGCCAGCAGCAGGTTCAGCAGCCGGACGGGGAGGCCGGTGACGCGGGCGAACTCCTCGTCCTGGCAGACCGCGAACAGCTGCCGCCGCAGTCCCAGGCAGACCGCCAGCACGAACATCGACAGCAGCAGGATGGCGGTGATGTCCTCGGGCGAGACGGTGGTGACCGAGCCCCAGAGGTAGCTCGTGAGGTTCGCCGTGGAGCCGCCGGGCGCCAGGTTGATGATCATGACGCCGCCGGCCATGCCGCCGTAGAAGAGCATGGCCAACGCGACGTCGCCGCGCGCCCTGCCCGAGGAGCGCAGCAGCTCCATCGCGACGGCTCCGACAGCCGAGACCAGCACGGCCGTCCACACCGGGTTCGTGCTCATCCAGAACCCGAGCGCGACGCCGGTCAGCGCCACGTGCCCGATGCCGTCGCCCATCAGCGCCTGCCGCCGCTGCACGAGATAGATGCCGACGGTGGGGGCGGCGACCCCGATCAGCAGGGCGGCCAGCAGCGCCCGCCGCATGAACTCGTAGTCCAGGACCTCAAGGAACACCAGGACCCCTCCTCACAGGATTCCGGTCTGGAGCGGCAGCTCGGAGGGATGCTCCGCCTCGTGGTGGTGGGGGTGCTCACCGGCGCGGTGGTCCTCGCAGCTCGGGTCGGTCGTGAGGGCGCCCTCGGGCTCTGCGGCGCCCTCGGGCGCGGCGGCGGCCACGGTGCGCTCGACGCGGCCACCGGCCAGGACCACGGACTGGTTGATCAACGGCTGCAACGGCCCGAGCTCGTGCAGCACGACGAGGACGGCGGTGCCCCGCGCCGTCTCGGCGCGCAGCGTCTGAGCCAGCACCCGCTGGCTGGCCAGGTCCATCCCGGTCAGCGGCTCGTCCATGATCAGCAGCTCGGGCGCGCCGGTCAGCGCCCTGGCGACGAGCACCCGCTGGTGCTGCCCGCCGGAGAGCGCGGAGACGGAGTCCCCGGCCCGGTCGGCGAGGCCGACCAGCTCCAGGGCGCGGTCCACGGCGGCCCGGTCGGCGCGGGTGAACGGCCGCAGGCCGCGGCGGGCGAGACGGCCGGCGGAGACGACCTCGCGCACCGTGGCGGGCACGCCGGAGGCGGCGCTGGAGCGCTGCGGCACGTAGCCCACGCGGTGCCACGCGCGGAAGCGGCGGACGGGGGTGCCGAAGAGCCGCAGCTCGCCGCCGGTCACCGGGACCTGGCGGACGGCGGCACGCACGGCGGTGGACTTGCCCGAGCCGTTCGGGCCGAGCAGGGCGGTCACCTCGCCGGGGCGCACGGTCAGGTCGACGCCGCGCAGCACGGGCCGGCCGCCGAGCTCGGCGGTGACGCCGGCCAGCGAGACGACCGGCGCGGTGGCCGGCGTGGTGGCCGGTATGGCGGGTTCCTTGCCCTTCATGGCGGGCTCCTTACGGGCTTCCCGCGGCGAGTTCCTCGCCGCGGGTCGCGGCTGTGGTGTTCAGGACGCGCCGAGCGCGGTGCGCAGGGCGTCGAGGTTGGCGCGCATCACCGCGAGGTAGTCGTCGCCGGCCGACTCGTCCGTGATGCCCTCGACCGGGTCGAGCACGGCCACCTCCAGGCCGAGGTCGTCGGCGAGGGTGCGGGCGGTCTCGTCGCTCGCGAGGGTCTCGAAGAAGACGGTGGTGACGTCGTTCTCCCGCGCGATGTCGTTGAGCTCGCGCATCCGCTCGCCGCTGGGCTCGGACTCCGGGTCGAGGCCGGCGATGGACTCCTCGTGCAGATCGTAGCGGTGGGCGAGGTAGCCGAACGCGGAGTGGTTGGTGATGAAGGTGCGGGTCTCGGTGGTGGCCAGGCCCTCGCGGAACTCCGTGTCGAGGGTGGCCAGCTCGTCCGCGAGCCGGTCGCCGTTGCGCTGGTAGGCGTCGGCGTGGTCGGGGTCGGCCTCGGCCAGGGCGTCCGCGACGCCGTCGGCGATCTCGGCGAAGCGCACCGGGTCGAGCCAGACGTGCGGGTCCGTGCCGCCGTGGTCGTGGCCGTCCTCCGCGTGCTCGTCCTCCGCGTGCTCGTCCTCCGCGTGCTCGTCCGCGTGCTCGTCCTCCGCGTGCTCCTCCTCGCCGTGCTCGTGCTCGTGGGCGCCGGCCTCCAGCAGCGTGGTCAACGAGGTGGCCTCCACCACGTGCTCCACGCCGGACTGGGCGACGGCGTCGTCCACGGCGGGCTGGAGCCCCTCCAGGTACAGGACGAGGTCGGCCTCGGTCAGCTCCGCGGTCTGCTGCGGGCTGATCTCCAGGTCGTGTGGCTCGACGCCCGGCTCGGTGAGGGTGCTGACCGACACGTGCTCGCCGCCGATCCGCTCGGCCAGGAACTCCAGGGGATAGAACGACGCGACGACGTCGAGCGAGCCGCCGCCCCCACCCCCGCCCGCGTCGTCGGAGCCACAGGCGGACACACCGAGCAGTCCGAGGGCCGTCACACCCGTGACCAGCGCGGCTCGGGCGGGGACGGTCGCTCGGACGGAGCGTATTCGGGGGCGGCGGCGAGGTGTCATGACAGCCATTTTCAAATCACATGGAAACCATTGTCAAATGAAGTGACGCGTTTCTCAGCAGGTCCAGACCCCCGCCGCCCGCCCGTGACCGGGGCGTGAACCGATTTGCTGCCGCCCCCACGGACGCCGGTAACCTAAACCAATCCCATCTCGTCCTTCGTCCCGAAGAGAGCACCGTGGCCGCCGACAAGATCGACACCATCGTCAGCCTCAGCAAGCGCCGTGGCTTCGTCTACCCGAGCAGCGAGATCTACGGCGGCACGCGCGCCGCCTGGGACTACGGGCCCCTCGGAGTGGAGCTGAAGGAGAACGTCAAGCGCCAGTGGTGGCGGGCCACGGTCACCTCCCGTGACGACGTGGTCGGCATCGACTCCTCCGTCATCCTCGCCACCGAGGTCTGGCAGGCGTCCGGGCACGTGGCCACCTTCACCGACCCGCTCACCGAGTGCACCTCCTGCCACAAGCGCTTCCGCGCCGACCACCTGGAGGAGGCGTACGAGGCCAAGCACGGGCGCCTCCCCGCGGGCGGCCTGGCCGACATCAACTGCCCCAACTGCGGGAACAAGGGCGGCTTCACCGAGCCCAAGCAGTTCTCCGGCCTGCTCTCCACCCACCTCGGCCCCACGCAGGACTCGGGCTCCGTGGCGTACCTGCGGCCCGAGACCGCCCAGGGCATCTTCACCAACTTCGCGTCCGTGCAGCAGACCTCGCGCCGCAAGCCGCCGTTCGGCATCGCCCAGATGGGCAAGTCCTTCAGGAACGAGATCACGCCGGGCAACTTCATCTTCCGCACCCGCGAGTTCGAGCAGATGGAGATGGAGTTCTTCGTCAAGCCCGGCGAGGACGAGCACTGGCACGGGTACTGGATGGAGCAGCGCTGGAACTGGTACCGCGACCTCGGCCTGTCCGAGGAGAACATGCGCTGGTACGAGCACCCCAAGGAGAAGCTCTCCCACTACTCCAAGCGCACGGTCGACATCGAGTACCGCTTCAACTTCATGGGCTCCGAGTTCGGCGAGCTGGAGGGCATCGCCAACCGCACCGACTACGACCTCGGCGCCCACTCCAAGGCGTCCGGCCACGACCTGAGCTACTTCGACCAGGAGGCCGGCGAGCGCTGGACCCCGTTCGTCATCGAGCCGGCGGCGGGCGTGGGCCGCACCATGCTGGCGTTCATGCTCGACGCGTACCGCGAGGACGAGGCGCCCAACGCCAAGGGCAAGATGGAGAAGCGCGTCGTGATGCGGCTGGACCACCGCCTCGCGCCGGTCAAGGTGGCCGTGCTGCCGCTCTCCCGCAACCCGCAGCTCTCGCCGAAGGCCAAGGACCTGGCCGCCGCGCTCCGCAGGAACTGGAACATCGAGTTCGACGACGCGGGCGCGATCGGCCGCCGGTACCGCCGGCAGGACGAGATCGGCACCCCGTACTGCGTCACGATCGACTTCGACACGCTGGAGGACAACGCCGTCACCGTCCGTGAGCGTGACTCGATGAAGCAGGAGCGGGTCTCCCTCGACCAGGTCGAGGGGTACCTCGCCACCCGCCTCGTCGGCTGCTGACCGCCGCGCGCGACGTGCCACGGGCCACGGCCCCGGGTCCCCACCCGGGCCGTGGCCCGTGGCACGTCGGCCGGGCCCCCGGGCTGGGCGACAATGGAGGCGTGACCCAGTCCTCCCACGCCCCTCGGCACACCCTGCAGATCGGCCCCCTCACGGTCGACCCCCCCGTGGTGCTCGCGCCCATGGCCGGGATCACCAACGCGCCGTTCCGCACGCTGTGCCGGGAGTTCGCGGGGGGCCGCGGCCTCTTCGTCAGCGAGATGATCACCACCAGGGCCCTGGTGGAGCGGAACGACAAGACGATGCGGCTGATCCGGTTCGACGCCGCGGAGAAGCCGCGCTCCATCCAGCTCTACGGCGTGGACCCCGGCGTGGTCGGCCGCGCGGCGCGCATGGTCGCCGAGGAGGACCTCGCCGACCACATCGACCTCAACTTCGGCTGCCCCGTCCCGAAGGTCACCCGCCGCGGCGGCGGCTCCGCCCTGCCGTACAAGCGGCCCCTGCTCCAGGCCATCCTGCGCGCCGCCGTGCGCAACGCGGGCGGCCTGCCGGTCACGATGAAGATGCGCAAGGGCATCGACGACGACCACCTCACGTACCTGGACGCCGGGCGGATCGCGGCGGAGGAGGGCGTCAGCGCCGTCGCGCTCCACGGCCGCACCGCCGCCCAGCACTACGGCGGGAACGCGGACTGGTCGGCGATCGCGCGGCTGCGGGAGGCCGTGCCCGCGGACATCCCCGTGCTGGGCAACGGCGACATCTGGTCGGCCGAGGACGCGGTGCGGATGGTCCGCGAGACCGGCTGCGACGGCGTGGTGGTGGGCCGAGGCTGCCTGGGGCGGCCCTGGCTCTTCGCCGACCTCGTCGCCGCGTTCGACGACCCCGGAGCGGGCCCGGCACGGCCGACACTGCGCGAGGTCGCCGACGTGATGGTGCGGCACGCGCGGCTGCTGGGGGAGTGGCTGGCCGACGAGGAGCGCGGGGTGATCGACTTCCGCAAGCACGTCGCGTGGTACCTCAAGGGCTTCGCCGTCGGCTCCGCGCAGCGGCGCCGCCTGGCCGTGGCCGCCTCGCCGGCGGAGCTGCGCGAGCTTCTCGACGAGCTGGACCTCGACCAGCCCTGGCCCAGCGGCGCGGAGGGGCCGCGCGGCCGCACCTCGGGTAGGAACCGCGTGGCCCTGCCCGACGGCTGGCTCGACGACCCCTGCGACGCGTCGGCGGTGGTCGGGGCGGACGCGGAGCTCGCCACCTCCGGAGGTTAGGCCCCGGCCTTCGTCGGCTCGGGCTGCCGGCGATCGCTCCCCTCGCGGCCGTCCCCGCCCCACCCGTCGACGGCGCCCGCTCCCTTCGGTCTCACATTCCCGGCGAGGACCACGCGGACCCCGGGACACCGTCACACTGGTGAGTCCCCGGACGGAAGAAGGAGAACGCGGGACGTGAGGTTCCAGGTGCTGGGCTCGGTGGCGATCCGGCTCGACGGGCGGGAGGAGACGCTCACCGGCCGGCTGGAGCGCGCGCTGCTCGCCCTGCTGCTGGCCCACGCCGGCCAGTCCGTGCCCGCCGACGTCCTGACCAACGCCCTGTGGGGCTCCTCGCCGGATCCCCGCCTCCGGCAGCGGCTCCAACTCCAGGTCCACCGACTGCGCCGCAAGCTCGGGGAGGAGCACGGCCTCGCGTCGGGCCCGGTCGGCTACCGGCTGACCGTGGGACCGGGCGAGCTCGACGCGGAACGCTTCGAGTCGCTGGTCGACGAGGCGCTCGTGGCCGTCGCCCACGACGATCCGCGCGGCGCGGTCGGTCCGCTGCGCGCGGCGCTCGGACTGTGGCGGGGGACGCCGTTCGCCGGCCTGGACGTCCCGATCCTCGACGACTGGAGGCACCGCCTCGCCGAACGCCGCCTCGTCGCCCTGGAGACGCTGTACGAGTCCGAGCTGGCCGGCGGGCGGCACACGGAGGTCGTGGCGGAGCTGACCTCGCTGGTCCGCGAGCATCCGCTGCGCGAGCGGTTCCACGGACTGCTGATGACCGCGCTGTCCCGGGCCGGCCGCCAGGCCGAGGCGCTGGCGGCGTACCACACCGCCCGGAAGGCGCTGGTCGGGGAGCTGGGGCTCGAACCCGGGCCCGAGCTGCGGGAGCTGGAGCGCCGCATCCTCGCCGGCGAGGAGGTCGGCCGGGAACGGCCGGGGCCACCACGCGAGTCGTACCGGCCACCGGCCCGGGAGAGCGCCCGGGGAGCCCTTCCCTCCCCGCCCGGGGAAGCCCGTCGGAGCGCTCCGCCACGGGCTCCCGAGGCCGCGTCGCGCGCGCGGGGCGGTCACCTCCCGGCCCAACTCCCGCTGGAGGTACCGGTGTTCGTGGGCCGGGACGCCGAGCTGTCCGAGCTCGACGACCTGCTGGCGACGACACCCGCCGCCGTCGCGGCGCTCGCCGGCACCGCGGGCGTCGGCAAGACGGCCCTGGCGGTGCACTGGGCCCACCGCGCCCGCGACCGCTTCCCCGACGGCCAGCTCTACGTCGACCTGCGCGGCTACGGCCCCGACCAGCCCCTGGCCCCGCAGGACGCGCTGGCGGGCTTCCTGCGCGCGCTCGGCATGGAGGGCCGGGCGCTGCCCCAGAGTCTCCCCGAGCGCGCCGCCCGGTTCAGGACGCTGACCGCTGGCCGCCGGATGCTGATCGTGCTGGACAACGCCCACACCGTCGCGCAGGTGCGCCCGCTGCTGCCCGGCGGCCCGTCCTGCTTCACGCTGGTCACGAGCCGCGACGCGCTGGCCGGTCTGGTCGCCAGGGAGGGCGCCCACCGCGTCCGCCTGGAGCGGCTCCCCCCGACGGACGCCCACCGCCTGCTCCGGGAGCTGCTCGGCGGGCGGGCGGGGTCCGAACCCGAGGCGGCCGAGGCGCTGGTCGAACGGTGTGTCCGGCTCCCGCTCGCGCTGCGCATCGCCGGCGAGCTGATCAGGTCCCACCCCGCCCTCACCGTCGCCGGGCTGGCCGAGGAACTCGCCGAGCGGCAGGGAGTGCTCGACCTGCTCGACCTCGACGACGACCCCCACACCGCCGTGCGCCCGGTGTTCTCGTGGTCCTACGGGCGGCTCGCTCCCGCCGAGGCCCGGGTCTTCCGGCTCGTCGGCCTCCACCCGGGACCCGACACCGACGCCCACGCCGTGGCGGCGCTGGCCGGGCGCGGTGTCAGGGAGACCCGTCGGTCCCTGGACGTGCTGCTCCGCGCCCACCTCGTCGAACAGACCGGGAAGGGGCGGTACCGGCAACACGACCTGCTGCGGGACTACGCCGCCGAACTCGCCGCCGACGAGGCCGAGACCGAGGCCGCCGACGCCGACGGAGCGGGCCCCGCCGCCGAGCGGCCGTCCGCCCTGGACCGCCTGCGCGGCCACTACCTCCACCTCGCCTCGGCCGCCATGGACCTCTTCGCGCCCCACGACTACGCGCCCAGGCCCAAGGTGCCCTCGCCCGACGGCCCGCCGTGGGACGGCCCGCAGCCCCTGTTCGCCGACCACGAGCGCGCCCGTCACTGGCTGGAGCGCGAGCGGGCCAACCTGCTGGAGGTGACCCGGCACGCCGACCCGGCGTACGTCATCGCCATGTCGGAGACGCTCCACCTCTACCTGCGCGTGGGCGGCTACCTCGACGAGGCGCTCACCCTCCACCGCCGGGCGCTCCGCGCGGCCCGCACGACGGGCGACGCCGTCGCCGAGGCCCACGCGCGGCGCGTGCTGGGCACCATGACACACCTGTCGGGCGGCGACCTCGCGGAGGCGACCGACCACTTCCGGCGGGCGCTGACCACGTACGAGGAGACCGGCGACCGGGCCCTGCACGCGTCCGTGCTCAGCAGCCTCGGGTTCGTCCGCCAGAGGTCCGGCGACCTGACCGGAGCGATGAGCCTGTACGAACGGGCGCTGGCCCTCAACGGCAGCGACGGGAACTGGCGGGTGCGCTGCGCGGTCCTGGTCAACATGGGCCGCACGCTGCGCACCCTCGCCCGGCTCGACGAGGCGCGGGCCTGCCTGGAGAAGGTCCTCGCGCTCTGCGAGAGCCACGGCGACCGGTCCGTCGAGGCCAACGCCCACTGCGTCCTGGCCGACGTGCACACGCGACGGGGTGACGAGGACGCGGCGTTCGCCCACGCCCACCGCGGCATGGCGCTGGCCCGCGAGTCCGGCTACCGCCAGATGGAGGCCGTCTGCCTCACCAAGCTGGGCACGCTCCACCGCGGGCGCGGCGAGCTGGAGCCGGCGCTGCGGCTGCACGAGGAGGCGCTCGCCCTCGCCCGCGAGGTGGGCGACGGCGACCTGACCGCCGAGGCGTTGAACGCCCTCGCGACGACCCACGCCGCCGCGGAGCGGCCGGAGCGGGCGCTGCGGCTCCACCAGGAGGCGCTCGCCCTGGCCACCCGGGCCGGGGAGCGGACCGTGCAGGCCCACGCCCACAGCGGGATCGCCGAGGCCCACACCCGCCTCGGCGACCCCACCGCCGCCCGCGACCACCTGCGGCGGGCCCTCGCCCTCTACACGTCCTGCGGCCTTCCCGAGGCCGAGCGGGCACGGACCCGCCTCGACCGTCTGGAGCGCGCGACCACCCGGGTCACTCCGGCACGCTGACGACACGCCCGTGTCCGGCCGCGGTGAGGGCCCGGAGCCGGGAGCGGGTCCCGTCGGCCCGTGTGACGCGGCGCCGGCCTGGAGTCCCACCCGGACCTGTCCGCCGCGGTGGTCGCGGCGACACAGACCTTCGGCGTGCACCTGTCGGGGCGGAGCGGTGAAGGGCACCGGTCAGTGGGCGGTGGTCTCCCCGCCGGCCCTGCCGCCGCGGGCCCTCCACTCGTCGGCGAGCATCGCGTAGAGGGCGAGGTCCGCGCGCTCTCCCTTGAGCATCTCGCCCTGGACGAAGAAGCCCTCCCTGCGCATGCCCAGCCGCTCCATCAGCCGCATGGAGGGTGTGTTGTTCCCGTTGCACAGGCCGATGACACGGTGGAAGCCGTACTCCTCGAAGCCGATCCTCAGCACCTCGCGGCCCGCCTCGGTGGCGTACCCGCGACCGGCGTAGTCCGGGTGCAGCACGAAGCCGATCTCCGCCCGTCCGAGTTCGGCGCTCAGCCACTCCAGGTTGAAGTCGCCGATGAGGACGCCGGATTCCCGGTGGACCGCGGCGACGGCGAGGTTGTCCCCTTCCCGCGAGATGGCGGTCTGCCTCACACGCTCGGCGAGCGCCGTCCTCGTCTCCTCCCGGCTGCGCGCATTCCAGAGCAGGTACCGCGCCACGTCGGGACGGCGCTGGATGTCGTGGAGTTCGTCCAGGTCCTCCTCGGTGAACGGGCGCAGCAGCAGCCTTCTGGTCTCAACGCGAAACGTCATGCGGCACATGGTTCGCCAGCATGTGAGATCGCGTCAATTTCGCCGCCGCGATATTCAGGGGCGGGACTCCCCCCCGGGGGTCACGCCGTGAGGGCGCGGACGCCGTTCGCCGCTCTCGTCGCGGCGTGCGGCGCGTCGACGCTCGGGTCGACGACGACGTAGCGGCGGCAGCGTTCTCGGCACCGTGCTGCACGGGTGGGTTGGCGGGTCGGGCCGCCGGCGGCGCCGCGATGCCGCCGGGCCTGCTGCTCGCGGGAATCCCCCGCTCGACGTCATCGGACTGACCGGCGCGGTGCTCACCTTCGCCGCGCTGTGTCTCCTTGTCACGCCGTGCCCCGTCGTATTCCCGGCGTGGCGAAAAATGGGCGCCGGTGACAAGGGCGACCGCAACGAAAGCGCGGCCCCGGCGACCATTGCCGCGTTCGTGCCCGACAAAGCCGGCCGTGACAGACCGGATTCGAGCCTGGGACGAAGGCGCGGAAGGGATACGGCAGGAGACGGAAAAGAGGGGAACGAATCCCTGTTTCTTCGCGGTGCTCCGATCCTTCGCCCATCGTGTGCGGATCGCGAGCCGAGGAGGGGGCGGCGGCTGACCACGCCGGGTCCTCGGCCCGTCGGCGCCGGCCGGGCGCCCCACCCTGGGTGCGCGCCGTCCGCCCCGGGTGGCGTCCCCGGTGGCGCTGTACATTCGTCGAGGAATCCGGTGGAGAGGAGATGGTGGAGATCGCCACGCAGGCCGGCGCGGTCGCGCGGTCCCGCGCGCCCCTGAGCAGGGAGCGTGTCCTGGGCGCCGCCGTCGCCCTGGCCGACGAGGGCGGGGTCGAGGCGCTGAGCATGCGCAGGATCGCGCAGACGCTCGGTGTCGTGCCCATGGCGCTGTACAAGCACGTGGCCAACAAGAACGAGCTGCTGGACGGCCTGATCGACGTCCTCGTCGGCGAGATCGACCCACCCGACCGCGACGTCGACTGGCGGACCGCCGTTCGACGGCGGGTGCTGTCGGCCCGCCGCATGCTGCTGCGCCACCCGTGGGCGGCCCAGGTCATCGAGTCGCGGATCAAGGCGCGCACCACGCCGACCCCCGCGGTCATGGAGTACCTGGACTCGATGATCGGGATCTTCCGGGCCGGGGGCTTCTCGATCGATCTCGTCCATCACGCGATGCACGTCATGGGCAGCCGTCTGCTGGGCTTCTCCCAGGAGCTGTTCGAGGAGGCCCCCGACGGCGAGCCGGAGCCGGACGCCGTGCGGCCGGAGGAGATGGCCGCGCGCTACCCCCACCTCACCGAGCTGGCCATGGCGGTCACCCACGACCGGGACTCCGTCGTCGGCTCGGGCTGCGACGACCAGGCGGAGTTCGAGTTCGCCCTGGATTTGACGCTGGACGGCCTCGACCGCCTGCGGGACTCGGCCTGACGCGGTCGCGTTCACGGAAGCCCGTCCCGCGGGCGGCCGGTGTATCGTTTCGCCCTCCGTGGGGCGGGACCGTCCGCGCCATGGAGTGGGCGCTGCCGGCGCCGCACCCGCCCCAGCACGAAGGAGCGCGTCGGGTGAGCAACGTACTGACCATGAGCAGCAAGCAGGAACGGGTCGGCCCCGGCGAGCCCCTCGCGCCGGTCAGGCACCGGGTCGACCTCTCCGACGGGTCGGGACCGGCCCGGGTGGTCGCGCACGTGGCGCGCGAGCTGCCGCCGGGCGGCATACCCGCGTACCGCGCGGCCCGAAGGAGCGGCGCCCGCTCCTTCGTCCTGTGGGCCGACGAGCACCACACGGAGCGGGTGGCCACCCTGGTGACGCTGTCAGCCGCCGGCGGTGTCGCGAGGTTTCAGGTGCTCGGCGCCCAGGGCGAGCTCATCGGCACGCTCGTGCGGGAGAAGGCGCTGCGCGGCAGGGGCCTGCGCACCCGCTGGACCGTGACCCAGCCCGGCGGCCCCGAGGCGGTGGGCTTCAAGGGCCGGATCTTCTGGTGGTGCGTGTGGTGGCTGGCGTTGCCCTTGATGGCACTCGTCCTCGTGTTCACCGTCTTCGACAGCGTCCCCGGCAACGAGGGGGGTGTCGCGCGCGGCCCCCGGCGCATCAGGTGGCGCGGGGGTGGCCAGGTGCCGCTGGAGTTCCGGTCCAGGGGCAACAAGCTGCAGGTGCGCGCGCCGGGAGTGGACTGGCGGCTCGCGGCCGCGCTGATCGTCCTGCTGCGCACCTTCTCCGCCGACGCGTGGGACGCCGGGAAGAAGTGACCTTGTGAACGACCAGCGGCCGGCCACTCACCCGGCCTGGAGGCCCGGTGCGCCCGGGGCGTACCCGTCGCCACAGGCCAGGCCGGTCAGCGCGGCCTACCGGCGATGCGCCCGCGCTCTCGTCTGGCTCGCGGTCACCCTCGCGGTCCTCGTGGTGGCCGCGTTCGTGGTGAGTCTCGTCCTCCTCGCACGGGCGGACGAGGACACGGGGGACGCCGCCCTCGGTTACCTCGCCGTCCTTCTCTGGTTCGGGATCGCCGCCGCGGTCCCGGTCCTGCTCGCGGTTGCTGTCCCCGGCGCGGTCATGACGCGGCGTGTGCGGCGGCAGCGTCAGGCGGGGATCACACCCGACGCCACGTCTCGGAGGTAACGCCTCCCGGAGCCCGTCTCCCGGCCGTCGCCGTCGACACCCTCCCGTCGACACCCTCCCGTCGACACCCTCGCGTCGCCACCGCCGTTCCCGGCCCAACTCCCGCACACCCCCTTGACGGTGTACGCCGTACACCTATGCTGGGTGCGAGAGCTGGTGTACGCCGTACACCTCGGCTCGCCGCAGGCGAGCCGGCGGGGGCGCGGCGGACCGCGAAGCGGTTCCGAGGAGATGGGGAGTCCTGATGAAGGCAATCGTCCAGGAGCGGTTCGGACCGCCCGACGTCCTGCGGCTGGTCGACACCGACCGGCCCGGCGTCGACGCTCCCGACCAGGTGCTGGTGCGGGTGCGCGCCGCCGCGCTGAACCCCTACGACTGGCACATGATGCGCGGCGACCCGTACGCGGCCCGCCTGATGGGCGCCACGGGGCTGACCCGGCCGAAGTCCCGGGTGGCGGGGATCGACGCCGCCGGAGTGGTCGAGGCGGTGGGCGCCGACGTCCGGGGTCTGGAGCCCGGCGACGAGGTGCTGGGCTTCTGCCCCGGCTCGTTCGCCGAGTACGCGCGCACCACCGCGAGGCTGCTGGTGCCCAAGCCCGAACACCTGAGCTTCGAGCAGGCCGCGGCCGTGCCGATGGCGGCGGTGACGGCCCTGCGGGGCGTGCGGACCGTGGGCCGGGTGCGGGCGGGGCAGCGGGTGCTGGTCAACGGCGCCGCCGGCGGCGTGGGCACCTTCGCCGTGCAGATCGCGGCGGACCTGGGCGCGGAGGTCACCGGGGTCTGCGGCACCCGCAACGTCGAGCTGGTGCGTTCACTGGGCGCCGCGCACGTCGTCGACCACACCCGGGAGGACGTCACGGACGGGCGCGTGCGCTACGACGTGATCCTCGACAACGTCGGAAACCACCCGTTGAGGCGACTGCGCCGGGTACTCACCCCGGCCGGGACCCTGGTGGCCAACGGCGGCGGCTCGCCCGGCCACGTCGTCGGCGCGATCGGTTCGATGCTGCGCGTGGTCGTGGCGAACGCGTTCGTCCGGCAACGGCTCAGCCCCATCAACCCGGCGGCCCCGGCCGGGCCGACCCACGAGGACCTGCTCGCCGTCACCGCGCTCGTCGGGGCCGGCACCCTCACCCCGGTCGTCGACCGGACCTACCCCCTGGCGGACACGGCCGACGGCATGCGCCACGTGGAGGGGGGCCACGCCCGCGGCAAGGCCGTGGTCACCGTGCCGTAGGCCCCGCCCTCCCACGGCCGAGGGTCCCGGGCCAGCCTTTGAAGGCTGTCCCGCAGTCCCTGGCGGGTTCGCGACGCCCTGCGACGTCCTCCCCCAGACCCCTCCGGGGTCCGGGCGGTGCCCCCAGCCGCGTTGTCGTCGGTCGCCAGCCTGCAAGGCTGACTCCCTCCTCCGCCTTGCTGGGGGCACCCCGCGCCGCGGAGCGGCGTGGGGGAGAAGCCACAGGACGCCGCTCCCTGGTCCACCAGGGATTGCGGGACAGCCTTCAGCAGCTCGGCGTGGGCGTGTCCGAGGGCGTGGCCGCCGTCAGGGCGGTCAGGATCGCGAAGGGCGTGGCCGCGGACCACGCCTGGGGCGAGCAGGCGTGCGGGTACGGCACGGGCTCGGCGTGCTCCTCGCGGCCGTACCCGGCGATGGCCTCGGGGATGTGGAAGTCCGCGCTGGCCGCCAGGTCCAGCAGCCCGCGGCAGACCTCCCGCGCCTCGTCGTGCAGCCCGTACCGTGCCAGGCCCAGCGCCGCGATCGCGCTGTCGTGGGGCCACACGCAGCCGCGGTGGTACGACAGCGGGTGGTACGCCTCCTGACCGGCCGCCAGGGTGCGGATGCCCCAGCCGGAGAAGAAGTCGGGCTCCAGCAGGCGCCGCCCCACCGCCTCGCCGTGCTCGGCGTCGAGGATCCCGGTCCACAGCAGGTGCCCCGCGTCGGAGGCCAGCGCGTCGACCCGGCGGCCCTGGCCGTCGAGCGCGAGCGCGGTGAAGCCCTGCTCCGGCAGCCAGAAGTCCGCCACGAAGCGGGCGCGGAGCGACCGCGCCTCCGCCTCCATGCGCTCGGCGTACGCCGCGTCGTCCCAGTGGTGACGGGCCAGGTACGCGGCCTGGCGCAGCGCCTCGTAGGCGTACCCCTGGGCGGCCGCGGCGGTGATGACGCCCTTGGCGCGGGTGCCGTCGGCGAAGCAGATCGAGCCGGGGGAGTCCTTCCAGCTCTGGTTGGCCAGCCCGCCCTCGTCCGCCCGGTACCGCAGGTACCCGCCGTCGGCGAGGCCGCCGTGGTGGAACATCCAGTCCACGGCCGCCCGTGCGTGCCGCTGGAGCCGGAGCGCCAGCTTGCCGTCGTCGGTGGCCGCCGCGTGCGCGCCGAGCAGCGCCAGGAACAGGGGGGTGGAGTCGACCGAGCCGTAGTACCGCCCGTAGGGCACCTGGCCGAAGTGTGCCAGCTCGCCGTGGCGCAGCTCGTGGACGATCTTCCCCGGCTGGGCGACGCGCTCGGGCTCCTCCGTGGTGGCCTGCGAGCCGGCGAGCGCGAGCAGCGTGGCGGAGGCCAGCTCGGGACGGCTGTGGACGGTGAAGAGGGAGGTGACGACCGCGTGCCTGGCCAGCAGCGCGAGGAACCACGGGACGCCGGCGGCCGGCACCTTCAGCGGCTCGCCCTCGGGGCCCGTGGCCGACACCCGCAGCGCGGCGAGCTCGGCGAGACCCTGCGCGCAGGCCCTGGCGAGCTCGGGCCCGGACCATCCCTCGTCCGGGCCGCCCGCCTCGTCGACGCCGGCGAGGTCGGGACGGGCGTCACGGCCGAGGTCCGGGCCGAGGTCCGAGGGCAGGCCCGGGGTGGCGCCGCGGCCGGGGAGGCGGGGCAGGGCGGGGGCGGAGAGGAACGGGTCGGCGCCGGTCGTCGCGGGCTCGGGCGCGCCGTGCGGGTGCGCGTCGACCCTCAGCGCCACCTCGGCGGCGCCGTGCGGCGCCAGGCGCAGCAGCCACACCAGCCGCCGCGCGCCGCTGCCGGTCTCCTCGACCGCGTCGGGCGCCGGCTGCGCGGTCACCACCGTGCGGGAGCGCCACTCGCTGCGCCGGTACCCGAACTCGACGCCGTCCGGCAGCGCGGCACGGGTGCGCACGGCGTGCGGCTTCTCGTACCACCGGTGGTCGCTGCGCAGCTCGAACTGGTCGACGAAGTCGGCGTCGACCGTGAGGGCGAGCATCGTGGTGGAGGGCTCGCCGCGGTTGCTGCTGAGGCGGATGCGTTCGGTGAACGCGCCCTCGGTGACCGCCTGTTCGCGGAAGACGGTGTGCGCGGGCGCCTCGGCCCGGCTGCCGGGCGGCGTCAGCACCGCGAAGGCCGTGGCGGGGGCGCCGGGCCCGGCGGGCGACGCGGGCACGAGGACGGTGGGGGTGCTGCCGTCCACGGTCAGCTGCCAGCGACTGAGGTGCCGTGCGTCCCGGGCGAAGAGCCCGTCCGGCTGTGCACCGCGATCTCCGGTGATGTCGCCGGAGGGCCCCAACGCGACGAACGTCCCGTCGCGGACGAGCAGGCAGTGCTGCGTGGTGATCACCGCGGTTCCCTCTCCCTCTCCGATCCCCTCGGATCCCCTCGGATGCTCCCCGGGCCCCTCAGCCAGCGCGGGTCGCGCGCCGCCGGGCCCCCGGGGCCCGTCTCCTTGCTGTGGTGCGTCCGGCTCCGCCCGCCTGCCCGGCTCCGGTCACCCGTCGGCTCCGCCCAGCCGTCCGGCTCCCGTCACCCGTCCGGGCTCCGCCGTCCGGCCGGCACCGCCCGTGCGGCCCGCTCCCGCCGCCCGGCGGACCCGGCGCGCGGCGCGGCGAGCAGGTCGATGGTGAGCGCGGCCGTCCAGCCGAAGCCGCGGGCGCCGCGGGCCCGGCCGGTGAACGGGTCGACGTACTCGGCGCAGTCGGTGGCGCCGGCGGTGGTGACGGCCGCGGCGCGCAGCCGCTCGGCCAGCTCGTGCTCGCCGTGGCGCGTGAGTCCCAGGTGCAGCAGCCAGTTGACGTTGAACCAGGCCGGGCCGCGCCAGTACCTGGCGGGGTCGAACGCCCGCCCCGTCAGGTCGTAGCTCGGGGCCAGCCGCGCCGGCCCCGTGGGCCCCAGGCCGAAGTGCGGGCCGCGGGCGGTGCGCGCCAGCGCGGCGGCGATCTCCCTCGGCAGACCGGGCAGCAGCAGGGGGAGCAGGCCCGCGGCGCTGCGCTCGCCGATCGGCTCGTCGGTCAGCACGTCGTGGGCGAGGAAGAGCCCCTCCTCCGGGTGCCACAGCCGCTTGACGAGGGCGGTGGTGCGCTCCTCGGCGCGGACCTGGTGGTCGGTGGGGTCCTCGCCGAGCGCGGCGGCGATCTCGGCGAGCGCGTGCTCGGCGGCCACGAGCAGGGCGTTCAGTCCGGGGTCCTCAACGGCGAACGGCGGCTCGGGGCCGCCGTCGAGGTGATCGTCGAGGTATCCGTGGGCGCGGTAGTGCTCCGCGAGCCGGACGTACCGGCCGTAGTCCAGGTCGGTGGGGCGGTCGGCCGGGAGGCCGTGGTCGAGGTCGGCGCGGCGGAAGCTGCTGGAGGCCGCCGGCTCCACCCGGGCGAGCGGGCCGTCCCAGCACGGGCTGTTGTCCATGCCGGACTCCCACGGGTGCACGATCGAGGCCAGGCCGCGCCCGCCGAGGTCGCGGCGCTCGGTGAGGTACCGCTGCCAGGCGACCAGCCGGGGGTAGACGCGGGCGAGGAAGCCGTGGCGGGCCGAGGCGGCCGGGTCCGCCTCGTGGACCAGCCAGGCCGCGAGGGCGTGGATCGGGGGCTGCACGATGCCGGAGGTCTCGACGGCCGCGGGGGCGCCGGCCCTGGCGCCGGCGGCGGAGGAGCGCCAGAAGTCGGGGCTCGGGAAGTACGCCTGGTGGGGGACGGCGGGGTTGAAGACGATGTGCGGGATGCGGCCGTCGCCCCACTGGGCGTCGAGCAGCGTCTCCAGCTCGCGCTGGGCGCGCGGCGGCGAGACGTGGCGCAGGCCGATCGCGATGAAGCCGGAGTCCCAGCTCCACTGGTGGGGGTAGAGCGCGCGGGAGGGGACGGTGGAGGCTCCGGTCCAGTTCCGTTCGAGCACGGCGCGGGCGCACGTGTACGCGTGGTGGGCGCTCTCCGCGGTGTACGCCGTGTATGCGTTGTATGCGATCGGTCGGTCTGGGACGGGGTGGTCAGCGCGTTCCACGTGCTCTCCGGAGGGGCCGTGTCGTCTCCGCGGCGTTACCGCGCTGTCACGCGCGGGCCGGTTGTTTTGTCGAAGGTACCGCAGGGTTACGTCTACTTAACACGCAAAAGTAGCGCTGTAATATCTACTTGACAAGCTAAAGGGGGTGTGAAGTACCCGACCGAGGACGACCGGGAAGGCACGGCGGGCGATGACGCAGGCGAGCGCGGGACACCTGTTGCGGTTGATCCGCGACGGACGGGCGACGACGCGTGGGGAGATCCAGCGGCTGACGGGTCTGTCGCGCACCACGGTCGGGCACCGGCTTGACCAGCTCTTCCGTGCCGGGTGGGTGCGGGAGGCGGCGGGTGATCCGGTGGAGGCGCCGACCGGGGGACGCCCGGCGCTGCGACTGACGTTCGACGCGGGACACGCCGTCGTCCTCGCCGCCGACCTGGAGACGCGCCACGCGCGGGCCGCCGTGCTCGACCTCGCCGGCGTGGTGCTCGCGGAGCACGCGGGGGAGATGCTGGTCAGCGCGGGTCCTGACGAGGTGTTGGACCGTCTGGGTCAGTGGTTCGCGGCGCTGTTG
The DNA here is from genome assembly GCF_052245655.1 of Streptomyces sp. 4N509B. Lineage (NCBI taxonomy): Bacteria > Bacillati > Actinomycetota > Actinomycetes > Kitasatosporales > Streptomycetaceae > Streptomyces > Streptomyces sp. 4N509B. The sequence continues at coordinate 110,959 of NZ_JBQQBZ010000006.1, forward strand.
GAGAAGGTCGGCGCCGACCCGGCGACGGTCGGCGGCGTGGGGCTCGCCGTGCCGGGGCCGGTGGACTTCACCTCGGGGCGGCTCGTGGAACCGCCGATGATGCCGGGCTGGGACGGCTTCCCCGTGCCCGAGCGGATGCGCCGTGCGCTCGCGCGGCACGTGGCGCGGACTCCAGGGCTTGAGGCACAGGGGGGCGCACAGGCGCACTCAGGGGGCGCGCGAGGGGTGTTCGGCGGGGAGCTGCCCGTCCTCCTGGAGAACGACGCCAACCTGATGGCCTACGCGGAACAGCGCCGGGGATTCCCCGACTGCGCCGCGTTCCTGCTGGTCAAGGTCTCCACCGGCATAGGAGCGGGCGTCGTGGTGGACGGCGGGATGTACCGGGGCATCGACGGCGGCGCCGGCGACATAGGGCACATACGCCTCGCCGACCATCCGAACGCGCTCTGCCGCTGCGGGAACTACGGCTGCCTCGCCGCCGTGGCCAGCGGCCGGGCGCTGGCGGAGCGGCTGACCGCCGCCGGCATACCCACCGCCTCGGGGTCCGGCGTCCGCGACCAGCTCTCGATCGGCCATCCCGAGGCGGTGCGGCTGGCCCGCGAGGCCGGCCAGCTGGTCGGCGACGTGCTGGCCACCGTCGTCACCCTGCTCAACCCCGGCGTCCTGATGATCGCCGGCGACCTCGCCGGCCCTCCGTTCCTCACCGGGGTGCGCGAACTGCTCTACCAGCGGGCGATGCCCCGCACCACGGCCTACCTCCAGGTGGTCACCTCCCGGCTCGGCGAACGGGCCGGCCTCGTCGGGGCGGGGGCGATGGTCGTCGAGCACCTCTACGCTCCCGAACGCGCGGACGCCCGCCTGGCGGCGATGGGCCTGTAGGCGTCGCGTCCAGCCGCCGCCCCGCCCCGCGCCGCCGCCGCGCCCCGATCGCCTCGCCGTCGGCCCTCCGCGTTCCCGCGTCGTTCCCCGGACGTCCGCCCGCCCCCGGCCCCGTAGCCCTGTCCGCCTCCCCACCGGCCTCGTGCGCACCTCGCCTCCCTCGCCCTCCATCCGTGCGCGGAAGGGCCCTCTTTGCCTGCCGTCGCGCCCTTTGTGTGCGTGATGCCTGCCACGTATGATGAAAGCGGCGCTCAAATGAGCGGATGGGCGGGTACCCTCTCGCCGTCAGGGCAGCCGTACGCGAGGAGTCAGTCCCGTGCCGGAAACACAGACCCACCCTCATCCCCACCCCCCGCACCCCATAGCGCCGACACCCCCACCGTCCTCCCCGCAGCCGTCCCCCTCCCCGAAGCTGGTCTACGACCTCGCCGAGGGCAGCCGGGAGATGAGGGACCTCCTCGGCGGCAAGGGCGCGGGCCTCGCCGAGATGACCCGCCTCGGCCTCCCCGTACCTCCGGGCTTCACCCTCACCACCGAGGCCTGCCGGACCTACCTGGCCACCGGCGCCGAACCCCCCACCCTGCACGGCGAGGTGAGTGCGCACCTCGCCGCCCTCGAGGAGCGCATGGGCGGCCGGCGCCTCGGCCGCGGCGACGACCCGCTGCTGGTCTCCGTCCGCTCCGGGGCGAGGTTCTCCATGCCGGGGATGATGGACACCGTCCTCAACATCGGCCTCAACGACACGGCCGTCCACGCGCTGGCCGCCCGCTCCGGCGACGAGCGCTTCGCGTGGGACTCCTACCGGCGCCTCATCCAGATGTTCGGCCACACGGTCCTCGGCATCGACGCCGACCGCTTCGAGGAGAAGCTCGCCATCGCCCGCGACGCCGTCGGCGTCGCCACCGACGCCGAGCTGAACTCCCGCCACCTGCGGGGCGTCGTCCGGCAGTTCAGGGACCTCGTGGTCGAGCACACGGGCCACGACTTCCCCCAGGACCCGCGCGAACAGCTCGACCTCGCCGTCCGCGCGGTCTTCGACTCCTGGAACGGCGACCGCGCCCGCCTCTACCGCCGCCAGGAGGGCATCCCCGACGACCTCGGCACGGCCGTCAACGTCGTCGCGATGGTCTTCGGCAACCTCGGCCCCGACTCCGGCACCGGCGTCGCCTTCACCCGCGACCCGGCCTCGGGCGCGCAGGGCGTCTACGGCGACTACCTGCCGAACGCCCAGGGCGAGGACGTCGTCGCCGGCATCCGCAACACCGTCCCCCTCGCCGAACTGGCGCGCCTGGACCGCGCCTCCTACGACGAGCTGCTGCGGATCATGGAGGTCCTGGAGAACCACTACCGGGACATGTGCGACATCGAGTTCACGATCGAGCGCGGCCGGCTGTGGATGCTCCAGACCCGGGTCGGCAAGCGCACGGCCGCCGCCGCGTTCCGCATCGCCACGCAAGCGCTGGACCAGGGCCTGATCGACGCCGAGGAGGCGCTGCGCCGCGTCACGGGCGAGCAGCTGACGCAGCTGATGTTCCCCCGCTTCGACGTGAACCACCACGCGCGGCCCGTCGCCACCGGCATCCCGGCCTCACCGGGCGCCGCCGTCGGCGTGGCCGTCTTCGACTCCGCGACGGCCGTGGCGCGGGCCGCGGCCGGCGAACGCGTCGTGCTGGTCCGCCGCGAGACCAACCCCGACGACCTCGACGGCATGCTCGCCGCCGAGGGCATCCTCACCTCACGCGGCGGCAAGACCTCCCACGCGGCCGTCGTCGCCCGCGGCATGGGCAGGACCTGCGTCTGCGGCGCCGAGGAACTGCGCGTCGACGCCGCCGCCCGCCGCCTGACCCTGCCCGACGGCACCGTCGTCGCCGAGGGCGAGACCCTCTCCGTCGACGGCTCCACCGGCCACGTCTACCGCGGTGAGCTGCCCGTGGTGCCCTCCCCGGTGATGGAGTACTTCGAGGGCGGCGGCACCCCGCCCACGGCAGGCGACGCGCCGGACGAGCTGGTCACCGCGGTGCACCGCCTCATGACCGAGGCCGACCGCCGTCGCCGGCTCGGCGTCCGCGCCAACGCCGACACCGCCGAGGACGCCGCCCGCGCCCGCCGCTTCGGCGCCCGCGGCATCGGCCTGACCCGCACCGAGCACATGTTCCTCGGCGAGCGCCGCGCGCTCGTCGAACGGCTCATCCTCGCCGAGGACGACGCGGAGCGCGGCGCCGCCCTCGACGCGCTGCTGCCGCTCCAGCGGCAGGACTTCCGCGAGCTGTTTCAGGCCATGGACGGCCTGCCGACGACCATCCGCCTCCTCGACCCGCCGCTCCACGAGTTCCTGCCGGACCTCACCGAGCTGTCGGTCCGCGTCGCGACCGGCGAGGGCGGCGCGGCCGACGACCGGCTGCTCGCCGCCGTCCGGCGCCTCCACGAGCAGAACCCGATGCTCGGCCTGCGCGGCGTCCGCCTCGGCCTCGTCGTGCCCGGACTGTTCAGCATGCAGGTCCGCGCCATCGCCGAGGCCGCCGCCGCGCACCACGCCGCCGGCGGCGACCCGCGCCCGGAGATCATGATCCCGCTGGTGGGGACCGTGCGGGAGCTGGAGCTGGTCCGCGCCGACGCCGACCGCGTCGTCGCCGAGGCCGCGCCCTCGTTGACGATCCCGCTCGGCACGATGATCGAGCTGCCGCGCGCCGCCCTGACCGCCGGCGAGATCGCCGGCTCGGCCGACTTCTTCTCCTTCGGCACCAACGACCTGACCCAGACCGTGTGGGGCTTCTCGCGCGACGACGTCGAGTCCAGCTTCTTCGCCGCCTACCTGGAGAAGGGCATCTTCCCCGCCTCCCCGTTCGAGACCCTCGACACGGAGGGCGTCGGCGCCCTGGTCCGCACCGCCGTCGAGAAGGGGCGCGCGGCCCGGCCGGACCTCAAGCTCGGCGTCTGCGGCGAACACGGCGGCGACCCGGACTCGGTCCACTTCTTCCACGCGGCGGGCCTGGACTACGTCTCCTGCTCGCCGTTCCGCGTCCCCGTGGCCCGCCTGGAGGCCGGCCGGGCGGCCCTGACGCCGCCCACCTAGGCCAACGAGCCAGCCGGGGCCCGTCGCCTCCTCTCCGAACCCTCACCGGCGACGGACCCCGGCCTTCCCCAGGGGGGCGGCGCCTGTGCGGAGGCGCCGCCCCCCGCCCCCTCGCATCGCCGCCCGCACCGCCGTCCGACCGTTCGTGGGAGTTCCACTCGGCTGGGACGGGGCCGGTGAACCACAGGGTGGCGACGCCGTCGACGAGGGCCCCGGTCTCGATCGAAATCCTGTGGATATCCGCGGATGTTCGCCGAGAATGGTCGCGAGCGGCGAGGTTCGCGAGCGACCGGTGCCGACAGAGGATCGGAGACGAGGACCGAGACGGACGGGCCGCGGAGGCCCGAACCGACGGCATCGCCCGCCACCACAGGAGAGCTGACGCCATGGCGAACCGCTGGGCCGGAGTGACCATCGACTGCGTCGACGTGGAACGCGTCGCGGACTTCTGGAGCGCGCTGCTGGACCGCCCGCGCACGCCGTCCCGCCCGGGCTGGGTCTACCTGGGCCGCTCCGGCGACCCGCAGCCCCGCCTCACCTTCCAGCCCGTGACCGAGCCGAAGCGGGGCAAGGCGCGCCTGCACCTGGACGTCGTGGTCGACGACATCGACCGGGGCGTCGCCCAGGTCGTCGCCCTCGGCGGCCGGTTCACCGGCGAACGGCACGACTACGACGAGGGCGTGGTCGTCGTGATGACCGATCCCGAGGAGCACGAGTTCTGCCTGGTGCAGTACTACGGACAGTGAGGGGCGCGCGTGACGAGCGAGGACACGCGGTGTGGCCCATGGTGCCGGGCGACGTCGAGGTCGTCCGGGTGCTGGAGTGGCACCGGCCGTTCGCGCCGACCTCGTGGGGGCCTCGCGCTCGGCGGTGGGGGCTCGGGTCCTCGGCCTGAACGGCGCGGCTGGGGGTGACCGCTCAGCGGGTGCTCAGGCGTGCGGGGCCGCCGCCCGGACGCCGGCGAGCACCACGCTGACGATGCGCTCCGCGTCCGTGCGCGTGAACGGGCGCATGCCGCGGTTGACGATGAGGTGCACCGGGCCGGAGATCATCTCGCCGAGGAAGGAGCTGTCGACCGGGGGGAGTTCGCCCCGCTCGACGGCGGCGTCCACGCGTCGCCGCATGGCGGCCACGCGCTGGTCGAGGATCCTGCTCAGCGCCTGGACGGTGGAGCTCTGGCGGGCGGGCTGGACGGCCTGTTCGAGCGTGCGGCCGAAGGGCGTTTCCAGGCCGCCCGCGAGGGCCACCAGGAAGTCCACCAGGTCCCGGTGGATGTCGCCGGTGTCGGCGACCGAGGCGAGGTCCTCGGCGTAGCGCAGCAGGGCCTCGACCACCAGCTCCTCGCGGTCGGGCCAGTTGCGGTAGACGCTCGTCTTGTGCACGCCGGCGTGCTCGGCGACCTCCTCGTAGCGGAAGCCCGCGATGCCGTCGCGCGCCACGAGCTCGACGGTCGCGGCGAGGATCTGCGCCCTCACCCGCGCGTTGCGGCCACCGGGGCGCCGTGCGGCCGGCCGGTCCGCGGTCCCGTCGGTCATCGCCGCGCTCACCTCCTGCTCCTTCGCCGGGGTGCCGATTGTCGTCACGTGCGGCGTTGCGGTGCAAGCCGGTGGTAGGTACGCTCGCTAAAAGCGACAGATTGTTTCTTTAAAGTCGGATCGCCGTCGCGTCGGTCTGCCCGGCCGGCGAGCGGTGGTCGATCCGATCGCCCACCCACCTCGGCGGAACCTGGAGCGCACACGTGAAGATCCTCGTCTCGGGAGCCGGTATCGCCGGGCTCGCCTGCGCACGCGAACTCGGCACCCGCGGCCACGACGTCACCGTGGTCGAGCGCGCCGGCCGCCTCCGAGTCACGGGCACGCCGATCGACATCCGCGGTGACGCGATCGAGGTCGTGGACGGGATGGGGCTGCTCGCGAAGATCCGGAAGCAACGGGTCCGGATGTCCGAGCTCACCCAGTTCGTCGACAGCCGGGGTGAGCCGGTGGCCCGGATCCCGTTGGCGGAGATCAGTGACTCCGACGACGACATCGAGCTCCTCCGAGGGGACCTCGTGCGGATCCTCGCCGACGCGCTCCCGGCCACCGTGGCGATCCGCTTCGGCGACGCGATCGGGACGCTGACCGACGCCGACGCCGACGCCGACGCCGACGCCGACGGCGACGGCGACGGGAGCGGGGGCGGCCGGGGCGGGGGCGTCGACGTGCGGTTCGTCTCCGGACGCACCGGGCGGTACGACCTCGTGCTCGGTGCCGACGGCCAGCACTCCGCGGTCCGCGGGCTGGTCTTCGGCCCCGAGGAGGACTACCTGCGGCACCTCGGTGTCTACCTCGCCCTCGCCGACCTGCCCGGCGAGGCGCGATCGGAGGGCCCCAACGCGATCCACAACGTCCCCGGCCGGATGGCGGGCGTCTTCCGGTACGGGGGCGGGGCCGTCGCGGTCTTCCAGTTCCGCTCGGAGGTGGTCGGCCACGACCACCAGGACCTGGCCGCCCAGAAGAGGATCCTCCTCGACGCGTTCGCCGGCCAACGGTCCTGGCGCATCCCGGAACTGCTCGACGCCGCCCGCGCCGACCCCGCCTTCTACCTCACCCCCGCGAGCCAGATCCACCTGCCCGCCTGGCACCGCGGCCGCGTCGCCCTCGTCGGCGACGCCGGATACAGCCCCGCCTTCCTGTCCGGCCGGGGCACCTCACTCGCCCTCACCGGCGCCCGCTTCCTCGCCGAGGAACTCGAACGGTGCGGCGACGACCACACCGCCGCGTTCACCCGGTACGAGGCCCGGCAGCGCCCCTACGTCACGTTCGCCCAGGGCCGCGTCCACAGCGGTCGCGACCGCATGCTGCCTGCCACCTGGGCCGCCATCGCCGCCCGCAACGAGGCGCTGCGCGCATCCGGCGCCGGCGCGTCCTGAAACCCGCCCGGACACGGGGCGTGCCGTTCGCCGGGACGTCATCCCCCTGCGCCGAAGCTGAAGAGAGAGCAGAGTGAACGACACGCCGGAAAGGCCCGCCCCCGTCGCCCTGGAGCACCGCTGGAGCAGGCGGCTCGTTCTCTGGGCGGCCGTTCTCACCCTCGCCAACGTTCTCGCCGACGTGGCCATCGGCTCGCCCATGATGGTCCTGCCCCAGCTGATGGAGCGCTTCGACACCGACCAGGCCGCGTGGCTGAACGCGAGCGCGATGCTGGCCGGGGCCCTCTGGTCGCCGCTGCTCGCGCGGAGTTCCGACGTCTTCGGCAAGCGCCGGACACTCGTCGTCACGCTCCTCCTCGCCTGCGCGGGGGCGCTGGTCTGTTTCGCCGCCCCCAACGTCTGGCTCTTCCTGGTGGGGCGCTTCCTCCAGGGCGCCGCCTTCGCCGCGATCTTCATCACGGTGGCCCTCGCACGCCAGATCTGCACCCCGCGGGTGGCGATGGCGCTCGTCGGACTCGTGACGTCGGGCTCGTCGATCGTCGGAGTCGTCGAGCCGTTCCTGATGGAGCCGGTCATCGACGTCTTCGGCTACCGGAGCGTGTTCGTCGTGGCGGCGCTGCTCGCCGCGGCGGCCGCGTTCTGCGTGCGCTCCCTCATCCCGGAGTCGCCGATCCGCGGCACCGGCCGGATCGACGTGGGCGGGGCGCTCCTGCTCGGCGGCGGCCTCGGCGCGGTGCTCGCCTACGCCAGCCTCGGGAGCGACCTCGGATGGCTGTCCGCCGGGATGGTCACGCTGTTGGTGGCCGGTGCCGCCGCGTTGGCCGCCTGGGCGTTACTCGCGCGGCGGGTCGACGAACCCATCGTCGACCTCCGGGCCCTCAGCCGCCCGGTGCTGCTGACGCTGCTGGCCCTGGTGCTGGCGGCGGGCTCCTTCCGGAGCATGCTGCAACTGACGAGCGTCGTCGCCCAGGTCCCCGCCGACCTGGGGCTCGGCTACGGTCTCGGCGACGGAGAGGCGGTCGCGGTGCTGCTCGCCGCGCCCAACGTCGGCATCGTCGTCGGCGGCACGTGCGCCGGCTGGCTCGCCGGACGGTTCGGCCCCGCACCGCCCCTCCTCGGCGGCATCGCCCTGGGGGCGGCGGCGACCTTCGCGATGCTGGCGGGTGTGTCGGTGCTCCCGCTGGCGATCGCCTGCGGCGCGCTGGTCGGCGTGGCCGCCGGCGCGATCGGCGCCTCCGGCTACAACCTGGCGACCAGTGCCGAGGCGCCCGAGCGGCAGGGCACGACCGCCGGCCTGGTGTCCGTCGTGCTCGCCCTCGGCTCGGTCGTCTTCACCTTCGCCGGGGGCGAGGTGCTCAAGGCCACCCACAGCTCCGAGACCTTCGCCGGCGGCGCCCCGGCGAGCACGGCGACCGGCGTGTACCTCTACGTCGCGATGGCCGGGGTGCTCTTCGTCCTCGCCGTGGTGCCCGCGGTCATGCTGGCGCGCCACCGGCCCGCCGCGCCGGTGGAGCCCGGGGCACCCCGGCGTCCGGGCCGGTCCGCGGCCGACACGCCGGGTGAGCCGGTGGGCCGGCGAACCGGGTGAGCCGACAGCCCGGACGCCCGACGCCCGGCCCCCGGGGGCATGGTGCGCGACCACCGGGCGTTCGGGCGTGACCCGCCGCGGGCGCTCACCGGACGACGTCGAAGACGTTCTTCTGGATGCCGTTGGCGTACGCCTCGCTCTCGACGAGCCTCAGCTTCTGGGTGTCCTTGTCCGTGTCGCTGAACAGGCGCTTGCCGGCGCCGAGCAGCAGCGGGAAGACCAGCAGGTGGTAGCGGTCGATGAGGCCGGCGTCGGAGAGGGAGTGGTTCAGGGTGGCGCTGCCGTGGACGATGATCGGGCCGCCCTCGGTCTCCTTCAGCGCGGCGACGTCGTCCAGCGAGCGCAGGATCGTGATCTCGTTCCAGTTCGAGACGAGGTCGTCCTCGGCGAGGGTGGTGGAGACGACGTACTTCGGCATCACCCTGTACTCGGCGAACTCCTCCATGTCCGGCCAGACCGGGCTGAACGCCTCGTAGCTGACGCGGCCCATCATCAACGCGGCGGCCTCCTCCTGCTCCCGGCCCTTGAGCTCGTACGCCTCGGGCAGGAACTCGACGTCCTTGAACGTCCAGCCGGAGTTCCGGTACCCGGGCTCGCCCCCCGGGGCCTCCACGACGCCGTCGAGCGAGACGAAGGCGGTGCTGATCAGAGTGCGCATCTCGGGTCTCCCAAGTGAGTGTGGGGCGGGCTCCAGCCCGTTGTCGTCTGTAGGACCCGGGGGCGTCGCGAAACTCATCGGTCGTCGGAGCGAGGTCCCCCGGCAGGGTGAGGAGAAGTGGCTCGGGCGGGCGCTGGGCCGGTGTAGCGTCGTCTCGAGGGGACGGGGCGTTTGAAGGGGAGCGCACCATCTGATGCGTCTGTTACCGCTGTACGCGCAACTCGTCGCGATGACCCTGGTGTACGCCTGCCTGTACGGCGTGGTCGTCGTGGGTGTCGTGGCGCTCACCATGGTCTCCGGAAGCGGCGACGCGAACGTGGTGGCGGGCGCCTTCCAGTGGACCTCGAAGCGGGACCAGGGCGCCGCCGCGGAACGCGGACGCTGGTCCTACGGCGCCCGCCTGCGCGCCCTGGCCGTCCGCACCCTGCGTGACCTGCTCGTCTTCGGGCCCGTGCGGCGGAAGTTCGAGGAGATCAGGTACGAGCGGGACCGCCGGTGGTGACCGGGTGGGCGAGGTGACCTGGTGGGCGAGGTGACCGGGCCGGGCGCGGCGGGCGGGGAGCGAACGCCGTCCGACGTCGCCAACACGGTGGCCGCGCCGGTGTACGGGGTGACCGCCCAGGCCGGGCGCGACGTCCACCTCACGACGGTGGTCGCCCCGCCGACGGCGCTGGCCGGGCTGCCGCCGCTCGACGGCGGTTTCGTCGGCCGGCGGTCGGAGCTCGCGCGGCTGGCCGCCGCGCTGCGTCCGGACGCCGACGGCGGCACTCCCGCCGCCGTCTGTGTGGTCGCCGGCCTCGGCGGGGTGGGCAAGACCGCGCTCGCCGTCCACGCCGCCAGGAGCGCCGTCGACGCCGGCTGGTTCCCCGGCGGCGTCCTCTTCCTGAACCTGGAGGGGTACGCGCCCGACGACGCCACCGTCGCGCCGTTCGCCGCCCTGGCGACGCTCCTGCACGCGCTCGGCGTGGCGGGCACGGACATCCCGCCCGAGCAGGCCGCCCGCGAGGCGCTGTACCGGAGCAGGCTGGCGGAGCGCGAGCGGCCCGTGCTGATCGTGCTGGACAACGCCTCGTCCTCCGCGCAGGTCCGCCCGCTCCTGCCGGGCGGCCTCCCGCACCGTGTGCTGGTGACGAGCCGGCACACCCTCGCCGACCTGGGCGCCCGCCAGTTCGACCTCGACGTGCTCACCCAGGCCGAGGGGGAGTCCATGGTGGCCGGGGCCCTGCGGACGGCGTTCCCCGGGGACCAGCGGGGAGCCGAGGCCGGGGGGATCGCCGAGCTGGTGCGGCTGTGTGGCCGGCTGCCGCTGGCGCTGGGCATCGTCGGCGCGGTCCTCGTGCGCGACCGCGACCGGACGGTGCGGGAGCTGGTGACGTCGCTGGAGGACGAGACGACGCGGCTCGGCCGCATCTCCTACGGCGGGAGCGCCGGGGTGCGCGCCGCGTTCGACCTCTCCTACGGTCTGCTCGACCCGGACGAGGCCCGGCTCTTCCGCCTCCTGCCGCTCCACCCCGGCCAGGAGTTCGGCGCCGAGGCCGTGGCGGCGTTGGCGGACCGTCCCCTCGGCCAGACGGTGGAACTCCTCCGCTCGCTGCGGAGCGCGCACCTGGTTCTCACGGGCGACCGGTCCGGCCGGTACCGGATGCACGACATGGTCAGGCTCTACGCGACGGAACGGTCCCGGGAGGTGAGCGCGCGGGGACGCGACCGCGCCCGGCACCACCTCTGCGACCACTACCGCGAGGCCGCCTCGTCCGCGGTCACGTGGCTGGAGGGGGACGCGCGGACGTACGCGGACCGCGGCCGGTTCGCCGGCAGGGCCGACGCGGTCACGTGGCTGGGGCGGGAGCGGGGCAACCTGACCGGGGTGGTCCACCTCGCGCACGCGATGCGACGCGACGCCGTCGTGGAGGACGTCACCTACGCCCTCGCGGCGTTCCTCGTCAACGACGGGCGGCCCGGCGAGTGCGTGCCCCTGTACGAGCTCGCGGTCGACGCGGCGCGGCGGCGCGGGGACCCCGTCAGCGAGGGCAACCTGCTCGGTTTCCTGGGGTGGGCGCTGCGCGAGCAGGGGCTGCCCGAGGCCGCCGCCGAGCGCTTCCGGCGCGCGCTCGCCCTGGCCCGGCGGAGCGGCAGGCGCGAGCAGGAGGCGTACGCGCTGGACTGGCTGGGCCTGGCGGCCACGGCCGCCGGCGACCTCGACACGGCACGCGACCACCACCTGCGGGCTCTCGCCCTCCACCGGCGGCTCGCCAACGACGACGGCGAGGCGGTGACGCTGGTCAACCTCGGCGAGGTGGAGGGCATGAGGGGACGCTACGAGGAGGCGTGGGCGTGCCTGGAGCGGGCGCTGGCCCTCTACCGCGGGGCGGAGAACCGCTACGGCGAGGCGGAGACGCTGATCCACATGGGGGAGGCGGCCTTCGCCCAGGGGGACTTCGCGTCGTGCCGCCGGCACCACGAGGAGGCGGTGGGCATCCTGGAGGACCTCTGCCTGTGGCACCGCGCCGCGCGGACGTTGGTCGAGCTGGGAGTGATGGCGCGCGACGCGGGCCGGGCGGGCGCCGAGGAGCGCGCGGGTCCCGAGGACTTCTGGCGGCGCGCGGTGGAGGTCGCCGCACGGGACGGCGATCCCGAGGTGGCCCGGAACGTCACGGCACGGGTGGCGCGGCTGCGCGGCGCGCCCGCCGCGTCGGCGTCCGTCGCGGGGCCCTATCCCAGCGCCTCGTAACGGATGCCGGTGAGCTCCTCCGAGGCCCGCCACAACAGCTCGGCGACGCGGTCGTCGCGGGTCCACGGCGCGCGCCAGGGGCCGGAGACGCCGCCGCGCAGGCGGTGGGCGCCGATCACGCTGGGGCCGGTGAAGGAGTCGGGGCGCACCCCCGGGGCGGTGGCGGCGTAGAGGGTGGGCGTGGCGCCGGCCTCGGGCGGGGCGGCCAGGGAGCGGTCGCTGAGGCGGGCCACGCGCTCCCGCAGGCGGCTGCCGGTCAGCCGCGCGCGCTGGCTGGTCAGCCCGCTGGCGGTGTAGCCGGGGTGGGCGGCGGCGGCCAGCACGTCGTGGCCGCCCCGGCGGGCGCGGCGCGCCAGCTCGTGGGTGAACAGGAGGTTCGCGGTCTTGGAGCGGCCGTAGGCCAGCCACGGCCGGTAGTGGCGCTCGGAGTTGAGGTCGCGCAGGTCGATCGTGCCCAGCGCGTGCAGCAGGCTGGAGACGGTCACCACGCGCGCGCCCGGGGTGGCCAGCAGCCGCTCGAAGAGGAGGCCCGTCAGGGCGAAGTGACCCAGGTGGTTCACGCCGAACTGCATCTCGAAGCCGTCGGCCGTCCGCGCCCTCGGGACGGCCATCAGGCCGGCGTTGTTGATCAGCACGTCCAGGCGGCGGGTGCCGAAGTCGGCGGCGAAGGTCCGCACGGAGGCGAGGTCGGCCAGGTCCAGCAGCCGCAGTTCGGCGCGAGCCTCCGGAACCTGGCCGAGCAGCCTGTCGAAAGCCTCCTGCCCGCGCCGCTGGCTGCGGCACGCCAACACGACGTGCGCGCCGCAGCGCACCAGTTCGCGGGCGGTGACATATCCCAGGCCGCCGTTGGCGCCGGTCACGATGGCGATACGGCCCCTGAGGTCGGGAATGTCGCGAACCGTCCATCCCATGAGCTCCAGCGTAGAGCGGCGCCGGGGCGCATGGCGACGGGCGGACGGATCAGCTCGTGACTCCCTCCGTCGTGATCGTCGTCGCGCAGTGCATCCGGCGGTCGTAGCCGACGGTGCGCTCCGGTCCGGTCAGGGCCAGCGGCAGGGCGTGACGGATGTCGCCGCTGGAGGCGGCCAGCCGCAGCTCCAGGTCGCCCGGCTCCACGATCCGCTGCTCGGCGCTGAGCGCGTACGAGGACAGGTCGGCGTCGAACGTGAAGGCGACCCGCGCCGACTGGCCGGGGTCGAGGGTGACCCGGGCGTAGCCGACGAGGCGGTTGACGGGGCGGGTGATGCGGGCCACCGGGTCGTGGAGGTAGAGCTGGACGATCTCGGTGCCGGCGCGCTCCCCGGTGTTGGTGACGGTGACCCCCACGGTGGTGGAGCCGTCGGTCGGCACCGCGTCCGCGTCGATCGAGGCGCCGTCCCACGCGAACGTGGTGTACGACAGGCCGTGGCCGAAGGGGTACAGCGGCGTCGGGTCGACGTTGCTGGCGTCGCCGCGCTGGCCGAGCGGCGGCGCCAGGTAGCCGTAGGGCTGGGCCCCGCTGTGCCGGGGCACGCCGATGGGCAGCCGGCCCGAGGGGTTGATCCGGCCGGAGAGCACGCCCGCGACGGCCGGGCCGCCCTCCTCGCCGGGGAAGAACGCCTGGACGACGGCGGCCAGTCGCCCCTCCCACCGGCCCAGGGCGTAGGGCCGGCCGGTGAGCAGCACGAGGACCACCGGCACGCCGGTGGCCAGCGCCGCGTCGACCAGCTCGCCCTGCCCGTCGGGCAGCTCCAGGTCGAGCGCGTCGCAGCCCTCGCCGGAGGTGCCCCGGCCGAAGAGGCCGGAGCGGTCGGCGGCCACGACGACGCACACGTCGGCCTCGTCGGCGAGCTCCGGCAGGTGCACCGGGTCGCTGACGTGCGTGATCTCCGCCTCGGGCAGCTCGGCGCGCAGCGACTGGAGCACCGTCGGGATCTCCACGCCGATCGGCAGACCCTCGTGGAGGATGCCGATGTGGCGGGGGAAGGTGTAGCAGCCGAGCATGGCGGCCGGGTCGTCGGCGAGGGGACCCACGACGGCGATCCGCCGGCCGGGGTGGACCAGCGGCGACAGCGGCAGCACGTCGCCGTCGTTGGCCAGCAGCACCACCGACTCCTCCGCCAGGCGTCGCGCGACGTCGCGCAGCGCGGGCGGGTCGAGGTCGACGGGCCCCTCGACGGTGGTGGGCTGCCAGTCGGCGTCCAGCAGGCCGAGCTCGGCCTTCTGCGTCAGCAGGCGCAGGGCCGCCCTGTCGACGAGCTCCTCCGACACCTCGCCCGACTGCACGGCCTTCAGCAGCGGCGTGCCGAAGGCGCGCTGCGCCGGCAGCTCCACGTCCACACCCGAGGCCAGGGCGAGCGCGGCGGCCTCGGCGGCGGAGCCGGCCACGTGGTGGGTCAGCTCCAGGAAGGAGACGGCGAAGTAGTCCGAGACCACGGTGCCCTCAAAGCCCCACTCCTCGCGCAGCAGCGTCTTCAGCAGCCAGGCGTTGGCGGTGGAGGGCAGGCCGTCGATGTCGTGGTAGGCGGGCATGACGGAGCGGGCCCGGCCGTCACGCAGCGCCATCTCGAACGGCGGCAGCACGAGGTCGGCCAGCTCGCGCGGGCCCATGGAGACGGGCGCGTGGTTGCGTCCCGCGCGGGAGGAGCCGTGGGCGGCGAAGTGCTTGAGGGTGGCGACCAGGCCGGTGCTCTCCAGGCCCCTCACGTAGGCGGTGGCCACGGTGCCGACCAGGTACGGGTCCTCGCCGATGGTCTCCTCGGTCCGTCCCCAGCGCGGGTCGCGCGCCACGTCCAGCACCGGGGCCAGGCCCTGGTGGATGCCGACCTCACGCATCGAGGTGCCGATGAGACGGGCGGCCTCCTCGACGAGCCCGGGGTCGAAGGAGGCGCCCCAGGCCAGCGGGATCGGGAGGATCGCCGCCTGCCAGGCGGCGAAGCCCGTCAGGCACTCCTCGTGGGCGATCGCCGGGATGCCGAAGCGGTTGGCCGAGGCGATGCGGCGCTGGTCCTCGGCGAGGGCGCGGGTCTTCTCCGTGGGATCGACCGGGGCGCTGCCGAACGGCCGGGTGAGCTGGCCCAGGCCGTTGGGCAGCAGCGTGTCGAGGTCGGGAGGGAACGCGTTCAGCTCGTCCTGCATCGGGGCGACGTTCTGGTTCTCGCCGAACGCCGTCTCCTCGGCACCGGACTCGGAGCCGGAACCGGACTCGGTGTCGGAGTCGGGCTCCGAGTCCGGCCAGATGCTCACTATCTGGGCGAGTTTCTCCTCCAGGGTCATCTGTGACAGCAGGTGCGCGGCGCGGGTCGCGGCCGGGAGGGCTGGGTCCTGCCAGGGGTGGTGCATGAGGCTCCTTGTCTGAGGGGCGCGCGCCTCAGCTGCGCGTCCGTGCGGCGGTCACTTCCCGCCCACGCCCATCAGGCCGTTGATCAGCTGGCGGCGAGCGAGGAGGTAGGCGGTGAAGATCGGCACGATCGACAGCACCACGGCGGCGAGCAGAGCCGGGATGTCCGTGCGGTACTCGCTGACGTAGTCGTACAGGCCGAGGGTCAGCACCTTGTTCTCGGGGGTCTGGGTGAGGATCAGCGGGTAGAGGAAGCCGTTCCAGGCGCCGAGTGCCGAGAAGACACCCACGGTGGAGATACCCGCTCGCGACATGGGCACGACGAGTTGGAACAGCATCCGGGTCGGGCTCGCGCCGTCGAGAGCCATCGACTCGTAGAGCTCCTCGTCGATGTCGCGCATCGTGCCGACCAGGATCAGCACGCTCACCGGGAGGGCGAACGCGGCCTGCGGGAGGATGATCGCGAGGAGGGTGTCGTACAGCTGGACCTCGGTGATGATCCAGTACACGGGGATGATCGTCGCCTGCGCCGGGATCGCGAGGCCCAGCAGGAAGAGCTGGAAGAACCGCATGGACAGACGGGAGCGGTTGCGCACCACGGCGTAGGCGATGGACACCGACGCCGCGATCGCGATGGCCGCGCAGGCCGCGGTGACGATCGCCGTGTTGAGCAGGTAGCGGAAGAAGTCACCCTCGAAGACGGTCCGGTAGCTGTCGAACGAGATCTCGCTCGGCAGCGCCAGCGGCCCGTTCTCCAGGTAGTCCGCCCGGTCCTGGACGGTGGAGATGATCATGCCGTAGAGCGGCACCAGCACGATGAGCAGCCAGATGGTGGTGGCCACACCGGCGGGGATGTTGGCCCGCCGCAGCTTGTACAGCCGCCGGGTGAACGCGCCGGGGGGCGTGCCGCCCGGCCGCGCCGCGGAGGCGGCGGGGCCGGCGGGAGGGGTCTCCTTCTCGACGTCGCTGTCGTGTCCGGAGTTCTTGCTGACGGTCTGACGCACCTGGCTCACATCCCCTCCCGGGTGCTGCGCATCCGGTTGAAGCCGGTGAGCTTCACCAGCAGCAACGAGATGGCGGTGGCGGTGATGACGAGGGCGGTGGCGACGGTGCTGGCGTAGCCGAAGTCGGCCGCCTTGAAGCCCTGGTCGTACATGAGGAACGGGACGATCGTGGTGGCGTCGCCCGGTCCGCCGTCGGTCAGGACGAGGACGGTGTCGAAGTACGTCAACGCGCCCACGATCATGATCACCGTGGAGGTGACGATGGTGTTGCGGAGCTGCGGGAGGGTGATGGCGAAGAACTGCCGAACCGTTCCCGCGCCGTCGATGGTGGCGGCCTCGTAGAGGGACCGGGGGATCTGACGGGCACCGCCCTGGTAGATCAGGGTGTGGAACGGGATGAACTGCCAGGCGGTGACGAAGAGCACGGCGGCCAGGGCCCCCTGCTCGCTGCCCAGCAGGTCCCGGCCCTCGATGCCGAACCAGCCGATCATGGTCTCGTACCAGCTGTAGCGGGCCAACCCGAAGTTCGGGTCGAACAGCGTTCCCCACATGAGGGCCAGCGCGACGGAGGACGCCAGCAGCGGGACGAAGAAGATCGACGACAGGATGGCGCGGTTGCGCTGCCGACCGGCTGCCCAGACGCCCAGCAACAGGGCGATCGGGGTCTGGAACACCCAGGTGAAGACGGTCAGCAGCAGGCTCAGCCAGATGGCGTTGCGCATGCCGTCGTCCTCGATGAGGCGGGACCAGTTGTCCATGCCCACCCAGGAGGGGGAGGCGATGCCGTCCCAGCTGGTGAAGGACAGGTACAGGACCACGAACATGGGGACCGCGGCGAACGCGAGGAAGAAGAGAACGCCGGGGATCGCCCAGGCGATGCCTGGGCGACCGGCGCGCGGGGGCGCGGAGGTGATGTCGGTTTTCACGAGATCTGCATGCCTCGGGTGGGGGCTAGAGGCTCGACATCTCATCGACGAACTCCTGCGGGCCGATCTGGCCGGCGAAGAGTTCCTGGATGGCGTTGAGCATCGGCTGGGCGTACTGGGGGGTCAGGGCCTGGTCCCAGGAGAGCTGGAAGCTCGTGGCGTTGTTGATCATCTCGTACTGCCAGGTGGCGAACTCGGGGTTCGGCGCGCTGTCGAGCAGGTCGGCGGCGTTGGAGGTGGCCGGGATGTCGCCGTTGTCGATCAGGGCCTGGGCGTAGTCCTCGGTGGCCATGAGCTTCATGAACTCGACGGCCGCGTCCAGACGCTCACCCTCGACGTTGGAGTGGATCGACCAGTAGTTGGTCGGGTTGCCCACGACGCCGTTGGGGTCACCCGCGCCGCCCTCGATGACGGGGAAGGCGGTGTACGCGAGGTCGGCCTCGGCGAACTCGGGCTGGTTGCCGAGCTGGTTGGAGTACTCCCAGGCGCCCATCAGGTGCATGGCCGCGTCGCCACGGGCGAAGAGGGTGGAGGCCGCGTCGTTGCCGTACTGCACCGAGCGGAAGTTGTCGCCGAACGCGCCGGCGTCCACCAGCTGCTCGACGTTCTCCGCCATGGAGAGCACCGCCGGGTCGTTCCAGGCGCTCATGTCGCCGCCCTGGATGGTCTGGAAGACCTCGGGGCCGCCCTCGCGGTCCAGCAGGTACTCCAGCCACATCAGCTCGGTCCAGGGCTCGGAGCCGGCGAGCGCGAAGGGGGTGATGCCCTCGGCGGTCAGCGTGTCGACCGCGTTGTACAGGTCGTCCAGCGTCTGCGGCGGCTCCAGGCCGTTGTCCGCGAAGAGGGTCTGGTTGTAGAAGAGGATCACGGGCTGCACGCCGCGCATCGGGATGCCGTAGCGCTGGCCGTCCACCGCGCCGGCGTCGAGGATGGTGTCGACGAAGCCGTCGCGGAGCTCCGCCTCCTCCTCGATGATCGGGGTGAGGTCCACCAGCATGTCCTGCTCGACATACTCGCTGATGCTGCCGCCGCCCCAGTTGAAGAAGATGTCGGGCGCGTTCTCGGTGCCCATCGCGGTCCGCAGGCGGTCGGTGTAGCCGTCGTTGGCGATCTCGGTGATGCGAATATCGATGTCGGAGTCCGCGTTGAACTGCTCGACGAACTCACGCTGGATGTCCGTCGAGGGGTCCTGCAGGGTCCAGACGTTCAGGGTGTCGCCGCTGGGGCCTGAGCTCCCGCAGGCAGCCAGACCCGAGGCCGCGAGGACCGTTGCGCCCACAGCGGCGAGGGCACGTACGTGCCGGGTGTTACCCCGGCGCTGAGCAGATGGCATCGTCCACACCTTCCGGAAACTCGCCGAAAATTATCGGACCAGGTGCGGAAGAAAATTACGGGGGTGTGCCCGGTGCGTCAACGGTGCCGCACATATCAAGATGGTCAAGATGGTTCGCCCCCGTCCACCGGTGTCCGTACCGTGGGAGTACGGAGAGGGCGAACGGGGGCGAAACGGGCGCGCTGTGGGGTCTGTGGGAGGTCTGCCCGGACGGGGTCTCAGACGTTCCGCAGCATCTGGTCGATGAACTCGTCGGGGCTGATCTCGCCGCTGAAGAGCTGCTGGATGGCCGCCATCATGGGCTCCGCCTGTCGGGGCGGCAGCGCCTGGTCCCAGGACTGCTGGAAGCTCGGGGCCAGGGAGACCAGGTCGTACTGGAAGCGCGCGTACTCGGGGTTCGGGTGGCTGCCGAGCATGTTCTTGGCGTTGGTCGTGGTGGGGACGTCGCCGTTGTCGATCAGCGCCTGGGAGTACTCGGGGCTCGCGGAGAGCTCCAGGAACTCCAGGGCGGCCGCCAGGCGGTCCTCCTGACCCTCCTCGCCGAGGCTGGCGTGGACCGACCAGTAGTTGCTGGGGTTGCCCACCACGGTCCGCGCGTCGCCGCCGGGGCTGTCGCTGATCTCGGGGAAGGGCATGTACGCCAGGTCGTTCTCGGCGAACTCGGGCTGGTTCGCGAGCTGGTTGGCGTACTCCCAGCTGCCCATCAGGTGCATCGCCGCGTTGCCCTCGGCGAAGTAAGTGGAGGCGGCGTCGTCGGTGTAGGTCAGCTCGGTGTAGTTGTCGCCGAAGGCGCCGGCGTCCACCAGCTGCTCGACCATGTCGACGGCCCAGCGCATGCCCTGGTCGCCCCACAGGCCCGTCTCGCCGTTCTGGATGTGGCCGAAGACGTACGGTCCCGCGTAGCGGTCCAGGAGGGTCTCCAGCCACATCAGCTCGGTCCAGGCGTCGCCGCCGCCGAGCGCCACCGGGGTGACGCCGAGGGACGAGAAGGTGTCGACCAGGCCCAGGAAGTCGTCGAAGGTCTCGGGCGGCTCCAGGCCGTTGTCCGCGAAGAGCGTCTGGTTGTAGAAGAGGATCACGGGCTGTACGCCGCGCATTGGCACGCCGTAGTAGTGCCCGTCGATGACCGCGCCCTCCAGGATGTTCGGGACGAAGGCGTTCTCGAAGTCCTGGTCGCTCTCCAGCTGGTCGCTGAGGTCCAGCAGCAGTCCGTCCTCCACGAACTCGCTGATGCTGCCGGAGCCCCAGTTGAAGAAGATGTCCGGCGGGTTGGCCTCGCGCATCGCCTCGCCCACCCGGACCTGGTAGGTGTCACCCGGCACCGGGACGAGGTTGATGTCGATGTCCGACTCGGCGTTGAACTGCTCGACGAACCTCTCCTGCACGGCTGTGGAGGCGTCCTGGTAGACCCACACGTCCAGCTCTTCTTCCGAGCCGGAGCCGGAGCCGGAGTCGCCGCAGGCCGCCAGTGTCGCCGCCACGAGGGCGGATACCATGACAAGCACGACGGCACGTGAAGATCGGGGCATTACGCGACACCTTCCCCTGAATCGCCTGAAAAGTTTTCGACCAGATGTCCGGGAAGCTACGGCGGTGTGGCGAACGGGTCAACGGACGGTGCGTCTCAGGATGATTACGGTGGCGACCCTGTCTCTTACTGTCCGGTACTCGGTCAGTCACGCCCGGGGACGTCGCTCGCCGTGCACGCACTATGCACCCTCGGTGGCGCCCTCCCCTTCCCGTGCCTCGGCGGGCACGACCGCGGCGGCCACGGCCGGGGAGCCGTCGTGGCCGGGTGGCGGGGCCGTGGAGGCACGGACGACCAGCTCGGTGGCGAGCTCGACCCGCGGCGAGTCGATCTCCTTGCCCCGGGCCTGCCGCAGCACCGTGCGCGCCGCGACCTTGCCCATCTCCGCCAGCGGTTGGCGCACGGTCGTCAGCGGCGGAGCCGACCACCGCATCTCCGGCAGGTCGTCGAAGCCGACGATGCTCACGTCCTGCGGCACCCGCAGACCCCGGCGGCGCAGCGCCTCGATCGCGCCCATCGCCATCTGGTCGTTGGAGGCGAAGATCGCGGTGGGCGGGTCGGCCAGGGCCAGCAGCCGCTCGCAGCCGGCCACGCCCGCCTCGTGGTAGAAGTCCCCGGGCGCCAGGAGCGACTCGTCGACCGGGATGCCGGCCGACTCCAGCGCGGCCCGGTACCCGTCGAGCCGGGCCCGGCTGCACAGCAGCCGGGGCGGCCCGGAGATGAAGCCGATCCGCCGGTGGCCGAGCTCCAGCAGGTGCTCGGTGGCCGCGAGGCCGCCGGCCCAGTTGGTGGCCCCGATGGTGGGGGCGTTGAGTGCCGGGGAGCCCGCGGGGTCCACCACCACGATCGGCACGCCCAGCCGGTGCAGCTCCTTGTGCAGCACCGGCTCCAGCGCCGAGGTCACGAGGATCACGCCGTCCGAGGCGCGGGCGCGGAGGTTGGTCATCCACTGCCGGGCCGCGCCGGCGCGGTCGTGGATCGCGGAGACCACGGTGCCGACGCCGGCGGCGTGGGCGACCTCCTCCACGCCGCGGATGATCTCCACCGCCCACGGGCTGTCGAGATCGTTGAAGACCAGGTCCAGCAGGGCGGCCCGGTCGCCGGGCGCGCTCGTGCGGCGACGGTACCCGTACTGTCGTAGCAACTCCTCCACCCTCGCGCGGGTCTCGGGCGCGACGTCGGAGCGACCGTTGACCACGCGGGACACGGTCGGCACCGAGACGCCCGCCTCCCGGGCGATGGCCGTGATGGTTACCTTGCGTTCCCCTGTCATGCGCACCTCTTTGCTCGGTCTCCCACATGGGAGTATCTCCCCGGCCCCCGGGCAGCTCGTTTGCTGGGTGGAAAACGCTCGGCCCTCCCGGAAGATTTTCAATGTTATTCCGGAAGGGTTGACTGTCCCAAGAGGGGCGCCATAAAACGGACGGGTCAAGCCAGCGGGGGCGTGACACGAAAGGGGACCTCCCCATGTCTCCCCACGTGCGCAAAGCCGCCGTCGTCGCCGCGGCCGGGACACTCGTCGCCGGCCTGGCGATCTACGGCAGCGCACAGGCACAGGAGGAACCGGTACAGCCCCACGACCCGCCCGTGACCCAGCAGTCCACCCTGCGCGCCGCAGCCGAGGCGTCGGGCAGGTTCGTGGGGACAGCGATCAACGACGGCCTGCTGTCCGACCCCACGTACTCCTCGATCGCGTCGAGCGAGTTCAGCAGCGTCACCGCCGAGAACGTCATGAAGTGGGAGGCGGTCCAACCGAGCCAGGGAAGCTTCGACTTCTCCGGCGGCGACCGCCTGGTGGACTTCGCCCAGGCCAACGACCAGCAGGTCTGGGGTCACACGCTCGTGTGGCACAGCCAGCTGCCGGGCTGGGTGTCGGGCGGCGGCTTCGGCGCCGACGAGCTGCGGGGCGTCATGAACGACCACATCGCCGAGGTCGCCGGCCACTTCGCCGGCGAGGTCGCCTACTGGGACGTGGTCAACGAGGCGTTCAACGAGGACGGCACCCGCCGCCAGTCGGTCTTCCAGACCACGCTGGGTGACGGGTACATCGCCGAGGCGTTCCGGGCGGCCGACGCCGCCGACCCGAACGCGAAGCTCTGCATCAACGACTACAACATCGAGGGGGTCAACGCGAAGAGCGACGGCGTGTACGAGCTGGTCAGCTCGCTGCTCGACCAGGGCGTGCCGATCGACTGCGTCGGCTTCCAGTCCCACCTCATCGTCGGCCAGGTGCCGGGCGACCTCCAGCAGAACATCGAGCGCTTCACCGAGCTCGGCGTCGAGGTCGTCCTCACGGAGATCGACATCCGGATGACCATGCCCTCGGACGCGGCGAAGCTGGAGCAGCAGCGCCAGGACTACGAGACGGTCGTCGCCGCCTGCACCGCGGTGCCCGGGTGCGCGGGGGCGACGGTCTGGGGCATCAGCGACCGGGACTCCTGGGTGCCCGACGTCTTCCCCGGCGAGGGCGCGGCCTGCCCCTGGGACGAGAACTACCAGCGCAAGCCCGCCTACGACGGCATCGTGGCGGGCTTCGGGAGCTAGACCCACTCCGAGAACCCGTCGTGGCCCGGCGACGCTCCTCCCTCCGTCGCCGGGCCACGGCGTGCTCCGGTGCGCCCGAGCGCGCCGAGCGGCCGGAAGTTTTTCAGTTTACTTCCGGAAGGATTGACGCCCTTCGTCGGCCCTCGTAGAACAAGTGCCGTCAACCTGCGGGGGCATGACAGAAAGGTACATCCGCGTGTCTTCCCTTACGCGAACAACGGCGCGATCGGCCGTGGGGCGAACGGTACGAAGAGCCGCCGTCGGCCTCACCGCCGGCGCGCTCGTGCTCGGCTTCCCGGTCGCTGTCAGCGCCCAGGCCGGCGAGCCGGCCGAGGCCACGGCGGAGACGCTCCAGGCCTCGACGCTGCGCGACGCGGCCGCGTCGCAGGGCATCTTCGTGGGCACCGCCGTCAACGACGGCCTGCTGTCGAACTCGACCTACTCCTCGATCGCCTCGGACGAGTTCAGCAGTGTCACCGCCGAGAACGTGATGAAGTGGGAGAGCATCCAGCCCAGCCAGGGCAACTTCAACTTCGCCGGCGGCGACCGGCTGGTGAACTTCGCGCAAGCTAACGACCAGCAGGTGTGGGGTCACACGCTGGTCTGGCACAGCCAGCTGCCGAGCTGGGTGCGCGACGGCGGCATGAGCGCGTCGCAGCTGCGTCAGGTGATGAACACCCACATCACCACCGTCATGGACCACTACGAGGGCGACGTCGCCTACTGGGACGTGGTCAACGAGGCGTTCAACGAGGACGGCACCCGCCGCCCGTCGGTCTTCCAGACCACGCTGGGCGACGGCTACATCGCCGAGGCCTTCCGCACCGCCGACGCCGCCGACCCGAACGCCAAGCTCTGCATCAACGACTACAACATCGAGGCCGACAACGCGAAGAGCGACGGCATGTTCAACCTGGTCAGCTCGCTGCTGAACCAGGGCGTGCCGATCGACTGCGTCGGCTTCCAGTCGCACCTCATCCTCGACCAGGTGCCCAGCACCTTCCGGTCCAACCTGGAGCGCTTCACCAACCTCGGGCTGGAGGTCGTCATCACGGAGCTCGACATCCGGGTCAGCATGCCCGCCGACTCCGCCGAGCTCCAGCGCCAGTCCCAGCAGTTCGCCAGCGTCACCTCGACCTGCCTGGCGGTCGAGGGCTGCGTCGGCGTCACGGTCTGGGGCATCAGCGACCGGGACTCCTGGGTCCCGGACGTCTTCCCCGGCGAGGGCGCGGCCTGCCTGTGGGACGACAACTACCAGCCCAAGCCCGCCTACACCGGCATGCTGACCGCCCTCGGCGGCGAGCCGGGAGGGGGCGAGCCCGAGCCGCCCACCGGCTGCTCGGTCTCCTACGTCGTCAACCGCTGGAACACCGGGTCCGTCGTCGAGGTCCGGATCACCACCAGCACCGCCCTCAACGGCTGGTCGGTGAACTTCACCCTCCCGGCCGGGACCATCACCAACCACTGGAACGCCCAGATCACCCAGTCGGGCACCACCGTCAGGGCGGCCAACGCCGCCCACAACGCGAACGTCGCGGCCGGCGGCTCCTTCGGCTTCGGCTTCCAGACCAACAGCGGCGCCACCTACACCACGCCGACGATCTCGCTCAACGGGGCCAACTGCACCACCGCGTAGCCCCCGCGTAGCCCGCCACCCGGACTCGGGAGCCCAGCGAGACTCCCGAGTCGTCCCACGAGGTTACGAAAGGTGACGGCTGTGGGCCCGGCACGCCCGCCGGGCTCACAGCCCCACGCCGTGGGCCAGCCCCGTCGCGGTGTGGTCGAAGAACGCCTCCCGCGTCTCGTCCGCCGTCACCCCCGTGAACTGCCCGAAAACCTCGAACGCGACCAGGCCCACCAGCTGCGCCCAGGCCGCGACCACCGCCGCGAGCACCTCCGGCGGCAGCTCGGGCGCGTACTCCTCGGCCAGCCGCGCCATGTCCGCCCACACCTCCTCCGGCAGCGGCCCGCCGACGGGCGCGCCGAGCCGGCCCTCCCGCGACGCCTCCCTGACCAGCCCGAGCAGGGCGATCGGCAGCCGGGTCCCCGGGCCGACGGTGTCGCGCGGCGCCGCGTACCCCGGCACGGGCGTGCCGTGGATCAGCGCGAACTCGTGCGGGTGCGCCAGGGCCCAGGCGCGCACCGCCCGGCACAGCGCGACCCAGCGCGCCACGGGGGACGCCTCGGGTGACACCTCGGGTGACGCGTCCGGCGACGCCTCGGGTGACGCGTCGGCCTCGTCGCCGCCCCGCGTCAGGGCGCGCTCGGCGGCGTCGCCCATCGCGTCGTAGGCGTCGACGATCAGCGCGGTCAACAGCTCGTCCCTGCTGGGGAAGTACCGGTACAGCGCGGAGGAGACCATGCCCAGCTCCCTCGCCACGGCCCGCAGGGAGAGCTTCGCCGCGCCCTCGGCGGCGAGACGCCGCCGCGCCTCCTCCTTGATCGCGGCCGTCACCTCCCGCCGCGCCCGCTCCCTGACGCCCTGGATCGGCGTCCCCGACGGTTCCGGTGTGCCCGACGTCTCCGGTGTGGTCGCTCTCGTCCGTCCCATGGGGGCAGTCTGCCACGGAGCAGATCAGTGACCAACATCGAGAGCAGTGCTCTTGTCATGCGAGCCGCTTCGTGTAATCATCGATCTCAAGCGAGAGCACTGATCTCACAACGGAGCGGAGTACCCCGTGCAGACCACGTCCCAGCCCCACGTCAGGAAGCCCGGCCGCATCACCCGCCGCGTCATGAACCCGTTCGTCACCTTCCTCACCCGGCGCGGACTGAGCGTGTGGGGCTCGCGCGAGCTGGCCGTCCGTGGCCGCAGGAGCGGTGAGTGGCGCCGTACCCCCGTCAACGTGCTGACCGTCGACGGCCAGCGGTACCTCGTCGCCCCGCGCGGCCACGTCCAGTGGACGCACAACATGCGCGCCGCCGGCGGCGGCGAGCTGCGGCTGGGCAGGCGGCGGGAGGTCTTCACCGCCGTGGAGCTCGCCGACGACGACAAGCCGGAGGTGCTGCGCGCCTACCTCAAGCGGTGGAAGGCCGAGGTCGGCGCGTTCTTCGACGGCGTCGGCCCGGACTCCCCCCGGGAGGAGCTGCGCCGCGTCGCCCCCAGGTACCCCGTCTTCCGCATCACCGCCGGCTGACGCCCCGACTGTGGACCGGCGTCGCGGGAGGGGACACCGTCGAGGGCCCGGTGGGCCGGCACGGTCGGCGGCGCGGGCCCCCGAACGGGTGAACGGGTGAGGGGCCGTCAGTCGGGAGAGCCGGCGTCGCGTTCACCCGTGGACCGCCTCGCCCGCAGCCACACCCCCTCGAACTCCTCCCGCAGGATCGAGAACGCCGTGAACTCCGGCTGGGTCGCCACCGTCGCGAGATCGCCCGGCGGCACCTCCGCCAGCGCGCAGCCGCCCACCTCCCGCTCGGGGTCGGCCCACCCCACGCGCGCGCCGGGGAACTCTTCCACACGGCGGCACTCGTGGCCGTCCGGCCCGACCTCGCTGTAGATCGCCACGGGCTCGTCGGGGAAGTCGTGGTGCCAGTACACCTTCCAGTACCTCACGGCCTTCAGACGTTCGCCCCCTCCCCGAGGTTTCCCCGACCGTCGGTCCCCTTCCGACCCGTTATGAGATCGTGGCTCCCCGGTATGACTCCTGTGGCCCACGGGGGCCGTGTGCCCCATCCTTGAGTCGGGGGACGGGCGAAGGAGGTGGCCGGAACGTGAACGGTGCCGGGGCAACGGAGGCGGACGGGCAGGCGAACCACCGCAGCGACGTGGGCCGGCGCGTCGCCCAGCGCCGCGAGGAGCTGGGGCTGAGCCGGGAGGCAGTCGCCGAGCGGGCGGGCGTCGCCCCCGAGTACCTGCGGTACCTGGAGGAACACCAGTCGTCCCCCAGCGTGCCCTCCCTCACCCGGGTGGCGCGGGCCCTCCAGACCACCGTGGCCGACCTCAGCGGCGTCACGGCGCTGAGCGCCGCCCCCGCGTCGCGGTCCGGCCGGACCGAGCCGACGGAGCTGAGCCCCGAGGAGTGCCGGAAGCTGCTCGCATCCCACAGCGTGGGGCGCGTCGCGGTCTCCGCCCCCACCGGGCCCGCCATCGTCCCGGTGAACTACACCTTCACCGAGGAGGAGGACGCCGTGATCTACCGGACGGAGCTCGGGTCCACCTCCGCCGAGGCCGAGGGGGACGAGGTCGCCTTCGAGGTGGACCGGCTCGACGAGACGCTGCGCGTGGGCTGGACCGTGATGGTTTCCGGTGAGGCCAGACGCGTCACCGACCCGGCCGAGGCCGAACGGCTCGCGTCGCGGGCGCGCGCCCAGGAGTGGGAACACAGCGGCGGTCCGGCCGAGACCCGGCGCTGGCTGTGGATGCGGGTGGCGGCCGAGCGGGTCTCGGGCACCCGCGTCAGCCTCGGCTGAGGCGTCCGGCTGCGGTGTCCGGCCGAGGCGTACCGCACGCCGTTCGTCACCGCCCGCCGGTTGCCGGGGCCGCGGCCTCGCGGTCCCATGGAACGACGGGCACCGTGGGGACGTCGTCCGCCGGAGGTCCGTCCCGGTCTCACCGGGAGTGTCGCCCTGGGACCCACGCCAGCGCGGGGTCCGCCGGGACGGGAGGAGATGAGGCGAGGTGCGTGCGCGCGAGCTGTCGGCCTGCCGGGCCGTGGTCCTCGACACCGACGGCGTGATCGTCGACTCCGCGCGGGTGCACGCCGCCGCGTGGAAGGCCGCCTTCGACACCGTCCCCGAGCTCACCCCGCCCTTCGACGAGGACGTCGACTACCGGCGCCACGTCGACGGCCGCTCCCGCCACGACGGCGCCGAGGCGTTCCTGCGCGCCCGCGGCCTCGACCTGCCCGTCGGCGACCCGGACGACCCGCCCGGCACCGACACCGTCTGCGCCGTCGCCGCCCGCAAGGAGGAGTTCTTCACCGAACACCTCAGGGAGCGCGGCGTGTCGGCCCTGCGCGGCACCGTCCGGCTGCTGCTCGCCCTCCACGAGGCCCGGGTCCGCTGCGCCGCCGTCTCCGCCTCCCGCCACGCCCGTGAGCTGCTGGTCCACTCCGGCGTCCGCTCCCTCCTCCAGGCCGTCGTCGACGGCACCGACGCCGCCCGCCTCCACCTGGCCGGCAAGCCGGACCCGGCGCTCTTCCTGGAGGCGGCGCACCGGCTGTCCGTCGACCCCCACGAGGCCGCCGTCGTGGAGGACGCCCTGCCGGGCGTGGCGGCGGGCCGGCGCGGCGGCTTCGGCCTGGTCGTCGGCGTGGACCGCGCGGGCACCCCCACCAGCGCCGAGGAGCTGCGCGCCCACGGCGCGGACCGCGTGGTGGCCGACCCGGGAGAGCTGCTCGGCGAGGTGACGCCGTGACCGGCGGTCAGCTGGACCCGGTGAGCTGGACCTGGGCGTACGAGGGGTACGAGCCGCGCGCCGAGCGGCTGCGCGAGGCGCTGTGCACCCTCGGCAACGGCTACCTCGCCACGCGCGGCGCCGCGCCCGAGACCACCGCCGGGCTCGCCCACTACCCCGGCTGCTACGTCGCCGGCGTCTACGACCGGCTCGACACCGTGCTCGACGGCCGGCGCCTGAGCCACGAGGACATCGTCAACCTGCCGAACTGGCTGCCGCTGCGCTTCCGCCTGGTGCCCGACCCCGGGCAGGGTCCCGAGGGCGACTGGTTCACGCCCGACGAGCACGTCGACGGCCTCCTCCTCTACCGGCAGGTGCTCGACCTGCGCGGCGGCACCCTCACCCGGACGCTGCGCCTGCGCGACGAGCACGGGCGGCACCTGGGCGTCGAGCAGTGCCGTCTGGTCCACATGGGCGACCCGCACCTCGCCGCGCTTCGGACCACGTTCTCCGCCGAGGACTTCACCGGCTGGGTGGAGGTGGAGTCGGCGCTGGACGGCGCGGTCCGCAACGACGGCGTCGCCCGGTACAGCGAGCTGGCGGGCCAGCACCTCGTCCGCTTCGACACCGGCGAGGAGCCGCCCCCCGACGGCGCGGAGGACGTCACGGGGGACGCAGTGGCCGACGACGGGGAGGCGCGCGAGCACGGGGGAGTGCTGTGGCTGCGCTGCCGGACCACGACCTCGGACATCAGGATCGTGGAGGCCGCCCGCACCCGCCCCGCCCCGGGCACCGAGGCGAGGCGGCGGCGCACCCGCCTGGCGGAGGAGCGCGCGTCGCACCGCCTGGCGGTGCGCGTCGAGCCCGGCCTGCCCGCCACCGTGGAGAAGACCGTCGCGATCCACACCTCACGCGACACGGCGATCACCGGGCCGCTGCCCGCCGCCGTCGAACGGGCGCGCCACGCGCCGGACTTCGACACGCTGCTGGCCGGGCACCACGCCGCCTGGGACCGGCTGTGGCGGCAGGCCGAGCTGTGGGTGCCGGGCGAGGCGGGCCTGGTGCTGCGGCTCCACCTCTTCCACGTCCTCCAGACCCTCTCGCCGCACACCGCCGAGCTCGACGTCGGCGTCCCGGCGCGCGGCCTGCACGGCGAGGCGTACCGCGGCCACGTCTTCTGGGACGAGCTGTTCGTCCTGCCGTACCTGAACCTGCACTTCCCCCAGGTCTCCCGGGCGCTGCTGACCTACCGTCACCGGCGGCTGCCCGCGGCGTGCCGGGCCGCCGCCCGCGCGGGCGCGAGCGGGGCGATGTTCCCCTGGCAGAGCGGCAGCGACGGCCGGGAGGAGACGCCGCGGGTGCACCTCAACCCGCGCTCGGGACGCTGGCTGCCCGACCACTCCCACCTCCAGCACCACGTCGGCTCCGCCATCGCCTACAACGCGTGGCGGTACGGGCAGGCCACCGGCGACACCGAGTTCCTCCACACCAGGGGCGCCGAGCTGATCCTCCAGATCGCCCGCTTCTGGGCGGGCTTCGCCCGCTACGACGAGGCGGAGCGGCGCTACCGCCTCCTCGGCGTCGTCGGCCCCGACGAGTACCACGAGGCGTACCCCGGCTCCGAGCGCCCGGGACTGGACGACAACGCCTACACCAACGTCACGGCCTCCTGGGTCCTGGCCCGCGCCGTGGAGCTGGGGCGGACGCTGCCGGTCTCCCGCCGTCAGGAGCTCTTCGAGCGAATCCAGCTCGCCGACGGCGAACTGGACGCCTGGGAGGAGGTCTCGCGGCGGCTGCGGGTGCCGTTCCTCTCCGACCACGCCAAGGGCCGCAGGGACGTCATCGCGCAGTTCGACGGCTACGAGCGGCTGGCCGAGCTGGACTGGGAGGGCTACCGCGCGCGGTACGGCGACATCCGGCGGCTCGACCGGATCCTGGAGTCCGAGGGTGACACGGTCAACCGCTACCAGGCGAGCAAACAGGCCGACGTGCTGATGCTGGGCTACCTCTTCTCGCCCGCCGAACTCGCCGGCATCTTCCACCACCTCGGGTACCGCCTCGACGACGAGACGTGGCGCCGCACCATGGACTACTACCTGGCCCGCACCAGCCACGGCTCCACGCTGAGCGCGCTGGTCCACGGCTGGGTGCTCGCGCGCGCCCGGCGCGCCGACGCGTGGGAGCTCGTGCGGGACGCGCTGGCCAGCGACGTCGCCGACGTGCAGGGCGGCACCACGGAGGAGGGCATCCACCTGGGGGCGATGGCCGGAACCCTGGACCTGGTGCAGCGGGGGCTGACCGGCCTGGAGTTCCGGGAGGACGGGCTGTGGCTCGACCCGGCGCCGCTGCCGGAGATGTCGGAGTTCGGCTTCACCGTGCGGCACCGCTGCGGCGCGGTGCGGCTGCGGATGAAGCCGGGACAGCTGTCGATCGGTGTCCCGCCGTGGGAGGAGACCCCGGCCCTCGTCACCCTCGCGGGCGGACCGGCCGTCGAGGTGTCACCGGGCGAGGACCGCCTGCTCCCGCTCCGGGGCGAGACGCCGTGGGACGGGGGCGGCCAGTAGGCCGGCGCCCGGGGCCCTGACGGCCGCCGACCGGCGCCGGGCGGACCGGCGCCCGTGGCGCGACGTCGGGACGCCGGCCCCGCGGTGGGTCCGTCGTGTCAGCCGTGCAGCCAAAGTCGGGCGGCCGTGTCAGTCGTAGGGGACGACGGCGACCGGGGGAGTGGCGTGGTGCAGCGCCGCGTGCACCACGGGGCCCACGCGCAGGCCGAGCCTCGGGCGGCGCCGACGGCGCCCGACGACGACGAGGGCGGCGCGGAACGACGCGGCCGTCAGCAGCACCTCGGACGCGTTGCCGAAGCGGAGGTGCTCGACCACGGGCACGCCGGGGAAGCGCTGCCGCCACGGGTCGAGCAGCTCCGCCAGCGCCCGCCCCTCCTGCTCCTCCAGGTCGCGGTGGGCCCCGCTCTCCAGCTCGTGGGGCACGTCCGCGCCGAAGAGCGACGGCGCGCCCCACGCCCGCACCACCCGCACCGCGGCGCTCCGGGCGGCGGCGGAGGTGAAGGCGAAGTCGAGGACGCGGGCGGCGGCCGGGTCGAAGTCCTTCAGCCCGACCACCACCTCGTCGCCCTCCTCGACCGCCTGCCCCTCCCCGGGGCGGGGCCGCACCAGCACCACCGGGTTGCTCGCGTGGGCGATGACCGGCAGCCCGACCGAGCCGAGGAGGAAGCCGACGATCGCGCTGTGGCCGCGTGAGCCGAGCACCAGCATGGTCGAGCGGTCGGCCTGCTCGGTCAGGCCGCTCGCGGCGGTGGCGGGCAGCAGCTCCGTGGTGACGGCCAGCCCGGGGAAGCGCCCCGCCGCCTCGGCCTCCGCCGAGTCGAGCAGGCGCGCCGCGGCCTCCCGTTCGGGCGTGGGGGGCGCGTAGAGGGGTTCGTCGATCCACGCGTGCACCAGGTGGAGCGGCAGCGCCCGGTACACGGCCTCGTTCGCCGCCCAGGCCACGGCCGCCCGGCTCTCCGCCGACGCGTCGACGCCCACCGCGATGGGCCGCGTCTCGCTCCCCGTGTCGTCCATGATCGCCACCTCGCGCCGAACCGTCGTCGTTCGCTATGTCCGAGTCTGCACCCGTCGGTGGCCGACCGCGACGTTGGCGGCGGCCGGTGGGGCGCGGATAGTGGGAACGTCAGCCTGCGGGGGCTGCGACCGAGAGGCACGTGATTCCCCCATGCCCCGACCGATCATGCCCCGACCGATCGTGTCCCGACCGATCCGCCCCCGCGTCGTGCCGCCGCCGACGCGAAGAGCCCCGGCCCGGAACGCGCGCGTCCTGATCGCGCGCGTCCTGATCGCGCGCGCCCGGATCGCCCGCGCCGTCGTCGCCACGGCCGTCGCCGTCGTGGCCGCGCTGCCGCTGGCCGCCCCCGGGGTGGCCACCGCGGCACCCGAGCCGGCACCCGGGCCCGTGGCGCAGGAGCCGACGCTGCGGGAGGCGGCCGCCGCCAGCGGCCGGGTCGCGGGCGTCCGGGCCCAGGGCGCCCTGCTGGCCGACCCCGCCTACCAGGTCGTGGCGGGCACCGAGTTCGGCGGCGTCGACCCCGGCGAGGAGGCGGCGTGGGACGTCGTCAACCCGGGGCTCGGCCGCCACGACTTCTCCCGCCCCGACCGGGTGGCGTCCCTCGCCCGCGCCCACGAGCAGCCGTTGCACGGCTTCCCCCTCCTCCGGCACGACCGGCTGCCCGCCTGGCTGTCCCAGTCCGGCCTCACCGACGACCAGCTGCGCCAGGCCGTGACCGACCACCTCCACACCGTCACCAGCCGGTACGCCGGACAGGTGGGCCGCTGGGACGTGGTGGTGAACCCGCTGACCGACGCCGGCCAGCTCCGCGACACGCCGCTGCTGCGGCGGCTCGGCAGCTCCTACCTCGCCGAGTCCTTCCGCGCCGTCGACGCGGCCGACCCCAACGCCCCGCTCTACCTCGCCGAGACCGGCGCGGGGGACGTCGGCGTCAAGGGCGACGCGCTGTACGAGCTCGCGGCCGAGCTGGTCGCCGCCGGCGTCCCCCTCGACGGCGTCGCGCTCCAGCTCACCGTGGCGCCGGGCGAGGTGCCCGCGGGCCTCGCGCGGACCCTCCAGCGCTTCGCGGACCTCGGCCTCGCGGTGGCGATCACCGGCCTCGCCGTGCCCGTGACGCTGACCGACGGCGAGCCCACCGACGGCGCCCTGGAGCAGCAGGCCAGGGACTACGCCGCCGTCGTCGAGCACTGCGTGGCGCAGCCGGCCTGCACCGAGGTCAGCGTGGGCGGCGTCACCGACGAGCCGGACTCCTGGCTCCCGCCGGGAACCCGCTCCTCCGACTACCTCTTCGACCAGGACTACGCGCCCAAGCCCGCGTACGGCGCGGCGCGCGACGCGTTCCTCTGACGCCGCCCCGCCGCGGTGGCTCGCCGCGGTGGCTCGCCGTTCGCGGGAGTGGCCTCAGCGCACCCGCGTGGCGTAGACGGGAACGGACTGCTCCTCGTCGTCCAGGCAGCGGCCGGACGCCAGGTCGAAGCGCTGCTTCAGCAGCGGGGAGGCCACGAACGGCCGGCCGCTGTTGCCCGTGGAGCCGAGCAGGCCACGGGAGAGCACGTAGGCGCCGGTGAACGGGTCCCGGTTGCCGACCGCGTGGGTGCGGCCCGAGCGGTCGAGGAAGAGCGCCACCTGCCGCCCGTCCGGCAGCATCGCCGCCACCCCCCGCCCCGGCACCAGGTCGGCCAGGGCGCAGACCCTGACCCAGCGGCCGTCCGCGCACTCGACCTCGACCCTCGCCGTCGTGGTCGCCGTCGTGGTCGTGGTGGCCGTGGCCGCCGCCGTCGGGATCGTCGTGGTGTCCGTGACCGTGGTCATCAGCGGGTGCTCCCTTCCAGGTCGAGCAGGTCGTACTCACGGGCGCGGACCGGGATCTCCGGGCCCGCCAGGATCGTCAGGTCGGGCTTGACCTGGTCCCGTTCGGCGACGAAGCGCACCGTCGGGTCGGGTGCGTCCGGCGCGTTCACGAACGACACGAAGCGCCGCAGCTTCTCCGGGTCGTCCAGGGTCGCGGCCCACTCGTCGCGGTAGTTCGCGACGTGCGCGGCCATCAGTGCCTCCAGCTCGTCGCAGATCCCCAGCGAGTCGTGGACCACCACGTCCTTCAGGTGCTCCAGGCCGCCCTCCAGCCGCTCCAGCCACACCGAGGTGCGCTCCAGCCGGTCGGCGGTGCGGATGTAGAACATGAGGAACCGGTCGATCAGCCGCACCAGCTCCGCGTCCGACAGGTCCTGCGCCAGCAGGTCCGCGTGGCGGGGCGTCGCGCCGCCGTTGCCGCCGACGTAGAGGTTCCAGCCGTTGGCCGTCGCGATGACCCCGAAGTCCTTGCTCTGCGCCTCGGCGCACTCCCTGGCGCAGCCGCTGACCGCCGACTTCAGCTTGTGCGGCGAACGCAGCCCCCGGTACCGCAGCTCCAGGTCGATCGCCATCCGCACGCTGTCCTGCACCCCGTACCGGCACCACGTGGAACCCACGCAGGACTTCACCGTCCGCAGCGCCTTGCCGTACGCGTGGCCCGACTCGAAGCCGGCGTCCACCAGCCGCGCCCAGATGGCGGGCAGCTGGTCCACGCGGGCGCCGAACAGGTCGATCCGCTGCCCGCCCGTGATCTTCGTGTAGAGGCCGAAGTCCCGCGCCACCTCGCCGATCACGATCAGCTTCTCCGGCGAGATCTCGCCGCCCGGCACCCTCGGCACGACCGAGTACGAGCCGTTGCGCTGCATGTTGGCGAGGAAGTGGTCGTTGGTGTCCTGCAACGACGCCTGCTCGCCGTCCAGCACGTACCCGTCGGCGCCGATGCTCGGCGCGAGGGAGGCGATGATCGACGCCACCGTCGGCTTGCAGACCTCGCAGCCGTCGCCGCCGCGCGCCTCCGGGCGGCCGTGGCCGTCGAGGAGCTGCTGGTAGGAGGTCAGGCGCAGCGCGAGGACGATCTCGTACAGCTCCTGCCGGGTGTGCGAGAAGCAGCCGCACAGGCCCTGGTCGATCGTGACGCCGCTCGCCGCGAGCTCCTCGTTGACGAGCTGGGTGAGGACCTTCACACACGAGCCGCACCCCGTGCCGGCCTTGGTGCACTTCTTGACCTCCGGCACGCTGCCGCAGGAGTGCTCGGTGACCGCCGCGCGGATCGCGCCCTTGGTGACGTTGTGACAGCTGCAGATCGTCGCCGCGTCGGGCAGCGCCGACGGGCCGATCGCGGTGGGCGGCGCGAGGCCCGCCGGGAGCACCAGCTGCTCGGGCGCGGCCGGCGGCACCGAGCCGGTCAGGGGGCGCAGCAGCCCGTAGGAGTCGGCGTCGCCGACGAGCACGCCGCCCAGCAGGGTGCCGTCCCTGCCGACGACGAGCTTCTTGTAGACGCCGGAGCGGGAGTCGGAGTACACGACGTCCAGGCAGCCCTCGCTGGTGCCGTGCGCGTCGCCGAAGGAGGCCACGTCCACGCCCAGCAGCTTCAGCTTGGTGGAGGTGTCGGCGGTGGTGAACCGCGGCCCGTCCGCGTCGTCCGCCGCCGCCTCGCGCGCGACGACGTCGGCGGCCGTGGCCGCCATCTCGTAGCCGGGCGCCACCAGCCCGTACACCATGCCGTCCACCGCGCGGGCGCACTCGCCGATGGCGAGGACGGCCGGGTCGGTGACGGTCCGGCAGCGCTCGTCGATGACGACGCCGCCGCGCTCGCCGACCTCCAGGCCCGCCTCGCGCGCCAGCTGGTCCCTGGGTCTCACGCCCGCCGAGAAGATCACCATGTCGGTGGCGACGTGCGAGTCGTCCGACAGCCGCATCCCGGTGACGGCGCCGTCCTCGTCGACGGTGATCTCCTGCCCGGCGACGCCGGTGTGGACCACCAGCCCCATCTCCTCGACGGTGCGCCGCAGCGCCGCGCCGCCGCCCTCGTCGACCTGGATCGCCATCAGACGCGCGTTGAACTCCACGATGTGCGCCTCGATGCCCAGGTCCCTCAGCGCCCCGGCGGCCTCCAGGCCGAGCAGTCCGCCCCCCACGACGACGCCGCTGCGGGCGCCCTTGGCGTACTCCTCGATGGCCTGGAGGTCCTCGACCGTGCGGTAGACGAAGCAGCCGGTGGCGTCCTTGCCCGGGACCGGCGGCACGAAGGGATAGGAGCCGGTGGCCAGCACCAGCGTGTCGTAGGTGACGGTCAGGCCGGAGCTGGCCGTGACGGTGCGCGTGGCACGGTCCACCGCGACGGCCGGGTCACCGAGGTGCAGCTCGATGCCGTGGCGCTCCATGAAGCCGTCCTCCACCATCGACAGCTCCTCCGGCGTGGTGCCGGAGAAGTAGGAGGTCAGGTGGACCCGGTCGTAGGCGGGGCGCGGCTCCTCGCACAGCACGACGACGCGGGCCCGCGTCGTGACGCCCCGGTCGACCAGCTCCTCCAGGAAGCGCTGGCCCACCATCCCGTGCCCCACCAGCACGATCGTCCGCGCGTTCGGCGGGGCCTGCGTGGCCCGCGTGGTCTGCGTGGGTTCCGTGACCATGTGACTACAACCCTCCGTGGTGGGCGTCGTGAGTGAGCAGGTGCAGCAGGGGAGCGGTGGCGGGAAGCGGCTCGTCGCCCTCCCAGGTGCGGGCGAGCGTGCCGACGCTGCCGAGGTCGCCCACGAGGACACCGCCGCGCAGCCGGTCGCCGCGGACGATGATCTTGCGGTAGGCGCCCCGGGTCGCGTCGGCCAGCTGCACGACGTCGTCCCCCGGGGCCGGCGTGGTGTCGCCGAACGCCGCGACGTCGAGCGGCCCCGGTCCCTCGCCGCCCAGCGTCAGCCGCACCAGGGCCCGCGTCCCGCCGTAGCGGTGGGCGGTGGGCGCGGCGCCGTCGGCGGCCCCGTCCCTCCCGGCGCGGGCCTCCGCGAGGAGCACACGGGCCAGCACGTCCGCCTGGTCGTGTGCCGCCCCCGCCAGTCCGTAGAGCACCCCGTCGTGCTCCGCGCAGTCTCCGAGGGCGAAGATCCGTGGGTCGCTGGTGCGCAGCTCGTCGTCGACGAGGATCCCGCCGCGCACGCCGACGGCCAGTCCCGCCGCCCGCGCCAGCCCGACCCGGGGGCGCACCCCGCAGGCCAGCACGACGAGGTCGGCCGCCAGCACGTAGCCGTTGGCCAGCTCCACGCCCCGCACCCGCCGTCCCGGCGCGCCCTCCGTGCGCAGACGGCGGACGCGGCACTCGGTGTGGACCTCCACCCCCCGCTCCGTCAGGTGGGAGCGGAGGAGCCCCGAGGCCGCGGCGTCGAGGTGACGTTCCATCAGGTGTTCGCCCTGGTGGGCGAGCACCACCCGGGCGCCGCGCCCCGCGAGGGCGCGGGCCGCGGAGACGCCCAGCAGCCCGCCGCCGATCACGACCGCCTGGCAGGCGTCGCCGCCCTCGGCCGTGGGCGCCTCGTGGGCGCGGATCGTCTCGCTGAGCGCCAGGCAGTCGTCCATGGTGCGGAACGCGTGCACGCCCTCGGGCAGGTCCCCGCCGTCCGGCGGGAAGAGGCCCTGGAGCGGTGGCAGCACCGGGTTGGACCCCGTGGCCAGCACCAGCGTGTCGTAGGGGACCACGCGGCCGTCGTCGCAGACGACCTGGCCGCCGCCGTCGCGCACCCCGGGGGCGGACCGGTCGATCCGCACCACCCGCACGCCCGACAGCCAGGCGACGCCACGCGGCGGGCCCGGCAGGGCGATCACCTCGGGCGCGTACTGGCCGGCGAGCACCTCCGCGAGGAGCACCCTGTTGTACGCGGCGTGTGGCTCCTCGCCCACCACGGTCACGGCCACGGCACGCCCCGTGCCCTCGCCCGCGCCGCCCCCGCCAAGGTGCTGCGCGAGCCGGGCGCCGGCCATCCCGCCGCCGACGATCACCACACGCCTCGTCGTCCTCATGTCATCGAGGGTGCGGGGAGGCTGTTTCCCGGCAGCATCGCGTCCGTTTCCCTCACGCAACGCTGCCCTCAGCGAGGCACCCCGGGCGCTGTGAGAGTCCTGTGAGCCACCCCGATATACGCTGCGGGAATGTCGTCGCTCCCGAGCCCTCTGACCTTCGTCGTCGGCACCGGCCGCAGCGGATCCTCCGCGCTGTCGCGCATCCTGAACCTGCACCCGGACGCGCTCAGCCTCAACGAACTGCTCGCCACGCTCGTCGGGCCGGCCCGCGCCCTGCCGGAAGAGCCCATGTCCGGCGAGGAGTTCTGGCGGATCTTAGCCGAGCCCAGTCCCGTCTTCGACAACATGATCCGCAGCGGCGCCGCGCTGCCCGAGTTCCTCGATCCGCGGCCCGGCGTGCCCGCCCTCCACCTGATGGTGCTGCCGCACCTCACCGACGATCCCGACGCGCTCTTCGCCGAGCTCGCCGAGATCGTCCCCGGCTGGCCCCGCCGCCCCGCCCCCGACCACCACCGCGCGTTCTTCGAGCTGCTCCGCGTCCGCCTGGGCCGCGCCGCCGTGATCGAACGGTCCGGGTACTCGGTGGGCTGGGTCCCCGCGCTGCGCGACGCCTTCCCCGAGGCCCGCTTCGTCCACCTCCACCGCACGGGGCCCGACTGCGCCCTGTCGATGAGCCGCCACGTGGGCTACCGCTTCATCGTGCAGCTCCACGAGATCTTCGAGCTGTCCGGGGTGACCAGCATCGAGGAGGTCACCGAGGAGCACGTCGCGGCCCTGCCGCCGCACCTGGCCGGCCTGCTCGGCGAACGCTTCGACCCCGCCCTCGTCTGGGACAGGGACATCCCGCTGACCCGCTTCGGCGAGCTGTGGTCGCAGCTGGTCACCGAGTGCGCGCGGCTGCTGGCCGAGCTGCCGGGGGAGCGGTGGACCACCCTCGGATACGAGGCGCTGCTGGACGACCCCGACGCGGCCCTGACTCACCTCGCCGACTTCACGGGGCTCGCTCCCACCCGGGACTGGCTCGCCGCCGCCCGTCCCCTGCTGACCGCGAGCCGCCGCGACACGGCTGCTCGCACCCTGCCGCCCGTGGTGTACGCCGCCCTGGAGGAGTCCTGCGCCCCGGGCACCGCGGTCCTGGCGGGGCAGGCGCCCGAGTCGGAATAGAGAAGTACACTTAATGAAAACGTACCTCTGTTTCTGACACCTGGGTGGGCGGTGGCGCATGGACAAGCCCGTCGAGATGTTCGACCGCGACCACGAGTGGGCGGCGCTGAGCCGGTTCGTCACCGACCCGGAGCCCGGCGCCACCCTCGGCGTGGTCTCCGGGCGCCGCCGCCAGGGCAAGACGTTCCTGCTCGGAGCCGTCTGCCAGGCCGCGGGCGGCTTCTACTTCGGCGCGACCGAGGCCACCGACGCCGAGTCGCTGCGACGGATGGGCCAGGCGCTGACCGAGCACGTGCGGCCCCCCAGCCCGTACCACTTCGCCCGATGGTCGGAGGCCGTCGACGTCCTGCTCTCCCTCGGACGTGAGCGGCCCGTGCCCGTCGTCATCGACGAGTTCCCCTACCTCGCGCGGGCCAACCCGGAGCTGCCATCCGTCATCCAGGAGGCGCTGCGGCCCCTGAGGCCGCAGCGGACCGCCTCCCGCACCCGGCTGCTGCTGTGCGGCTCGGCCCTGTCGTTCATGGGCAGACTGCTGGCGGGCAACGCGCCGCTGCGCGGCCGGGCCGGCCTGGAGCTCGTGGTGCGCCCCCTCGACCACCGCCTCGCCGCGCGCTTCTGGGACATCACCGACCCGCACCTCGCCCTCCGGGTCAACGCCGTCGTCGGCGGCACCCCCGCCTACCGGCGGGAGTTCGCCCGCGGCGACAGCCCGACGGGCCCCGACGACTTCGACGCCTGGGTGGTGCGCACCGTCCTCAACCCCGAGACCCCCCTCTTCCGCGAGGCCCGCTACCTGCTGGCCGAGGAACCCGACCTGCGGGACACCGCCCTCTACCTCTCCGTGCTCGCGGCCGTCGCGGAGGGGAACACCACACGGGGCGGCATGGCCGGCTACCTGGAACGGAAGGCCACCGACGTCGCCCACCCCATCACCGTGCTGGAGGACGCCGGCCTGCTGCGCCGAGAGGCGGACGTCTTCCGCGACAACCGCCCCACCTACCGCATCGCCGAGCCCCTGATCGCCTTCCACCACGCCGTCATGCGCCCCGTCTGGCCGCAACTGGAGCGCCCGGGGGCCGCCCCGCGCGTCTGGCGTGCCAGCGGCCGGCGTTTCCTCAGCAACGTGCTCGGCCCGCACTTCGAGCAGGTGTGCCGCGACTGGGCCCTGCACCACGCGGACCCCGACGTCCTCGGCGGGCTCCCGGCCAGGAGCGGGCACGGCGTCGTCCACGACCCGAGGGCCCGCGCCAGCCACGAGGTCGACGTCGCGGTCGTCGGCGTCGCCGACGGCTCCGCGCGGGCGCCGCTGCTGGCCGTCGGCGAGGCGAAGTGGAACGACGTGATGGGCCTTGGCCACCTCGAACGGCTCCGCCACGTCCACGAGGTGGTCACCCGGGCCGGCCGCTACGACACGCGCGACACCCGCCTGTTGTTCTTCAGCGGCGCGGGCTTCAACGACGCCCTCCGCGAGGCCGCGCGCCGTGACCCGTCGCGGGTCGTGCTCGTCGACCTGCCCACCCTGTACGGGGTGGGCTGACGTCGCCGCCGCCGGGGGCTACGGACGCTCGGCCGCCACCGTCGGCGTCTGTCCCGCGACCGCCTGCGCCATGCGGCCGGTGAGCATGTCGCTCAGCGCGTGGATCAGCGCGCGGTCCCCGAGTGCCGCCGCGTCCACGCCGCCGTGCGAGAGGCCGCCGAGGTACGGGCCCTGGGCGATGAGCGTGACCTGCGCGTCCAGGGTGTCGCCCTCGGCGACCTCGTAGGCGATGCTGTCGTCGCCGTAGGTGTTCGCGCCGGTCGGCGCGCGGTAGGCGTCGTCGGCCTCGAAGATCGCCTCGAACTCGTCGAGAGCCGCCCGGGCGTCGGCCGGGGTGGGATAGGCCAGGACCCCGAAGAGCGCGCCCTGGTCGCCCGCCTCGTTCCCGTAGGCGATCTGCGCCTGCCTCTCCGCGTTCGCGCAGACCTCGGCGTAGTCCTCGCACAGGCTCGTCTCGTGGGCGACCGGACCTGCCGCGTTGGTGAGGATGGTCCGCGCCAGGGCCGCGTCGTCCGGCAGGATCGCGTCGACCGTGTCCTGGTCGTGCGGCGAGGCGTCGGCCGACGCCTCGTCCTCACCGCCACCACCGCTTCCGCTTCCGCCGCCGACGTCCGGGACGTCCACGTCGTCGTCGTGGTCGTGGTCGTCGTCCTTGTCGACCGACGAGTCGCCGCCGCCCCCACTCGTGCCGCCACCACGTCGCCCGCCGCCGTCGCCGCCGCAGGCCGCGAGCACCATGGCGCACGCCGCGACGAGCGCCGCCACCACACCGAGCCTCAGTCGAAGCCTCACCTCTACGCCCTTCCTCCGGGACCCCGTTCTCGGTCCGTGTCGACCGCTGTACGGGGGGCTAGGACGTGCCCTGTCGCCGTTCAGTTCCCCACCTCCTGTGGGGAGTCGGCGAAGAGGGCGTGGAGGCTACGGGCAGTCGTGGGCGCCGTCGGGCCCCCACGTGTCGACGGGTTCGACCCGCGTGAACGTGCCGCAGTACAGCACAGGCCACGAGCCGCTGGCGACGTGGTGGAGGATGACGACCGGCTTGTCGAGGGGGACCGGAGCGTCGCCCTGGAAGTCCAGGTAGCCGCTGGCTCCCTGCCGCTGGACGAGCTCGATGTTGTCCTGGAGGTCGATGGCGTCCAAATCCTCCCCGGCCGTGGTGTAGACGTCGTTGGCGGCGTCGGACAGCACGTGGACGGCGTCGTAGGCCAGCGCCGCGTGGCCGTCGTGGCGCCAGACGTCGTTGCGGTCGTAGTGCTCGGCGTAGGTCCGGTTGAACGTGTCCGCGGCCTCGCTGAGCGCCTCGTGGCCCACGGGCAGCACGTGGGTGGTGTGGTAGAGCCGCAGCCACCGCCTGCTGGCGTAGGGCTCCGACAGGACGGCGTTGGTCAGCTCGTTGCCGCCGACCACCGTGAGAGGTTCCTCCGAGCACTCCGAGGAGTCGCCGTAGTGGTTGAGGAAGTTCTGGAACTCGGCGGCGCGCGCCGCCCAGTACACGATCGTCCGCGGCTCCCGCGTGACCGCCGCGCAGATCGCGTCCGAGACCTCCGCCGCGGTGTCCGCCACCGTGACGCCCTGTGAGCCCGGGTTGGACGGCGGCTCGCCGCCCCGGAACTGGTGTACCTGCTCCACGGCTCCACCATGCTCGCGGAAGGACGCGGCGAAGTGGCGTCCGATGCTGTCGCTGTAGAGGTCGGAGGGATCCTTCACGACCACCGCCGCCCGTGCCGGGACGCACTCCCCGGGCGCCTCCTCGACGATGTTCGCGCGCCGCGCGAAGGCGCTGACGACGGCGGCCTCGCGGCTGTTGGGCGGCGCCATCGCGTGGAAGAACGTGCCGGGGTTCATCTCGTCCGCGGTCGCCGAGGTCGTGACCACGGGGAGCTTGGCCTCGGCGAGGGCGTAGACGGCCGCCCGGGTCTCGTCCCGGCTCTGGGCGAAGCCCACCACCCCGACGACGTCCGCCCAGGCGGTGTCCGCGCCCTCGTCCTCGCTCGCGGCCCTCGCGTCCCGCACGATCGTCTCGGCGACGTCGACGGCGTCCGCGTACCGTTCCCCCGCCCCGTCGTAGATCTCGATCCGGAGCAGGACCTTGTCCGGGTCGCCCTCGGCCTCCTGGTTGAGGTGCCGCTGGGCCAGGGCGACACCCCGCAGCTCGGGCACCGCCCCGTCGGACCGTCGGACCATCTCCGCCTGGCTCCGCGTCGCTCCCGTACCGACGTACGCGATCGTCCTCACCTCGCGGCCCTCCCTGTGCAGGGCCTCGGCCGCCGCGTTCTGCTCCTCAATGTCCCGCTCCACGTCGGCGTACGCGGCGTCGGGTGGCGGCAGCTCGCCCTCCGGGCCCGGCGCGTCGACGGGCCCGGAGGAGCCGAGGCAGGCGGGGGCATCGGGGAGCGGCACGCCGACGAACCACAGGGTGGACGCCGCCGCGACCGCCGCCACCGCGCCCCACGCCGTCGCCTCGACACCGGGGCCGACCCGCGACATGACCGGCGGACGGGCCTGCGGCGGGTCGGAGGAGGGAAGGTCCCCCGGCAGCGTGACGAGGAGGGGGCGGAGGCCGCCCCCCGCCTCCGCCGGGCGGCGGAGCCGGACGGCGGCCTCCGCCAACGTCCGTGACACCGCGCCCTCGACGGCGAGCCCCGACGGGCCGTCGACCGCGAGCAGCACCGCCCCGCATCCCGTGGCGGACACCGCCCCCGCGTACTCCTCGACGAACCGCGCCGCCCGCTTGGCCGCCTCGGTGTCGGCGTCCGCCTCCACGCGGAGGAAGAGCACGAAACGCGTCACACGCCTGCGGCGCCACGGCGAGAGGCGGCCGGGCCGTGCCCAGCGGCGCAGGTCCGACAGGAGGGCGTGCAGCAGCAGCCGCTCCAGGGTGCGTTCGCGGTGGTCGGCGGGCCTGCCGTCGCCCTCGACCAGCCGGGTCACCCAGGAGTGGATGTCCTCGAAGAACTCCCCGGCGTGGAGCGGGGAACCGTCGTTGCGCAGCTTCGCGTACCAGCCCGTGCGGCGCGAACGCATCAGTCGGCGGGTCTGGCCGCGCGCCCACAGCCAGCGCGGCAGCTGCTGGAAGAGCGGACCGGCGAGCCGGTTCCACGCCTGGGCGACCGCTCCCGGGGCCTGCGCCTCGCCCCCCAGGACCGCCAGGCCGCGCCGCGCGGGGCGCAGCACGTCGTA
Organism: Streptomyces sp. 4N509B; assembly: GCF_052245655.1. Classification (NCBI taxonomy): domain Bacteria; kingdom Bacillati; phylum Actinomycetota; class Actinomycetes; order Kitasatosporales; family Streptomycetaceae; genus Streptomyces; species Streptomyces sp. 4N509B. The sequence goes on from NZ_JBQQBZ010000006.1 coordinate 154,110, forward strand.
GCAGTGGTCGCGGAGCGCGTCGGCGGGGCGGGCCGTTGGCTGCGGGCTCGGCGACGCGTCGGCCGACGGGGGCCTCCTCACCTGGTCGACCACGGCTTGGACCAGGGTGAGGGCGGGCAGCCTCAGCCGCCCGGTCCTGCGGGGCGCCCGCGTGGCCAGCTCGGCTGCCCCGACCGCGCACAGGACCGGCGAGACGCCCTCCACGGGATCGGTGTCCCGGGGGCGGATCGTCACGGCGGGTGGGTCGCCGCCGTCGATCCGGGGCACGCAGAGGTCGAGCCTGCGGGTGGCCTCCTGGACCGGCCGCTCGGACAGGAACACCACGGGCGGCAGCACCTCGTCGGCCTTCCGGCGACGGTCGGGTCTTCCCGTCGGCTCGCGCGTCGGGGCGACGGCCTTCCGGAAGGCGGTGGCGACGTCGTCCCAGTCGGCGTGCCAGCTCTCGTACCGTGTGGTGTCCGCCATCGTCGGTCCCCCCGTCTCGTGGTCACGGACGCGCGGGCGGGCGCCGGCCGTCCGTCGTCTCCGATGCGCCAACATCCCCACTGCCATTGTGCGTTGACCGACCGGGAACCCTCCCGGCGGCGTTTTCTCGACTGGTTGGATGGTCGTATGAGAGAGCTGTCCATCACCGCACCCTGGGGTGTGTCCGTCATCGGGATCGCGCGACGGGAGGCCGTGCCGGACGTCGCCCGCGTGCGGGTGGCCGTGCGCGAGATCCGGGCGGAGCCGTCGGAGGCGTTCGAGGTGACCCGCGGCGTGCTCGCCCGGGTCCGCGCGTCCCTGCGTGACCACGGCGTTCCCGAGGAGGCGGTCTCCACCTCCCGCCTGAACCTGGAGTCCACCTACGACTACGACGAGGGCGGCGGCGACGGGCGGCGCCTGCGGGGCTACCGGTGCGCGGCCTCGCTCGTGGTCGAGGTGCGGGACCTCGACGGTCTGGAGTCCCTCCTGACGGACGTGGTCGGGGCGGGCGCCAACCACGTCGACGGCGTGACGTTCGACGTGAGCACGCGCGCCGCGCTGCGGGCCGAGGCGCGGGACGCCGCCGTCGCGTCGGCGCGGGAGAAGGCCGAGCGGTACGCCGCCGCCGCGGGGGTGCGGCTCGGGCGCGTCCTCCACATCGAGGACCTCGACACCGAGGGCGCCGAGGTCGGGGGCCGTTACGTCACCGTGGGCGGCGTGCCGGAGAGCGGCGGGCGGGAGCTGGCCCCCGGGGCCATCACGGTCGCGACGGGGGTGCTTCTCGGCTTCGCGCTGGAGACCGACTGACGCGCACGCCTCCGTCACGCCCGTCGTCGGTGGGTGTGTCGGTGTCCGCGTCCACGTTGGCGCCCGTCAGGACGGCGGCCGCCCATGTCATCCCCGATCCCGACCCCTTCCCGCGGCTCCGGCTCCGGGCGGCGGGACGCGGACGGGCCGCGCCCGGAGGGCTCCCGGGAGGCGGCACTCGCCGGCTGGTCCGGTGCCCGGGCGGGGGCTACCGTGCGGGGGTGGATCTCTTCTCGCGCTCCTGGACGGCGTTGCGCGCCGCGGTCGCCGCGCTCCGGGACGAGGACTGGGAGCGGCCGTCCGGATGTGCTGGCTGGCTCGTGCGGGACCTGGTCTGTCACCTGGTCATCGACGCGCAGGACGTCCTGATCACGCTGGCCACGCCCGCCGACACCGAGCCGACCGTGGACGCGGACACCTACTGGCGGCTGGTCGATCCGCCGACCGGCGAGGATCCGCTCGACGCGCTGATCCCGCGGCTGGCCGCCGCGTACGGCGATCCCGCGCTGCTCGCGTTCCACCTCGACGACGTCGGGTCCGCCGCCGGGCGGGCCGCCGAACGCGCCGACCGCGACGCCCGGGTCGGCACCCGCGGCGAGGTGCTGACCGTCGACGCCTACCTTTCGGCGTACGTCCTGGAGTGGACGCTGCACCACCTCGACCTCCTCGCCCACCTGCCCGCGGCGGCCCAGATCGCGGAACCGCCCGCCGAGACCCTCGCGGCGGCCCGCGCGGCCCTGGAGCGGATCGCCGGGGCGCCGATCCCCGCGTCGTTCTCCGACGCCGACGCGCTGCGGGTCGTGACGGGGCGCCGGCCGCCGACGGACGCCGAGCGGGCGGAGTTGGGCGAGCTGGCCGGGCGGCTCCCGCTCGTCCTCGGCTGAACGCCGGGCCGTCGCCCGGCCGTCGCCCGGTCCTCGGCCAGCCACCTGCCGGATCGCACGCCGGCGCGCGGCCGGACGTTTGCGCCGGCTCAGGCAAGGAACCCGGCGGGGGCCATGGCTGAGAAAGCGGAGAAGACGAAGCGACCGGACGAAGAGCGAGCGGGCGGCGCCGACACCGCGGTGGACGTGCTGCGCGCGGCGGGCGCGGAGTTCGTCGGCCTGACCGGGCTGCGCCCGGAGGCGGTGACCCGGCTCGAACGCACCGAGAGCGGCTGGGTCCTCGACGCCGAGGTGACCGAACTCGCCCGCGTCCCCGACTCGATGAGCCTGATGGCCAGCTACGAGGTCACGGTCGACGAGCGGGGCGGCATCACCGGCTACCGCCGAGTCCGCCGCTACGAGCGGGGCCGGCCGGACCCCCGGTGAGCCGCGGACGCGACGGACCGGGCCGGCCCCCCACACGACGGCAGGAGACATCCGATGACAACAGCAGTCGCAACGGCGGCACCGTCAGCGGCCGCGACGCGCCCCAACAGCAGCGGCCTGTACGACGTCCTCGAACTGATCCTCGACCGCGGCCTGGTGATCGACGCCTTCGTGCGCGTCTCCCTGGTCGGCATCGAGATCCTGAAGATCGACGTGCGGGTCGTGGTGGCCAGCGTGGACACGTACCTGCGGTTCGCGGAGGCTTGCAACCGCCTCGACCTGGAGGCGGGCGCCAGCAAGGACCCCGGCGTCCCCCAACTCGTCGGGACCGTGACCGAGTCGGGCGCGAAGGGCAAGTCGAAGGGCGCCATCGCGGGCGCCGCCGAGTCGATCGCCGACGCCTTCCGCTCCGGCGGGTCCGGCGGGGACTCCTCGGACTCCGACGAGGCGGAGAAGGAGCCGCGCAAGGCCCGCCGCACGACCGGCGCCCGCCGCGAGAAGGAGGGCGACGCATGACCACCTACGTCTACGGCGTCACGCGCGCCGAGCTGTCCGGCCTCCCACCCGGCCTGGCCGGGGTGGGAGACCCGCCCCGCCCCGTCCGGGTCGTGCGGGAGGGCGGTTTGGCCGCGGTCGTCAGCGAGTGCCCCGACGGCACGCGGCCCCGGCGGCGTGACCTCTTCGCCCACCAGCGGGTGCTGACGATGATGGTCGGCGCCGGCCCCGTGCTGCCGCTGCGCTTCGGCAGCGTCTGCCCGGACGACGGCGCGGTGCGCGAGACGCTCGCCGAGTACGCCGACCTCTTCCGCGAGCAGCTGGAGTCGGTCGCCGGACGGGCCGAGTACAACGTCAAGGCCAGCCACCACGAGGAGGTCGTGCTGCGCTCTCTGCTCGCCGAGGACCCGCGGATCCGCGAGCTCAACGAGGCCACCCGGCGGCGCGGTGACGGCGCCTACCGGCAGCGCGTCCAGCTGGGGCAGCTGCTGGCCGAGGGCGTGTACCGGCACCGGGAGCGCGACGCCAGGGCGGTGGAGGAGACGCTCACCCAGCACGCGGTCCGGACCCACCGGGGCCCGGAGGGCACCGACGTGATCCTGAACCTGTCGCTGCTGGTCGAGCGGGACGAGGCCCCGGGCCTCCTCGCGGCCGTCGAGAAGGAGCGCGAGGCCAGCCCGCACCTCGACCTGCGCGTGATGGGCCCGTTGCCGCCCTACAGCTTCGTGTGGGCGCCGGCGGCCCGGCAGGAGGAGGTGGCACGGTGACGGGACTCCTGCGCGAGCTCCTCCTGCTGCCCCTGGCGCCGGCCCGTGGCGCGGGCTGGGTCGTGGGGCAGGTGGTCAGGGAGGCGGAGCGGCGGTACTACGACCCCGCGGTGGTCCGAGGCGAGCTCGTGGAGCTCGAACGGCGACTCGTCGGCGGGGAGATCGACCTGGCCGAGTTCGAGCGCCGCGAGGAGGAGCTCCTCGACCGGCTCGACCACGGTGCCGGAACGGGCCACGGCGCCGGGACGGGAGCGTGGCCGTGAGCGCCCCGGTCCCCGGTTCCTACGGCGCGGCCCTGGGCACCGGCGGTGGCGGCGGGACGAACCTCGCCGACCTCCTCGAACGGGTGCTGGACAAGGGCGTGGTGATCGCCGGGGACATCCGGGTCAACCTGCTCGACATCGAGCTGCTGACGATCAGGATCCGGCTGCTGGTGGCCTCCGTCGAGCGGGCCAGGGAGATGGGCATCGACTGGTGGGAGCACGACCCGGCGCTGTCCTCCCGGGCCCGGTCCCGCGAACTGTCCGACGAGACCGAGCAGCTGCGCCGACGCGTCGCGGCCCTGGAGGAACGGGAGCGAACGCCATGAGGAACACCGTGAGCGACGAGGCACGCGACGACGTCCGGCGCGACGGCGGGACGGACGGCGGACGGGAGGGGCCGCGGCCCCAGCTGTGGTACGTCTACGCGGTCACCCGGGCCACGGCGGCAGGAGCCACCGTCCCCGAGCTGCGCGGGCTCGACGACGCCCCCGTCCACACGCTGGACGACGGCGGCCTGGCGGCCGTGGCGAGCCCGGTGCGGGCCGAGGACTTCGCCGAGGAGCCGTTGCGGGCCCACCTCTCGGACCTGGACTGGCTGGAACGGACCGCCCGGGGACACCAACGGGTCGTCGACGGGCTGCTGTCGACCGGGTGTGTGCTGCCGCTGCGCCTGGCCACGGTCTGCCGTGACACGACGGGGGTCCGCCGGCTGCTGACCGGGAACCGGGCGGGTCTGGAGGCGGCCATCGAGCGCCTCGACGGATGCGCCGAGTGGGGCGTCACGCTCTACGCCGACGCACCCGCGACCGACGCGGCCGCGACGGACGCGGACGCGGGCGTGCCGTCGAGCCGGCCCCCGGAGCGGGGCACGCCGGCCGCCCCCGCCTCCGGGAGGGAGTACCTCCGACGGCGGCGGGCTCGGGCCCGGGCGAGTGAGGACGCGGAGCGGCGGGCCACCAGGACGGCCCGCGCGACGCACGAGGCGCTCAGCGCCGCCGCCGAGCGGTCCCGGCTGCACCCGCCGCAGGACGCCCGCCTCTCCGGCGAGCCGGGCCAGAACCTGCTCAACGCCGCCTACCTGGTCCGCCGGGACCAGGAGCGGCGGTTCACCGCCCTGGCGGGACGGCTCGCCGGCGGCGGCCTCGGCGGGCAGCGGATCCGGCTCTCGGGCCCGTGGGCGCCGTACTCGTTCACCGCGGCGGCCCTCGACGAGGCCCTCGACGGCGGGACGGGCGGCGGGACGGGCGGCGGCCCGGACGGCGTGGACGGGAGCCCTCAATGACGACTGAGCCGATGACGCGGCAGGTCGCCCTCGTCGACCTGCTGGACCGCCTGCTGGCGGGCGGCGTGGTGCTGGCCGGTCACCTCACGCTCTCGATCGCCGACGTCGACCTGGTGCGCGTCGACCTCAACGCCCTGATCAGCTCCACGGCGACCGTCCGGGAGCCGCTGTGAGCGGCGCGCACCGGGCCGGGCGGGCCGGGCGGCGGATCGAGCTGGACGAGGAGACCGTCGAGCGCGACCTGATGCGCCTGGTGCTCACGGTCGTGGAACTGCTGCGTCAGCTGATGGAGCGGCAGGCGCTGCGCCGCGTTGACCTGGGCGACCTCACCGAGGACCAGGAGGAACGGATCGGCCTGACGCTGATGCTCCTCGAACGGCGCATGGCCGAACTCCGCGCCCGCTTCGGCCTGACCCCCGAGGACCTCAACCTCGACCTCGGCCCGCTGGGGCCCCTGCTGCCCAGGGAGACCCCCTCCGCGTGAGGGCGCCCCGAGCCGGGGGCCGCTACGGCGTCGGGACGACCATCGGCCCCCCGGTGGCGGGGTCGGGGACGACGAGGCTCGGGAGGTCGAACACCTCACGCACCAGCGCCGCGTCGACGATCTTCCCGGGCGGGCCCTCGGCGACGACGCGGCCCGCCTTCATCGCCACCAGGTGGTCGGCGTAGCGGCACGCCTGGTTGAGGTCGTGGAGGACCGCGACGACGGTACGGCCGGCGTCGCGGAGGCGGGCCAGCAGCGTGAGCAGCTGGTACTGGTGGGCGATGTCGAGGAAGGTCGTCGGCTCGTCGAGCAGGAGGTAGGGCGACTCCTGGGCGAGGACCATGGCGATCCAGACCCGCTGGCGCTGCCCGCCCGAGAGGCTGTCGACCGTGCGCTCGGCGAGGTCGGCGACGCCCGCGTCGGCCATGGCCTCGGCCACGGCCCGCTCGTCCTCGGGCGACCAGCTCGCCAGCAGCGACTGGTGCGGGTACCGGCCGCGGGCGACGAGCTGGCGGGCGAGGGTGTTCTCGGGGGCGGTGAGGGTCTGGGGGAGGAAGCCGATCTGCCGCGCGATGGCCTTCGGCCGCCACACGGCGACGTCCCGGCCGTCGAACGCCACCGTGCCGGCCGCCGGCCGCAGCAGCCGGACGAACGCCCGCAGCAGCGTGGACTTGCCGGAGGCGTTGGCGCCGACGACGGCGGTGAACGCGCCGTCGGGCACGTCGAGGGTCAGCCCGGTGGCGACGGTCCGCTCCCCGTAGGTGAGGGTGAGGTCCCGGGCGGTCAGGCGTGCGGTCACGAGCGGGTGACCTCCTTGTAGAGCAGCCAGAGCAGGTAGCAGCCGCCGAGCGCCGTGGTCACCACGCCGACGGGCAGGACGACGGGCGCGAGTACCGTCTGCGCGACGAGGTCGGCGGCCAGCAGCAGGACCGCGCCGGTCAACGCGGCGGGCAGCAGCGGCACCCCCGACGCGCCGGCCAGCCGGCGGCCGATCTGCGGGGCGGCGAGCGCGACGAAGATCACGGGACCGGCGACGGCGGTCACGGCGGCGGTGCAGCCGACGCCCGCCATGACGCTCAGCAGCCGCAGCCGGGGGAGCCGGACCCCCGTGGTGACGGCGAGTTCGTCGCCGAGCGCCGCCTGACGGGTGGCCTGGGAGCAGACGGCGAGCAGCAGCGCGAGGGCGGCGATGCTGAGGAACGACAGCCGCACGTCGTCCCAGCCCAGGCCGTTGAGGGAGCCGGCGTGCCAGCTGGTGGCGGCGATCGCGACGTCCAGCTCCGAGCGGAGCACGATCCAGGAGTTGAGCGCGGTGAGCACCGCGTTGACGCCGATGCCGATGACGACGAGCCGCAGGCCGTTGAGCCCGCTGTCGAGGGCCAGGACGTAGACGACGGCGGCGGTGAGCAGGCCACCGGCCGTGGAGGAGAGCGCGAGCTGGGCGGGGGTGCCGGACAGGAGCGTGAGCGCCACGAGGGCGCCCGTGTAGGAGCCGGCGTCCAGGCCGATGACGTCGGGGCTGCCGAGCGGGTTGCGCGTGAGGTTCTGGAAGACGGCGCCGGCCAGGCCGAGGGCGGCGCCGAAGACGAGGGCGGCGGCGACGCGGGGCATCCGCCACTCGCGGACGACGAGGACGGCGTCGCCCTGGCCGGCCAGCGCCGTCAGCACCTCGACGGGGGAGTCCCAGTCCTGGCCCCGGCACAGGCCGGCGACGGCGAGCACCAGGGCGAGGGCGAGCAGGGCGAGCGTGGCGACGGCGCCGCGGCGTTCGACCTGGGCGGAGAACGGGCCGAGCCGCAGCGTCAGGGGCGGCGCGACGCGGCGAGCGTCGTCGACGGAGCCGGTCACGGGGCGGGTCGCACTGCGGGTCACAGGGCCACCGCCCCACGGCGGCGGACGGCCCAGATCAGCACCGGGCCGCCGAGGAACGCGGTGACCACGGCCACCGGGACCTCGCCCGTGGGCAGCAGGACCCTGGCGGCGACGTCCGCCGCCAGGAGCAGCAGCGGCCCCAGCAGCATCGTGTACGCCATCAGCCAGCGCAGCGACCCGCCGGCCGCGCGGCGCGCCAGGTGGGGGACGATCAGTCCGACGAACGCGATGGGCCCGGCGACGGCGGTGGCGGTCCCGGCGAGGACCGTCACGAGGGCGAGGACCGCGACACGGGTCCGCGTCACGTGGGCGCCGAGCGTGTGGGCGACGGTCTCGCCGAGCCCGAGGGCGTTGAGCGGCCCCGTGACGGCGAGGGCGCCCACGAGGGCGAGGGCGATCAGCAGCAGCGGCAGGGTGAGGGCGATCTGCTCGCGGCCCGCGAGGGAGCCGACGGACCAGAAGCGGTGCCGGTCCAGGACGTCGGGGTCGAGCAGGCGCATCCCGAGGGCGAGCCCGCCGAGCACGAAGCTGAGGGCGGTCCCGGCCAGCAGCAGCCGCAGCGGCGAGGTGCCGCCCACGGCGTGGACGAGCACCGCGGCGAGCAGGGAGCCGACGAAGGCGAGCGCGAGCTGCGTGGCCTGCGAGCCGGCGACGCCGAGCGCGGCGCCCAGGCTGATGGCGAAGCCGGCGCCGAACGTCACGCCGAGCACGCCGGGTTCGGCGAGCGGGTTGCGCGTCAGCGTCTGGATCAGGGTGCCGGCCGCGCCCAGCGCTGCCCCGACGGCCACGGCCAGGACGGTGCGCGGCACGCGCACCTCGCGGACGATGAGCCGCGCGTCGCCCCCGGCGGGGCCGTCGCCGTCGGTGAGCGCGGGCCACACCGCGTCCAGCGGCACGGTCCCGGCGCCGACGCACAGGCTCGCGCCGGCGGCGGCCAGCAGCGCGACGGCCGACAGCAGCAGGAGCGCCACGCGGCCGGCCGCCGGCCGGGCGGCGGCGGGGGGCGTGGCCTCGGCGGCGGTGGGGTGCTCAGTCCTCAAACCCGGCGACTCCACGCTTCCAGTAGCCGGTGAACAGCGCGTCGACGCCGCCGGCCCGCCCCGTCTCCCGGTGCCAGGCGCGCAGCGCCCGCAGGTCCTCCGACTCGCCGGCCGCCCAGAGGAAGCAGCGCCCCGGGGTGGGGAGGGCGAGGCCGGCGACGGTGGCGGCCAGCGCGGAGCGGCCGTCGGCGCGGACGAGGCGGTGGACGGTGACGCCCGCCGGAACGGTGAGCGGGTAGGCGTGCTCGGCCTCGTCGTCGGTCTCGACCACCAGGTCGGCCGAGACGCCCTCGGGCGCCTCCTCCAGCCAGCGCGCCGCGGCGGGCAGGGCCGTGGCGTCGGCGGCGAGGACGTAGCGGTCGTAGGTGAGGGGGAAGACCTTCGCGCCGGGCGGGCCGGCCACGACCACCTCCTCGCCGACGGCGGCCCCTCGCGCCCAGGTGGAGGCGACGCCGCCGTCGTGGAGGACGAAGTCGAGGTCGATCTCGCGGGCGGCGGCGTCGTGGCGGCGCACGGTGTAGACCCGGGCGGTGGGCAACGGGAGCGGCCAGTCGAGCATCTGCCGGTCGTTCGGCACGGGGTCGCGCCGGGTGCCGTCCGGGTCGGGGAAGATGATCTTGACGTGGTCGTCGGGCTGGTAGGTGTGGAAGCCGTCGAGGGCGGGGCCCCCGAGGGTCAGCCGCAGCATGCGGGGCGTCAGCCAGGTGCGCGCGCGGACGGTGAGGGTGCGGATGCCGATCGGGTAGCCGATGCGGGTGACGCCCGTGCCGGCGCGGCGGTGGGCGGCGACGCGACCGCCGGGGTCGCTCCGGTCGATGGCGGTCACGCGGTCTCCTCCAGCAGCGGGGCGAGGGCCTCGTCCAGGGCGTCCAGGGTGCGCAGGGCGGAGGCGTAGGTGGCGGCCTCGGTGTGGCGCAGGGGGTAGACCCGGCCGGCCTGGACGGCCGGGAGGCTCTGCCACAGCTCGGAGTCGAGGACGTACCGCACCGCCTCGCCGGGGGTGCCGTCGGGGCCGACGGTGTAGGTGATGGCGTCCACGTCGCCGAGGCTCTCGGGCAGCTCCTCGATGGAGGGGTACTCGGAGACGGCGGCGCTGCCCTCGCCCGGGTCCTTCGGCTCGCCGGGGTAGCGCGCGCCGATGTCGCCGGCGATGTTGGTGCCCCAGGAGTCGGCGAACTCCCGCATGAAGGTGCCGGCGGCGGCGTCGCCGTAGGACCCGACGTGCCCGAGGTCCACGTCGGCCAGGGCGTCGGCGTACCGGTCGGCGAGCTCGGCGGCCCGCTCCTCGTAGGCCGCCTTCGCCTCCTCGAAGTGGTCGAGGCGGCCCGCGGCGTCGGACTGGCGCCGCGACAGCTCGCGCCAGGCGCTGGGCACGGTGGGGCCGATGGCGACGACGGGGGCGAGGGACGAAAGGCGCTCGATGTCGACGTCGCCGAGGACGGGGGCGGGGACGCCGATGACGATGAGGTCGGGGTCGGCCTCGGCAACGGCCTCGTAGTTGGTCTCGGCGGCGGTCTCCCCGGCGATCTTCGGCAGCTCCTCGTAGGTGGCGCGGTCCTCGTCGGTCATCAGCTCGACGCCCCGCTCCCAGGTGGAGATGCCGACCAGGGCGGCGTCCGCCTCGATGAGGACGGGCACGGCGTAGCCGGTGGCGACGACCCGCTTCGGGTCCACGGGGATGGTGATCTCGCCGTTGTCGGCGGAGAAGACGCGGGTGGCGGCCTCCCCGTCGCCGCCACCCCCGTCCCCGTCGCCGGAGGAGGAGCAGCCGGCCAGCAGGGTCAGGGAGAGGGCCAGGGCGGCGGTGAGACCCCGTCTGGGGAGGCGAGAGCGCATGGGGGGTGGTCCTTTGGTGGTGCAGCGGTGGTGCGGTCGGAACGGCTAGTTAGGCTAGCCTTACCTGATTTGGTTCGGATATCGCTGAGAGGTCACCCCGTGACGGTCACAGGACATCGCGGCACGGATCCCGTGCGCTGCGAGGAGTTCGGCTACGGCCTCGGACGTCCCGAGGGGATCCTCGTGCTGCGCTACCGCGCCGCCGGAGCCCTGGACTTCGGCGCCTGCCGGCAGGACTTCCTCCACCAGCTGTACGTCTCGCCCGGCGGGGTGCTGACCGTGCTGCACGGCTCGCGGGTGCTGTTCACGGGCGAGGGCGAGGGGTTCTGGGCCGAGCGGGCCGTCACGCACGAGGTCCGGGCGGGGGACGGCGACGTCGTCCACCGCGTCTTCCTGCGGGAGGTGCCGCGGGCGCTGGCGGGGCTGCGGGCCGGCGTGGTCTCGGTGAGCCCGGAGGCGACGCGGCTGCTGGCGGCGATCACCCGCCCCGACTGCGAGGAGGAGGCGGCGCTCGGCGCCCGCCGGGGCCTCATGGACGGGCTCGCCGCCACCACGGAGGACTACGTGGCCCACCACGCGGCCGGCAGGGGCGTCGCCCTGGTGGTGGCGCGGGAGCTCTCGCGGGACCCGGCCGACCCCACCCCGCTGGGCGAGTGGGCGCGGCGGCTGCACGTCAGCGTGAAGACGCTCCAGCGGGACTTCCTGCGCGAGTTCGGCGTCTCCTACTCGCGCTGGCGCACGCTGCTGCGGCTGCGGGCGGCGCGGGTGCTCCTCGGCGGGAATCCGGTCACCCGCGTCGCCCGTCTCGTCGGCTACGCCAGCCCGTCAGCGTTCGTCGCGGCCTTCGCCAAGGAGTACGGGTACACCCCGGGGCGGCACGCGGAACGCCAGGCGGACCAGGCCGAACAGGACGACCAGGCGGAACAGGCAGACCAGGCGGAACAGGCAGACCAGGCCGAACAGGCGGAACGAGCCGTCCAGACGGGCCAGAGCGTCCCGGCAGGCGAGGCCGGTCCGGCCGGTGACGCGGCTCCGCCCGCTCAGGCCGGTCTGCCCGGTCGGGCCGGGGCGGCGGCCTCGACCGGGCGGACGCGTCGTCCCGGGGGCGTCGCTCGGGCCGGGCACGCCGGCCCGCCCCTGGCGGGCGAGGTGGGTCAGGCGTCCCAGGCGCCCTCGGCCGCCGCCCGCCGGACGTAGTCGGAGAAGTCACGCGCCTCGCGGCCCAGGGCCTGCCGGACGCCGTCGGTCGGAGCCACGTCCACGCCGTCGAAGGTCTCGGCGAAGATCGTCGCGACCATCTCGGCGAGGTCGGCCGGCACACCCATCGCCACCATGCCCTGACGGAACTCCTCGGGGCTGACGGGCACGTACCGCAGCTCGCGGCCCGTGGCCCGCGCGATCTCCGCCGCGGCCTCCGCGACGGTGAGCGCGCGGGAGCCGGAGAGCTCGTAGACCCGCGAGGCGTGACGGCCGGTGTCGTCGAGCAGCGCGGCCACAGCCACGTCCGCGATGTCCTCGGCGTCGAGGAACGGCTCGGCCTGCTGGCCCGTCGGCAGCGCCAGCTGCCCCGACAGCACGAGGTCGCGGATCATCTCCTCGCTGAAGTTCTGCGCGAACCAGCCGCAGCGCAGGATGGTCCACTCCTTCGCCACCTCCTGGACGGCGTCCTCCGCCGGGAGCGCCGCCTCCATGCGGGCGGAGAGGAGGACCAGCCGCCCGACGCCGTGGGCGCGGGCCCGTTCGGCGACGGCCCGCACCGCCTCCGCGGCGCCGGGGACGGAGATGTCGGGGGCGTAGGCGAGGTAGGCGGCGCGGGCGCCGCCGGCCAGCGCCGCGTCCCAGGTGGCGGGGTCGTGCCAGTCGAAGGACGGGGTGGCGGAGCGCGAGGCGATCCTGACCGGCACGCCGCGCTCGGCCAGGCGCTCCGCGACGCGGCGGCCCGTCTTGCCGGCGCCGCCCAGCACCAGGACCGGGGCGCGGCCGTCGTCGTCGCCCCGGGTGCTCTCGTTCGTGGTCCCGTTCGCGGTCTGGTTCGTGGTCTGGTTCGTCGTCATGACGGCAGTCCATCGCGGCCGGGGGTGTCCCGACCATCGGCGAGGGACGCACCCGCATAAGCGAGCGTCTACGCTCGTGGCCCATGGACGCGCTGACGAGTCTGCTGGAAGGGCCGCGCGCCCGCGGCGCCTTCCTCCTCCGGGCGGTGCTCGACGCGCCGTGGGGCCTGCGCGTGGAGGACGGCGCGCCGCTGACGGTCATCGCGGTGGCGCGCGGCGAGACGTGGATCGCCCCCGACGACGGCCAGCCCGTGCGGCTGCGCGCCGGCGACGTCGGGGTGATGCGCGGCCCGGCCCCGTACACCGCCGGTGACCTGCCGGGGGCCGAGCCCCGCGCCGTGGTCGTGCCCGGCGGCTGCGCGATGTCGCCCGACCGGCGGGTCGACCTGTGCGAGGTGATGGAGCTGGGGCCGCGGACGTGGGGCACGAGCCTTAAGGGCTCCACCGTGCTGCTGGTCGGCAGCTACCAGATGCCGCAGGCCGTCAGCCGCCGGCTGCTGGGCGCGCTGCCGCCGCTGCTGGCGCTGCGCGAGAACGAGTGGGAGTCCGCGCTGACGGGGCTGATGGAGCGCCAGATCGCGCGCGACGACCCGGGCCAGGACGTCGTCCTGGACCGCATGCTCGACCTGCTCCTGATATCCGTGCTGCGGGCGTGGTTCGCCCGTCCCGGCACCGAGGCCCCCGCCTGGTACCGGGCCCAGAGCGACCCGGTGGTGGGGCGGGCGCTGCGGCTGATGCACGAGCAGCCCGCCCACCCGTGGACGGTGGCCTCGCTGGCCGTGCGGGCCGGGGTGTCGCGGGCGGCACTGGCACGGCGGTTCGGCGCGCTGGTCGGCGAGCCGCCGATGGCATACCTCACGGCGCAGCGGCTGGCGCTCGCCGCGGAGCTGCTGCGGGAGCCGGACGCGACGCTCGACGCGGTGGCCCGACGCGTCGGCTACGGCAGTGGCTTCGCCCTCAGCGCCGCGTTCAAGCGGGAGCGGGGCGTGAGCCCCCGCGCGTACCGCGAGGGCGCGACGGCGGCGGTCGCCGTGGGGACCGCCGGTGCCGGGAGCACCGGCCCGGCCTGAGCCGCCCCGCCACGCGGCACGGTCACACGCGGCGCCGCGTCACGCCGTCGTGGGGGAGCGCCGCTCGTCGTACACGACCAGCGGCTCGGGGGTCGCGGTGACCGAGGTCAGCAGGACGACGGAGTCGTCGATGGCGTGCAGCGAGTGGCGGCCCTGCGGGATGTCCGTGATCTGGCCGGCGAGCAGCTCGGCGTCCCCGGCGTCCGGCGAGGCCAGCCGCACCCGCCCCAGCAGCACCTGGAGGCTGGCGGCCGGCGGCGCGGTGTGCTCCTCCAACTCGGCACCCCCGCGCAGCGCGATGACGCTCTGCCGCAGCGGCCCGTCGCGCAGGAACAGGTGCGCGCTGCGCCCGTGCTCGCCCTGCCGGGCCCGGGTCAGGTGCTGTTCCGCGAGCAGCGTCAGGTCTTCCATGCCCCCATGCTGCCCCCCTCAGCCGCCGGCCGCATCCGCTCCCCGACCGCCCGGGGCCGCACCCGGGGCCGCGCCCGCCCCCGCGTCGAGGGCCGCCTTCGCCCCCGCGCCCGCAGCCGCGTGGTCCGCCAGCTCCACGCGGACCGCGCACACCTTGAACTCCGGCATGCGGGAGGTCGGGTCGAGCGCCGGGTTGGTGAGGGTGTTGGCGCGGCCCTCGCCCGGCCAGTGGAACGGCATGAAGACGGTGTCGGGCCGGATGTCACGGCTGATGCGGGCGGGCGCGACGGCGCGGCCCCGGCGCGAGGTGACCGCGAGGCGGTCCCCCTCCGCCGCGCCCAGCCGTTCGGCCAGGCGGGGATGGAGCTGGACGAACGGCCCCGGCGCTGCGGCGTTGAGGCTGTCGACGCGACGGGTCTGGGCGCCGGACTGGTACTGCGCCAGCACCCGCCCCGTGGTCAGCAGCAGGGGGTACTCCGGCGTCGGCTCCTCGGCCGCCGGCCGGTGGGTGACGGGCGCGAAGCGGGCGCGGCCGTCGGGCGTGGCGAAGCGGTCGAGGAACAGCCGCGGGGTGCCGGGGTGCGGAGCACCCGGGCGGGGTGCGGGGGAGGGGGCGTCCTCGGCCGCCTGGGGCGGGGCGGGCGGCGTCTCCGGACAGGGCCAGAAGACGCCGTCCTCCTCGGCGACGCGGCGGTAGGTGATGCCGGAGTAGTCGGCCTTCCCGCCGGCCGAGGCGCGGCGCAGCTCGTCGAAGACCTCCTCGGGGTCGGTCGGGAAGCCCTTCTCCCAGCCGAGCCGGGCCGCGAGGTCGTGGAGCACCGCCAGGTCGCTGCGGCAGCCCGGCGGCGGGTCGACCGCCTTGCGGCGCAGCAGCACCCTGCCCTCCAGGTTGGTCATGGTCCCGGTCTCCTCCGCCCACTGCGTCACGGGCAGCACCACGTCCGCGAGCCGCGCGCTCTCGGAGAGGACCACGTCGGCCACGACGAGGAGGTCCAACGCCCGCAGCCGCTCTGTGACGTGGGCGGCGCGGGGCGCGGAGACCACGGGGTTGGAGGCCATCAGCAGCAGCGCCCGCACCCCGTCGGGGGTGTCGCGGCCCAGCGCGTCGAGCAGCTCGTACGCGCTGCGCCCGGGGCCGGGGAGGGTGTCGGGGTCGACACCCCACACGCCGGCGACGTGCGCGCGGGCCTCGGCGTCGGCGAGCATGCGGTACCCGGGCAGCTGGTCGGCCTTCTGGCCGTGCTCGCGCCCGCCCTGCCCGTTGCCCTGCCCCGTCAGGCAGCCGTAGCCGGACAGCGGGCGGCCGGCGCGCCCCGTGGCCAGGCACAGGTTGATCCACGCGCCGACGGTGTCGGTGCCCTTCGACTGCTGCTCGGGGCCGCGCGCGGTGAGCACCATCGACGACGCGGGCTCGCAGAACATCCGCACCGCCTCGCGCAGCCGTGGCACCGGCACGCCGGTGAGTCGCTCCACCAGCTCGGGCCAGTGCGCCATGGCCGCCGCGCGCGCCTCCTCCCAGCCGGTGGTGCGGGCGGCGACGAACGCCTCGTCGACACGGCCCTCGGCGACGACCAGGTGCAGCAGGCCGAGCGCCAGCGCCAGGTCGGTGCCGGGGCGGGGAGCGAGGTGGAGGTCGGCGTGCTCGGCGGTGCGGGTGCGGCGGGGGTCGACGACGATCAGCCGGCCGCCGTTCTCCCTCAGCTCGGTGAAGTACCGCAGCACGGGCGGCATGGTCTCGGCGAGGTTGGAGCCGACGAGGATGACGCAGCCGGTCCGGGGGATGTCGGCGAGCGGGAACGGCAGGCCCCGGTCCACGCCGAAGGCGCGGTTCCCGGCGGCGGCGGCCGAGGACATGCAGAAGCGGCCGTTGTAGTCGATCTGCGAGCTGCCGAGCACCAGCCGCGCGAACTTGCCCAGCGCGTATGCCTTCTCGTTGGTCAGCCCGCCGCCGCCGAAGACGCCGACGGCGTCGGGGCCGTACCGCTCCCGGGTGCGCGCGAGTCCCTCGGCCACGCGGTCGAGGGCCGCGTCCCAGCCGGCGGGGGACAGCTCGCCGGTGGCGGGGTCCCGCAGCAGCGGCGTGGTCAGGCGGGTGCCGGGCGCCAGCAGCTCGGGGGCGGTCTGCCCCTTGCCGCACAGCGCGCCGCGGTTGACGGGGAACGCGGTGCGCGGCACCACCTCCAGGCCGCCGACCGCGCCGGGGGCGGGCCGCAGCGTCATGCCGCACTGCAGGGCGCAGTACGGGCAGTGCGTCGGCGTGCCGTCCGTCCCGGTCCGCGCCGCTTGGTCCGTCATGCTCACCGGCCCTCTCCGGCCGTGTCCGGCCGTGGGATGCTCTCCGTCGTGACACCAGCATGCTTCGCGCGTGTTACGGCGGGGACGGCGATCGGTTACGCCACCGGTGCGCCGCGCTCCGAGTGTGAGCTTCGCTACGGTGAGGAGCGGGAGGGGCTTTGGTGACATCGAGGCAACACGGCGGCAACGAGACGGGCGCACGCTGGCGGTCATGAGCACCCGCCCGTTCTCCGCCGTGCCCGCCGCCGGTCGTCCCGCCGCGTCGCCGGGCGCGCAGGCGCCGACGCTGGTGGCCGTCGCCCACGGCTCGCCCGACCCGCGCGCCCGAGGGGCCGTCGAGGCCCTGGTCCGCCTCGTGAGGGCGCTGCGCCCGGGGCTGCGGGTGGAACTCGCCCACCTGGAGACGGACCAGCCCCTGCTGGCCGACGTCCTGGGCCGGCTGCGCGGCGAGGCGGTCCTGGTGCCGCTGCTGTTCAGCCGGGGCTTCCACGTCAAGCACGACATCCCCGCGGTGCTGGCCGCCCGCGCCCGCCACCTGACGGCGGTCACGGCCGCCTGCCTGGGCCCGCACCCGCTGCTGGCCGAGGGGCTCCACAGCCGGCTGATGGAGGCCGGGTACCGGCCGGGCTCGCCGGTGGTGTTGGCGGCGGCCGGCTCGCACGACCCGGAGTCGGCGGCCGGCACGCAGCACACGGCCGACCTGCTCTCGGCGCGGCTCGGCGGCGTCGTGGTGACGCCCGCCTACGCCTCCGCCGCGCGTCCCACGGTCGGCGAGGCGGTGCGGGCGCTGCGGGAGGCGGGCCACGCGGCGCGGGACGCCGACGTCGCCGTGGCCTCCTGCTTCACCGCGCCCGGCCTCTTCGCCCGCCGCTGCGCCGAGGCGGCCCCCGGTGTCGTCGCCGCGCCGCTCGGCGCGCACCCGGCGTTGGCGCGCCTGCTGCTCCACCGTTACGACCAGGCGCGCGGCGCGACCGCCGCGAAGCCGCCGGGTACCGGCCGCGCGTTGGAAACCGTCTCGTAGCGCCGCGGTCCCGCCCGTGGGGCTACGGTCGGGCTATGCACGCGCACGAGCCGCACGAGCCGCACGAGCCGCACGAGCCACGGGGCGGGCACGACGACGGGCCGCGCGCCCCGTTCGCCCACCACGGCGCCTACGACCCGGCCGACGCCGAGCGGTTCGACCCCGAGCCGGACAAGCGGCCCGGACGCACCGCGTTCCAGCGCGACCGCGCCCGCGTCCAGCACTCCGCCGCGCTGCGCCGCCTCGCGGGCAAGACCCAGGTCGTCACGCCCGACACCGCCGACGCCGCCGCGTTCCCGTGGGACGCCGCGCCCCGCACCCGGCTGACGCACTCGCTGGAGTGCGCCCAGATCGGCCGGGACCTCGGCGCCGCCTTCGGCTGCGACCCGGACGTCGTGGAGGCCGCCTGCCTCGCCCACGACCTGGGCCACCCGCCGTTCGGGCACAACGGGGAGCGCGCCCTGGACGAGATCGCCCGCGACTGCGGCGGGTTCGAGGGCAACGCCCAGTCGCTGCGCCTGCTGACCCGGCTGGAGCCCAAGCGGTGGAGCGGCGGCGGCAGCGGCCGGTCCGTCGGCCTGAACCTCACCCGCGCCACGCTCGACGCCGCCACCAAGTACCCCTGGCCGCGCGGCGGCGACCCGCGCGACGCCGCCTCGCCGAAGTACGGCGTCTACGAGGACGACCTGCCCGTCTTCTCCTGGCTGCGCCGCGGCGCCCCGGCGGGCCCGGCCCGGCGCTGCTTCGAGGCCCAGGTGATGGACTGGTCCGACGACGTCGCCTACTCCGTCCACGACGTGGAGGACGGCCTGCACGCCGGCCACCTCGACCCCGGCCTGCTGCTGGCCGAGCCCGAGCGCCGCGAGGTGTTCGCCGTCGCCGCCCGCCGCTACGCCCCCTCCGGCACCGAGCCCGCCGAACTGGCCGCCGCGCTCGACCGGCTGCTGGACCAGGAGTGGTGGCCCCACGGCTACGACGGCTCCGCCCCCGCGCAGGCCCGGCTGAAGAACGCCACCAGCCAGCTCGTCGGCCGGTTCTGCCTGGCGGCCGAACGCGCCACCCGCGCCGCCCACGGCCCGGGGCCGTTGCGCCGCTACGCCGCCGAGCTCGTCGTGCCGCGCGAGGCCCGGCTGGAGTGCGCCGTGCTGAAGGCCGTCGCCGAGGTCTACGTGATGCGCCGCCCCGACCTGTCCCGGCAGCGCACCCGGCAGCGGGAGATCCTCGCGGAGCTGGGCGCGGAGCTGCTGCGCCGCGCGCCCGAGGGCCTGGACCCGCAGTACCGCGCGCTGTTCCAGGAGGCGGCCGACGACGCCGCGCGGCTGCGGGTGGTCGTCGACCAGATCGCCTCCCTCACCGACGCCGCCGCCCGCTGGCTGCACGCCCGGCTCACACGCGGGCGCGCGGCCGGCGCCACGCCCGCCTGACGCCCCCGTCCCTCCCGACCACCCGACCCGGGGACACCCGGGTGGCTGACCGCCCCCTTTCGGGAAGGCACCAGGTGGGGCAGGCTCCATCCAGACTCCGCGCACCGTCCGGCGGGGTCGCGACCGACCGGGAGGGAAGCGCGTTGAACGGGACATACAGGACGTTCGTGATCGTCGGGGGTGGTCTGGCCGGCGCGAAGGCCGCACAGACCCTCCGCGAGGAGGGCTTCACCGGCCGCGTCATCCTCGTCGGCGACGAACACGAGCACCCCTACGAACGTCCACCGCTCTCCAAGGACTACCTCGCCGGCCGCGTCGAGCGCGACAGCGTCTACGTCCACGACGCCTCCTGGTACGCCCACCACCGCGTCGAGCTCCACCTCGGACAGCCCGCCGTCGCCATCGACCGCGACCGCCGCGAGGTCCGCCTCGGCGACGGCACCCGCCTGGAGTACGACGCGCTGCTGCTGGCCACCGGCGCCGAGCCCCGGCGGCTGGGCATCCCCGGCACCGACCTCGCCGGCGTCCACCACCTGCGCCGCCTCGCCCACGCCGACCACCTGCGCGGCGTGCTGACCGACCGCTCCCGGCCCGAGGAGCCCCTGGTCATCGCGGGCGCCGGCTGGATCGGCCTGGAGGTCGCCGCCGCCGCCAGGACGCTCGGCTCGCAGGTCACCGTCGTCGAGCCCGCGCCCGGTCCGCTCCACCAGGTCATCGGGCCCGAGATCGGCGAGGTCTTCACCGCGCTCCACCGCGAGAACGGCGTCACCTTCCGCTTCGGCACCCGCATCCGCGAGATCACCGGCCGCGACGGCGTCGTCGCCGGCGTCCGCACCGAGGACGGCGAGGAGCTGCCGGCCCGCGCCGTCCTCGCCGCGATCGGCGCCACGCCCCGCACCGCGCTCGCCCGCTCCGCGGGCCTGGCCCTCGTCGACGACGGGGCCGGCGGCGTCGCCGTGGACGCCGGGCTGCGCACCTCCGACCCGCGGATCCTGGCCGCCGGCGACGTCGCCGCCGTCGCCCGACCCGCCCCGGCCCCCGGGACCCCGGAGCGGCTGCGCGTCGAGCACTGGGCGAACGCGCTGAACTCGGGCCCCGCCGCCGCCCGCGCCATGCTCGGCCAGGACGTCACCTACGACCGGGTCCCGTACTTCTACTCCGACCAGTACGACGTCGGCCTGGAGTACTCGGGCTGGGCCCCGCCCGGCGCCTACGACCAGGTCGTCTGCCGGGGCGACGTCCCCGGCCGCGCCTTCGTCGCGTTCTGGCTGAGCGAGGGCCGGGTGCGCGCCGGCATGAACGTGAACGTCTGGGACGTCACCTCCCCGATCCAGCAGCTGATCCGCTCCGGCGCCCCCGTCGACACCAAGGCCCTGGCCGACCCGGACGTCCCCCTGGCCTCCCTCGTCGCCGAGTGACGCCCCGGCCGGCTCCCCTCCGGGTGCGGGAGGGCGCCGGCCGGCCTAGCGTGGGGAACAGCGGGCGGGAGGAGTACGGCCAGGGCGGAGGACGAAAGGCCGCCCCCGGGCGGGCCGGCGAAGGAAGGACAGGACGGAACAGGACGGGACGGGGCGGGGCGGACGGAGCAAGGACGACGCGCGAGCGAGGGCCGGTGCCGGGTGGTGCAGTCGCTGATCCTGGACACGCCGACCGTGACCTCCCTGGTGAGGGCCGCCACGGCGGCCCCCTCCCTGCACAACGCCCAGCCCTGGCGCTTCCGCTTCCTCACCGACAGCGTCACCTTCCAGGTCAGGGCCTCCCTGGACCGGGCGCTGCCCAGGGAGGATCCACACGGCCGCGCCCTGCACATGGGCTGCGCCGCCGCCCTGCTGAACCTGCGCGTCGCCGCCGCCCACGCCGGCTGGCTGCCGCTCACCGCCCTCCTGCCCGACCCCTACGACCCGCGCCTGCTGGCGACCGTCCGGCTGGAGCGCCCCCTCGGCGGGCTCCACCCCGAGGCCGTGCCGGACACCGAGCCGGGACCGGAGGACCTCGCCGCCCTCGCCGCGCTCCACCCGGCGATCCGGCGCCGCCACACCTGCCGCCAGCCCTTCCGCGAGGAGCCCGTCCCCGTCGAACTCCGCGCCGCCCTGTGCCAGGCCGCCGGCCGGGAGGGCGCGAGGCTCCGCTTCCCCGAGCCCGACGAGGCGTGGAGGCTCCTGGAGACCTCCCGGGACGCGGAGGGCCGCGACCTCGCCCCATTCACCACCGCCACGACGGGGGCGCCCTCCCCGAACCTCGCGGTGATCGGCACCACGGAGGACCGCTCCGTGGACTGGCTGCGCACCGGCCAGGCGATGGAACGCGCGCTGCTGCTGGCCGCCGGGCACGGCCTCACCGCCGTCCTGACCTGCCACACCCCCGGCTGGCACGAGCCCCACGCCCCCGACCATCCGCAAGCGATGATCCGCTTCGGCTACGCCCCCGCGTCCCCGGCGACGCCGCGCCGCCCGACCAGTCTCGTCCTCGACATCGTCTGACCCCTCCGAGCCCGCCGTCCCGTCCGTCGACCCCGGCAGCCACCGCCACCGCGGCAGCCACCGCCACCGCGACAGCCACCGCGACAGCCACCGACCGAGCGAGCACCCAGCAGAAAGGCGTGTGCCAGCGATGCCCAAACAGACCGTGGCCGAGCAGTTCGTCGACATCCTCGTCTCCGCCGGAGTCAGCCGCCTCTACGGCGTCGTCGGCGACAGCCTCAACCCCGTCGTGGACGCGGTGCGCCGCAACGCCGCCATCGACTGGGTCCACGTCCGCCACGAGGAGACCGCCGCCTTCGCCGCCGGCGCCGAGGCCCAGCTCACCGGCCGGCTCGCCGCCTGCGCCGGCTCCTGCGGCCCGGGCAACCTCCACCTCATCAACGGCCTCTACGACGCCCACCGCTCCATGGCCCCCGTGCTGGCCCTCGCCTCCCACATCCCGAGCTCCGAGATCGGCACCGGCTACTTCCAGGAGACCCACCCCGACCAGCTCTTCCGCGAGTGCAGCCACTACTGCGAGCTGATCTCCAACCCGCGCCAGATGCCGCGCGTGCTCCAGACCGCCGTCCAGCACGCCGTCGGCCGCGGCGGCGTCAGCGTCGTCGTCCTCCCCGGCGACATCGCCGCCCAGCAGATCCCCGAGCGCACCGCCGAACACGCCCTGGTCACCAGCCGGCCCACCGTCCGCGCCGCCGACAGCTCCATCGACGCCCTGGCCCGCATGGTCGAGGAGGCCGAACGCGTCACCCTCTTCTGCGGCAGCGGCACCGCCGACGCCCACGCCGAGGTGATGGCCTTCGCCGACCGCGTGAAGGCCCCCGTCGGGCACGCGCTGCGCGGCAAGGAGTTCATCCAGTACGACAACCCCTTCGACGTCGGCATGAGCGGCCTGCTGGGCTACGGCGCCGCCTACGACGCCATGCACGAGTGCGACCTGCTCCTCCTGCTGGGCACCGACTTCCCCTACGACTCCTTCCTCCCCGACGACGTGGCGATCGCCCAGGTCGACGTCCGCCCCGAGCGCCTGGGCCGCCGCTCCACCCTCGACCTCGCCGTCTGGGGCGACGTCGGCGAGACGCTGCGCTCCCTCACGCCCCGCGTCTCCGCGCGGACCGACCGCCGCTTCCTGGACCGGATGCTGAAGAAGCACGCCGACGCGCTGGAGGGCGTGGTCCGCGCCTACACCCGCAAGGTCGACCGCCGCGTCCCGATCCACCCCGAGTACGTCGCCTCCGTCCTCGACGAGGAGGCCGCCGAGGACGCCGTCTTCACCGTCGACACCGGCATGTGCAACGTGTGGGCCGCCCGCTACCTCACGCCCAACGGCCGGCGCCGCGTCATCGGCTCCTTCAGCCACGGCTCCATGGCCAACGCCCTGCCCCAGGCCATCGGGGCCCAGTTCCTCGACCGGGAGCGACAGGTGGTGTCGATGTCGGGGGACGGCGGCTTCTCCATGCTGATGGGGGACTTCCTCACCCTCGTCCAGCACGAGCTCCCGGTGAAGGTGGTCCTCTTCGACAACTCCTCCCTCGGCATGGTCGAGCTGGAGATGATGGTCGCCGGCCTGCCGGCGTACGGCACCGCCACCACCAACCCCGACTTCGCGGCCATCGCCCGCGCCGCCGGGGCGCACGCCACGCGGGTGGAGAAGCCGAGGGAGCTGCGCTCGGCGCTGCGGGAGGCGTTCGCGCACCCGGGGCCCGCCCTCGTCGACGTCGTCACCGATCCCACCGCGCTGTCGATCCCGCCGAAGATCAGGGCGGAGATGGTCACCGGCTTCGCGCTGTCGGCCAGCCGGATGGTGCTCGACGGCGGCGTCGGCCGGATGCTCCAGATGGCCCGCGCCAACATCCGCAACATCCCCCGCTTCTGAGGCCGCCCGCCTCCGAGGGGCCGTTCCCGAGGCCGCCGCGCCCGGCCTGCCGGCCGCCGACGACCCACCCGCCGCCGCGGCCCGACGACCAGCGGTGAACCGGTCCGGGGCGCCCCCCGACTGTCACCGGGCGGCCGTAGACTTCCCTCGTGGCGGGCAGGATCAACGACGAGGACGTGCGAGCGGTCAGGGACGCGGTCCCGATCGACGCGGTCGTCTCCGAGTACCTCCAGCTGCGCAACGCCGGCGGCGGGAACCTCAAGGGCCTGTGCCCGTTCCACGACGAGAAGTCCCCCTCCTTCCACGTCTCCCCGAGCAAGGGCCTCTTCCACTGCTTCGGCTGCCAGGAGGGCGGGGACACCCTCGCCTTCGTGATGAAGGTCGAGCACCTGTCCTTCGCCGAGGCCGTCGAGCGGCTCGCCGCCCAGGCCGGCATCACCCTTCGGTACGAGCAGGGCGGGTACGCCCCCGGACGGCAGCAGAGCGAGCGGACCCGGCTCGTCGAGGCCCACCGGGCCGCCGCCGCGTTCTACGCCGAGCAGCTCGCCGCCTCACCCGAGGCCGAGATCGGCCGCCGGTTCCTCCAGGAGCGCGGCTTCGACCAGGCCGCCGCCGAGCACTTCGGCGTGGGGTACGCCCCGGCCGGCTGGGACCACGCGGTGCGCTTCCTGCGGGGGAAGCGCTTCACCGACCGGGAGCTGCTGGCCTCGGGCATCGCCCAGGACGGGCGGCGCGGCCCCATCGACCGCTTCCGAGGCCGGCTGATCTGGCCCATCCGGGACATCACGGGCGAGATCATCGGCTTCGGCGCCCGCCGCCTCCGCGAGGACGACACGGGACCGAAGTACCTGAACACCCCCGACACCCCGATCTACCGCAAGTCCCAGGTGCTCTACGGTATCGACCTCGCCAAGCGCGAGATCGCCAAGCAGAACCGCGCCGTCGTCGTCGAGGGGTACACCGACGTGATGGCCTGCCACCTCGCGGGCGTCACCACGGCCATCGCCACCTGCGGCACCGCCTTCGGCGGCGAGCACGTCAAGATCCTGCGGCGGCTGCTGATGGACGCCAGCAGCTCACACGGCGCCGGCGAGGTCGTCTTCACCTTCGACGGCGACGCCGCGGGCCAGAAGGCCGCGCTGCGGGCGTTCGACGACGACCAGAAGTTCGCCGCCCGCACCTCGATCGCCATCACCCCCGGCGGCATGGACCCCTGCGAGCTGCGGCTGGCCGAGGGCGACGACGCCGTGGCCGCGCTGGTGGAGGCCCGTTCCCCCCTGTTCGACTTCGCCATCAGGAACGTCGTCGGCCAGCACAACCTGGAGACCGCCGAGGGCCGTTCCGCCGCGCTGGAGCACGCGGCGCCGATCGTCGCCCAGCTGAAGGACCCCTCGATCCAGCACGAGTACGCCGTCCGCCTCGCGCACCTCGTCGGCATCCCCGACGAGCGGTTCGTGCTGCGCCGCGTCGCGCGGCTCGGGCAGCTCGCCCGGGCGGGCGGCTCCGGCGGCTCCCGGCGGCCGGTGGCCGCCGCGCCGGGCGGGCACGCGGCCGGCCCCGCCGGGGTGTCCACCGGGCCGTCGTCCGCCGGCTCCGCCCACGCCGGCCCCGCCGGGCCCCCGCTGAACCTGCGCAGCCCGGCCCTGCTCGCCGAGCGCGAGCTGCTGAAGCTCGCCCTCCAGCTGCCCCACCTGGTCTCGCCCGTCTTCGACGCGTACGGCGAGGACGAGTTCACCGCGCCGCCGTACGCCCTGATCCGCCGCGTCATCGCCGAGGCCGGCGAGGCCAGCTCCGCCGACGGCGACGCCGCCGGGTACCTCGCCCGCGTGCAGGACGCGGCGCCCGACGACGCCGTGCGCGCCCTCGTGCGGGAGCTCGCCGTGGAGCCGCTGCGCACCCGCCGCGACCCCGACGAGGCGTACGCGGGGCAGCAGCTGGTGCGGGTGCGGATGGCCGCCGTGGAGCGGCGCGTCGCCGAGCTGGAGGGCAGCGCCCGCCGGCTGGAGGCCCAGGGCGACGCCGCGCGGGCCTCGGCCGTCCGGCAGGACCTGTGGACGCTCGCCCGGTACCGCACCGCCCTGCGCGAGCGCGGCGCCGAGGCGCTCTACGCCTGAACGCGTCCCGTCCTCAACCCTGTCCTCGGCCCCTCCCTCCGCCCGTGCCTCCGCCGCGCCCACACGCCGCGCGCACCGCGCATCCCCGGAGATTCCCGGAACAAAAGTGCCCGCACGCATCTCGTGGCGACGGTGTGTCGTAGCGCACACTGGGTGCGGTGCCGCTCCCCGGCCGACGACTGGAGGTCGCGTACGTGCAGACCCAGACGCTCAGCAGTGCCCTCCCCGCCGCCCCCGCACCACCCCTCGCCACGCTGGAGCCGGAGCGCGCCGAGCCCGACGGGCCGTGGCGGCGCGAGCCGGCGGACGCCGGACACGGCCTTGACCTCGACGCGGAGCCGGAGCCGGAGCGCGGCCGGGCCCCCGGACCCGTCGCCTCCTCCGGCGGTGGCAACGACCTGCTGCGCCAGTACCTGCGCGAGATCGGCCGCATCCCCCTGCTGACCGCCTCCGAGGAGGTCGAGCTCGCCCGGCGCATCGAGGCCGGCCTCTTCGCCGAGGAGAGGCTGCTGAAGGCCGCGCCCGAGGAGCTGGACGAGCTGCTCGCCCTCGACCTCGACCGGCTCGTCGTCCGTGGCCGGCTCGCCAAGCGCCACCTCATCGAGGCCAACCTCCGCCTCGTCGTCTCCGTCGCCAAGCGGTACATCGGCCGCGGCCTGACCATGCTGGACCTCGTGCAGGAGGGGAACCTCGGCCTGATCCGCGCCGTGGAGAAGTTCGACTACACCCGCGGCTTCAAGTTCTCCACCTACGCCACGTGGTGGATACGCCAGGCCATGTCCCGCGCCATAGCGGACCAGGCCCGCACCATCCGCGTCCCGGTCCACGTCGTCGAGCTCATCAACCGCGTCATCCGAGTGCAGCGCCGCGTGCTCCAGGAGCAGGGGTACGAGCCCAGCTCGGAGGAGGTCGCCGTCCTCCTCGGCCTCACCCCCGCCCGCGTCACCGAGATCCTGCGGCTGGCCCAGGACCCCGTCTCCCTCCAGGCCCCCATCGGCGAGGAGGACGACGTGCACCTCGGCGACCTCATCGAGGACGCCGACCTCCTCTCGCCCGCCGAGTCCGCCGCCTTCCTGCTGCTGCGCGAGCAGTTGGAGGCGGTGC
Organism: Streptomyces sp. 4N509B; assembly: GCF_052245655.1. NCBI lineage: Bacteria > Bacillati > Actinomycetota > Actinomycetes > Kitasatosporales > Streptomycetaceae > Streptomyces > Streptomyces sp. 4N509B. The sequence goes on from NZ_JBQQBZ010000006.1 coordinate 180,577, forward strand.
TGTCCACCCTCGCCGACCGCGAGCGCCGCGTCGTCGAGCTCCGCTACGGCCTGCTCGACGGCCGTCCCCGCACGCTGGAGGAGATCGGCCGCCTCTTCGGCGTCACCCGCGAGCGGATCCGTCAGATCGAGCACAAGACGCTCGGCAAGCTCCGCGACCACACCTACGCCGAGCAGCTGCGCGGCTACCTCGACTGAGCCGGCGCCGGCTGGTGCCGGCCGGTGCCGGCCGGGGCCGCTCACCAGGGGACGACGCCGTCGTCCTCGAAGAACGAACCGGTCGGGCCGCCGTCGGGCAGCGTGGCGAGCCGGATCGCCGTGGCCGCGCCCTGCTCGGGCGTGCGGGGCCCGTGGAAGCCGGTGAAGTCGGTCGCGACCAGGCCCGGACAGACGGCGTTGACGAGGATGTCCGTGCCGGCGAACCACCGGGCGTACTGCACGGTGACGGCGTTGAGGAACGACTTCGACGGCGCGTAGGCCGCCATGACGGGGCCGACGTCGACGTCGGGGTCGGCCTGCCGGGTCAGGGAGCCGACGGAGCTGGAGACGTTGACGATCCGTGGCGACGTCGAGCGCCGCAGCAGCGGCAGGAGCGCGTTGGTCACCCGGATGACGCCGATGACGTTGGTCTCCACGACCGTGCGGACCAGGTCGAGGTCGAGCGTGGTCGGGTCCTGCGCCCACCCCGGCCCCGTCTCTCCCGCTATGCCGGCGTTGTTCACCAGCGCGTCCAGGCGCCCGGCGCGTCGCCCGACCAGCGCCGCCGCGTCGGCGACGCTCCGGTCGTCGGTCACGTCCAGCGGCACCCCGAAGGCGTCGGCCCCGGCCGCGCGCAGCGCCTCGACGGCGGCCTCGCGCCGGTCCTCGTCGCGCGCTCCCACGCCCACGCGGTACCCGAGGGCGCCAAGCCCGGCCGCGATCGCGTATCCGATGCCCTTGTTCGCGCCGGTCACCAGCGCGGTCCTCGTTTCGCTCATGCCCTGATGCTCGCCCGCGGACCGACGGCCCCTCCAACACCGATGCGGTGCCCTGTCATACCCGGTGGGTATCAGCGGGGTCGTACGCTGGTGGTGTGGCTGTGGAGACCGTGGACACCGTGGACGCCGTGGAGACCCGCGAGTTGAGGTACTTCGTGGCCGTCGCCGAGGAGCTGCACTTCGGCCGCGCCGCCGAGCGCCTCGGCATGGCCCAGCCGCCGCTGTCCCGGGCGATCCAGCGGCTGGAGCGGCGCCTCGGCGTCACCCTGCTGGAGCGTGACCGTCGCGGCGTCCTTCTGACGGGCGCCGGCGAGGTGCTGCTGCACGAGGCCCGCGCGGCCCTCGACGCGACGACCGCCGCGGTCCGCCGCACCCGTCGCGTCGGGGGCGCCGACGGCCCCGGGGGTCCCCGCGACCGGCTGGTGCTGGCGGTGAAGGCCGCCGCCTCCCACGAGTTGCTGCGCAAGCTCCTCGACGCCTACGCGGCCGAGCCCGGCGCCGCCGAGGTCGAGGTGCTGCCGAGCGGCACGTGCGAGCAGGGGGACATGCTGCGCGACGGCCGCGCCGACGTGGCCCTCATGCACGTGCCCTTCAACTCCCTGGCCGGGTTCGACAGCGAGGAGCTGCTGACCGAGGGGCAGATCGCCGTCCTGCCCGCCGGACACCCCCTCGCCGCGCGCCGGAGCCTGTCCCTGGCCGAGGTCAGCGCCGTCCCCGACCTCCCGCTCGCCCGCTGGTCCCGCCACGGGACGTTCCCACCCGGTCCGGGCCCCGAGATCCACGACCAGACGCAGCTGGCCCAGCTGATCGCCCTCGGGCGCACCGTCGCGGTCTTCCCCGACTCCGCCCGCGCGTGGCTGTGGGCCGAACACGCCGCCGTCCCCCTGACCGACGCGCCCCCGGTGGTCACCCACATCGTCTGGCCCGCGCACAGCCGCTCCCTCGCCCTGGCCGCGCTGGTCCGCACGGCCACGCGGCTGTGACCCTCCCGCGCCGGGCCGCCGCCGGCGGCGGCGGACAGCCCTGAGGGCTCGTTGCGCCGGCGCCGAGGGCTGACTACAGTCCCCGCCGGGGCTGGGCCGTCCATCAGCAGGGAGATCACCCGTGCGTCCCTTACGGACACGTGTCCCGGTCCGGTCCTGTGTCGCGGCGGCGGCCGGCGCAGCGCTCATCGTCCCTCTCGCGTCGGCGGCCGGTGCCGCCGAGCGCCACCCCTCCCCACCAGCCGTCGTGCCGCTGGCGGCCCTCGACCCCGACGCGTACGTCACCCTCGACGCCAGCCTCCAGGCTCCCGAGCTCACCACCACGACCTCGGGCCGGGAGGACCCCGGCCTGCTGCTGACCACCCCGGGCTTCCTGGACACCGCACCGGCCGTCATCTACGACAACACCGGTCAGGTCGTCTGGCAGCGGGACGGCGTCCACCTCAACTTCGAGCAGGTCACGTTCCGGGGCCGACCCGCGCTCGCCCTCTTCGACTCGACGCGCGGCGCGCACGTCGTGCTGGACGAGTCCTACACCGAGGTCGCCACCCTCCAGCTGCGGGGCGGCCCGGCGACGGACGGCCACGACATCGCGTTCAGCCCGGACGGCTCCCGCGTCCTCCTCCAGGGCTGGGTCGAGACGGAGATCGACCTCAGCCCGTGGGGCGGCCCCGCCGACGCCACGGTCCTGGACACGGTCATCCAGGAGCAGGACGTCGAGACCGGCGAGGTCACCTTCGAGTGGAACGCGCTGGACCACGTGGCGCCCGACGAGACGCAGGAACCCCTCGGCAGCCGCGACCTGTTCCACGCGAACTCCCTCGCCTACGACACGGACGGCGACATCCTCACCAGCTTCCGCCACACCAGCACCGTCTACAGGATCGACACCGGCAGCGGCCGGATCGTCTGGCGGTTCGGCGGCGAGCAGAGCGACGTCACCTTCGAGGGGGGCGCGGGCGACATGCCGAGCTACCAGCACGACGCGCAGCGTCTGCCGGACGGCTCGCTCTCGGTCTTCGACAACGGCGCCACGCACAGCCCGCGGGAGTCGCGCGGCGCCGTCTACACCCTCGACGAGTCGTCGATGACGGCCACGCTGACGAGGGAGCTGCGGGCCGACCCGCCGGCGTTCACCCAGATCATGGGCAGCAACCGGCGGGTGGCGGGTGGCAACCAGCTCGTCAGCTACGGCACCACCGGCCGGATGGTCGAGTTCGCCGACGGCCAGGAGGTCTTCAGCGCACGGTTCGGGCCGTACGTCTCGACCTACCGGGCCGAGCGCACCACCGACTGGACCGGCACCCCGGCCACCGCGCCCGCGGTCGTCGTCGGCGACGCGGCCGGGGACGGCACCCGCGCGGTGAACGTCAGCTGGAACGGCGCGACCGAGGTCGCCGACTGGCGGATCCAGGCCGGCCCGGACCGGGGCCGGCTGACCACGCTGGGCACCGTGCCGAGGACCGGTCTGGAGACGGCCGCCGAGGTCACCGTCCCCGAGGACGCCGACGTCCTGCGCGTCACCGCCCTCGACGAGCACGGCAGGGCCCTCGCCAGCCGCACCCTCTCCACCACCACCTGACGCCCCGCCCGACACCGGCGTCGGACCGCTTCTGACCAGGCGTGTCATCCCGCCCCACGGGCCCCGTGCGGGCCGTGCCGGGTTGACTCCGTACCGGTACCGTCTGATATCGAGGATTGATGCATGGTGAACGGAACGGGACGCCCGAGCAGCCAGGAGACCTCCGCTCGACCAGCTCGACCAGCTCCGCGAGCCCGACCAGCTCCGTAGCGACCCTGCCGGAGGCCAGACCCGGCACCGTCGGCGGAAGCCGCGAGGCGGAGCCCGGACACCGTGCCCACCGCTTCCGTGGCGACGTCGAGGGCCTGCGCGCCGTCGCGCTCGGAGCCGTGCTGCTGTACCACGCCGAGGTGTCCTGGACGCCCGGCGGCTACGTCGGCGTCGACGTGTTCTTCGTCATCTCCGGCTTCCTCATCACCGGCCTGCTGCTGCGCGAGGCCCAGAGCACGGGCCGCGTCGGCCTGCTCGGCTTCTACGCCCGCCGCGCCCGCCGCCTGCTGCCGGCCGCCGTCGTGGTGCTGGCCAGCGTCACGGCCCTCGCCTGGCTGCTGATGTCGCCCGTCGAACGGTCCGGCGTCTACCGGGACGTCGTCGCCTCCGCCCTCTACGTCGTCAACTGGCGGCAGGCGTCCGAGGCCGTGGCGTACTCCGAGCTCGACGCCGAGGCCAGCCCCGTGCAGCACTTCTGGTCCCTCGCCGTGGAGGAGCAGTTCTACCTGCTCTGGCCGCTGCTCGTGCTCGCCGTCGCCTGGTGGTGCCGGGGTGGCCGCCGCCGCCCCCGACGCGACCCCCGCCTGCCGCTGGCGGTCGTGCTCGGCTCGCTCGCCGTGGTCTCGTTCGCCTACGCCGTCCGGTTCACGGCCGAGCGGGGCGACGCCGCCTACTTCACGACGACGGCCCGCGCCTGGGAGCTGGCGGCCGGCGGCCTGCTGGCCCTGGTGCCCGCCGCCCGCTGGCAGCGGCTCGGCCGGCACGTCGCCCTGGCGCTCGGCGTGGGCGGCGTCGCCGCGCTCGTGCTCGCGGTGTACGGCCTCACCGAGGAGAGCCCCTTCCCGGGACCGTGGGCGGCGCTCCCCGTCGCCGGCACCGCCGCCGTCATCGCGGCGGGCTCGATCACCCAGGCCACGCCCGTCGGGTGGCTGCTCGCCACCCGCCCCATGCGGGCCGTGGGACGCGTCTCCTACTCCTGGTACCTGTGGCACTGGCCGCTGGTCGTTCTCGCGACGGCCTGGCAGGGCAGGCTGCCCAGCATCCTGCTGCTGACCGTGGTGGTGCTGGCGTGGGTCCCGGCCTACCTCACCTACCGCCTGGTGGAGACCCCGGTCCGCCGCGCCCGCCCGCTGGCCGCCACCGGTCCCGCGCTGGCGCTCGGCGGCGGCTGCACCGCGGTGGGCGTGGCACTGGGGACCGTGGCGCAGGCGGCGGTGCCGACCGTGGCGCTGGCGCCGCTGTCCCAGACCCCGGGCGCCCAGGCGCTGGCCAGCAGCACCGCGCCGCAGCGCGTCGCGAGCGCGCTGCGTCCGCTGCCGGCCGACGCGACGGACGACCGGGGCCGGGCGCACGCCGACGGCTGCCTCGTCGACCAGGAGTCCACCGAGGTCAGGGCCTGCGTCTACGGCGACACCTCCTCGGACACCACCGTCGTGCTCCTCGGCGACTCGCACGCCCTCCAGTACTCCGCCGGGCTCGACCCCGTCGCGAGGGAACGCGGCTGGCGGCTGGTGACGCTGACCAAGTCCGGCTGCACCCCGGCGGACGTCTCCCTCTACCACCAGCAGTACGACCGGGTGTACGAGGAGTGCGACACCTGGCGGGCCGGGGCGCTGGAGCGCGTCGAGGAGCTTTCGCCCGCCCTGGTCGTCACGGGGAACCGGGCGGTCGCGCCGGTGGTGAGCGAGGGCCGGCGGCTGAACGAGGAGGACAGCGCCGAGGCCATGACCGAGGGCTACGCGAAGACGCTGCGGCGGCTCGCGGACACGGGCGCGGAGGTCACGGTCATCGCCGACAACCCCTACCCGCCGCGGGACGTCCCGTCCTGCGTCTCGGAGAACCTCGACGACCTGACCGCCTGCGCCTTTCCCACGAGCGAGGGCCTGGCGTACACGCCGGTCAACACCGACGCCGCCAGGGAGGTGTCGGGCGTCTCCCTGATCGACCCGACGCCGCTGCTGTGCCCCGAGGACGACCTGTGCCCGGCGGTCATCGGCAACGCGCTGGTGTACCGCAACGGCACCCACCTCACCTCCACCTACACCCGCACCCTGGCCGACTGGTTCGACAGGCGCCTGCCCGACGAGCTGTGACGCGCCGGCGGGGCCGGCGCCGGCCCCGCCGTCAGGCCGGCGCGCCCGGGGCCTCGCCGGGACCGCCGGCCTCCCCGGACGCGTCGTGCTCAGGGTCCCCGGGCGTGCCCGCCGCGTCCAAGGCGCCCGGGTGGGCCTGTTCGCGCACCGCCGCGTACTGCTGGCGGACGGCCGCGCCGACCTCGACGTCCTCCGCCCCACCCTCGCCGGGACGGAACGTCAGGCCCGGGGCGGCCGGCCACGCGGGCGGCTCCCCGGCACCGGAGTGGCCCGAGGACCCCTCCGCCGCCTGGGCCCACGCCGCCTGCCGCGCCGCGCCGAGCGTCGTGTAGGGGCCGGGCTCGGGTATCACGATCTCCGCGTCGAAGATCGACGGGGCCAGCGCCTGGACCGCGGGCAGGCCGGCCGCGAGACCCAGCAGGAAGACGCGGTCGATCCGGACGCCGCGCCGCCGCAGCACCTCGGCGGCGTCGGCCAGGCCGCACAGCATGCCCTCGAACGCGGCCCGCGCCAGGTGCTCCGGCCTCATGCTCTCCCGCCGCAGCCCTGCCAGGGTCCCGGCGGCGTGCGGCAGCTCCGGCGTGCGCTCACCCGCCAGGTACGGCAGCAGCACCAGGCCGTGCGCACCGGGCGTGGAGGCCGTCGCCATCTCCGACAGCCGCTCCAGGTCGCAGCCGAGGAGCTGGGCGGTGCCGCGCAGCACCCGCGTCGCGTTGAGGGTGCGGACCACCGGCAGGTGACGGCCGGTGGCGTCGGCGTAGCTGCTGATCGTGCCGGTGGTGTCGGTCAGCGCCTCGCCGTGGACGGCGAAGATCGATCCGGTGGCGCCCAGCGACACCACCGCGTCGCCGGGACCGACGCCGAGGCCCAGCGCGGCGGCCATGGTCTCGCCCGTGCCGGCCGAGATCAGCAGCCCCTCGGGCGTGCGGCCGGAGGCGTCGGCCGGGCCCAGCACCCGCGGCAGCGCCACGGGATGGCCGACGGCGAGCTCGGCCAGCTCGGGCCGCCAGGACTCGGAGGCCGCCGACCAGTACCCCGTGGACGAGGCGCCGCCCCGGTCGGTGGTCCACCCCTCGGGGCGGCCCAGCAGCTGCCAGACCAGCCAGTCCTGGGCCTGCACCACGGCGGCGGTGCGCCGCGCCGCCTCGGGATCGGCGCGGGAGAGCCAGCGGAGCCGGGAGACCGGCTGGCCCGTCTGCGGCACCAGGCCGACGGCCTCCGCCCAGGCGCGCCGGCCGCCGAGGGCGTCGACCAGCCACGCCGCCGCGGCCTGCGCCCGGTCCTCGCCGCCGGAGGGCAACGCCACGGGCTGCCCCTCGTCGTCGAGCGCGACCAGGCCGTGCTGCTGGGCCGTGACGCCGATCGCGGTGACGTCCTCCAGCAGCCCGCCGTCGGCCGCCTCGCCGAGCGAGAGCAGCCACGACTGCGGGGCCGCCTCGTCCTCGGGATGCGTGGCCTGGCCGTGCCGGAGGACCCGGCCGGTCTCTGAGTCGCAGACGACGATGCGCGTGTGAACGGCGGAACTGTCCAGGCCGGCGACGATACCCATGCGGCCGATGATGCCTCATCCCGCCGACAGCCTCCGGGCGTTCCCGTCACGTTCCGGCCCTGTGCCTCCCTGCGCCCCACCTGAGCCCCCGGCCGCACGCACCGTGAACGGGTCCGGGCCGAACCCGCGCGGTGTCCACGCGGGTTCGGCCCGGACCGGGTCGGGGTTTCGGCGGAGATTCGGCGGGATGCGGCTGAGCCCTCCCGGGCCCCGCCGCACCCCGCGGAAGGACTACACGCGGGACGCCGAGTCCGTCGGGGTGCCGTCCGTCGGCGTGCCGCCCTTGGCCGCCGACGCCGCGGCCTCCTCCGCCGCCCGGCGCGCCGCCAGCCGCTCCCGGATCGGCCGGGTGGCGGGCTCGGTGAAGCGCGCGGCGAACGGCCCGAGGATGACGAGGATCAGCACGTACGCGGTGGCCAGCGGCGCCAGCCGCGGCTCCGTGCCGGCGGCGAGGCCGGCGATGACGATGGAGAACTCGCCGCGTGCCACCAGCGCCCCGCCCGCCCGGAACCGGCCGCGCGGCCCGATCCCGGCGCGGCGCGCCGCCCAGTACCCGGTGGCGATCTTCGTCGAGGCCGTGACGACGGCCAGCACGAGCGCCGGCACCAGCACCGGCGGTATCTGCGTGGGATCGGTCGACAGGCCGAAGAACACGAAGAAGACGGCCGCGAACAGGTCCCGCAGTGGGGTGAACAGCCGCCGGGTGGTGTGCGCCACCTCGCCGGACAGGGCGATGCCGACGAGGAACGCGCCGACCGCCGCCGACACCTGGAGCTCCTGCGCGAGACCGGCGACGAGCAGCGTCAGGCCGAGCACCACCAGCAGCAGCATCTCCGGGTTGTCGGAGGACACGGCCCTGCTGATCACCCGCCCGTGCCGCAGCGCCACGTAGAGCGTGACGCCCGCCGTGCCCAGCGCCAGCGCCACCGTGAGGCTGCCGCTGGCCAGGCCGACGCCGGCCACCGCCGTCGTGAGGATCGGCAGGTAGAGGGCCATTATCAGGTCCTCGATCACGAGGACGCCGAGGATCACGGGCGTCTCGCGGTTGCCGAGCCGGTCGAGGTCGGTGAGGACCTTCGCGATGACGCCGGAGGAGGAGATGTACGTGACGCCGGCCAGGGCCAGGGCGCCGACCGGCCCCCAGCCGAGCAGCAGCGCCGCGATCGCGCCGGGCAGCCCGTTGAGCAGGAGGTCGACCAGGCCGGAGGGGTACTGCTCGCGGAGGCTGTCGACCAGCTCCGAGGCCGTGTACTCGAGGCCCAGCATGAGCAGCAGGAGGATCACGCCTATTTCGGCGCCGACCTCGACGAAGCCCTCGACGTCGTGGAGCGGCAGCAGCCCGCCGTGGCCGAAGGCCAGCCCGCCCAGCAGGTAGAGCGGGATGGGAGAGAGCCCCACGCGCTCGGCGAGCCGGCCGACGATGCCGAGGCCCAGGACGAGCAGGCCGAGTTCGATGAGCATGCCGGCGGTGTCGTGCACGTGCCAGTCCCCCTTCTAGTCAGTCTTCCCGGTCTTCCCGGTCTTGCCGGTCTTTCCGGACGTTCCCGTCAGTCTTCTTCTGCGAGGCCGTTGAGGATGTCGGCCAGGTCGGACACACCCTCCCGGGTGCCGACGGCGACCAGCGTGTCCCCGGCCTCCAGGCGGTGGTCGGGACCGGGCGCCGGGTGGTGGGCGCCGGTCCTGCGCAGCACGGCGACGATCGACGCCCCGGTGCGGGTGCGGGCGCGGGTGTCGCCCAGGGGGCGCCCGCGGTAGGGGGAGTCCGCGGGGATCGGGATCTTCTCCGTCACCAGGTCGATGTCGATCTCGCCACCCCCGGAGGCCTTGTGCACGGCGGCGCCGATCGCCTCGGCGCCCCGCGGCGCGAGGATGGCCGCGAGCTTGGCGGCCTCCATCATCTCCAGCGGCACGGTGGCCTGACAGGTGTCCGGGTCCTCGGGGTCGAAGAACCCCACGAACCGCCGCCCGTCGTCGTGGACGACGACGGAGATGTGCCGCCCCTCCCGTGTGGAGAAGTCGTACTGCGTGCCGACTCCCGGCAGCGGAGTGCGCTTGAGCGCCATGGTTGGCCTCCCTGGGGCCTTCTTCGAGGTGGCTGCCGTGGTTCCGCGGCTTGTGCGATCGTAACGTTCCCCCGGCCTGTTCCGTGTACACGACCATTCGCGCCAGCAAGCGAACGGCGTGGACACCCTGGGGACACACCCGCGGTCCCTCCCGCGGGCGCCGCCGTACGGCCCACCGCCCGTCCCGCCCGTCCCCCACCCGGCCCTCGCGCGCCGCTCGCGCGCGGATCGAGGAACCGGTCGAGGACGCGGGCCCCGTAGACCCCACGTGTCACCTGGCTGACACACTGTCTCGAACCTTCTGTGGGAAGGCAGTTCGTGACCCTCCACTACTGAAGCAGGTGAGTAGCAGGTGAGTACGAAAGAAGAAGTCGCCGGTCCGGGCCGGGCGTTGGTCGGGGCGATACGGACCACGACACTGCTGGCGTTGGTGATCGCGCTCTTCCAGGCCATGTCGGCGGGCACGGGGATCGTCGACGGCAACGAGACCATGCGGGACCTGCACGGACTCAACGGGCTGATCACCAACATCATCGCGCTCGCGCAGGTCATCGTCGTGATCCTGCTGTGGTGGCGTGTCCGTAGCCTGTGGTGGCCGATCCTGGCGTCCGTGGTCCTCTTCGCGCTCGTCGCGACGCAGGTGGTGACCGGCGAGGACCGGGACCTGGCCTGGCACGTCACCTTCGGCTCCGTGATCGTCGCCGCCGACACCGCGCTGTTGTTCTGGGCGTTCACGCTGCGCGCCGTGGGCCGCGAGCGGGCGTGACGGCGGCTCTCCCGCCACCCCGGCCGCCCCGGGCGGGTCGCCGTGGGGCGAGGCGGGGAGCGCAGACGACCGCGCCGGGCTGAGGCGCGGCGTCCGTGGGCTCTCGACGGGCCGGGCAGCGATGCCCGGCCCGTCCGTCGTCCCGACCCCGTGCGGTGCCGTGCCACATCCGGTCCGGCGGGGCGTGTCACACTTCCGGGCCCTCGTGCGTCGGTCGTGGGTGAGAGTCACCCCGACCGGCACGTGGCACGAGGGAGCCCTGGGATGGAAGCGCGGAAAGCGGAAGAGCGGCAGCGAAACCCGTGGCTGGTGCTGGCGGTGCTGTGCCTCAGCTTCTTCATGACGCTGCTCGACACGACGATCGTCAACATCGCCGTCCCCGAGATGGCCGAGGGCCTCGGCGCCTCCGTCGACGACATCCTCTGGTTCGTCAACGCCTACCTGCTGCTCTTCGCGGCCCTCCTGCTGCTGGCGGGCCGCATCGGCGACCGGTTCGGGCCCCAGCGCGTCTTCCTCGCCGGCCTCGCGGTCTTCACCCTCGCCTCCGCCCTGTGCGGCATGGTGGACACCCCGGGGCAGATGATCGCGGCCCGCGCCGTGCAGGGCCTGGGCGCCGCCGTGATGATGCCGCAGACGCTGGTGCTGATCAGCGCCGTCTTCCCCGCCGAGCGCCGCGGCGCCGCCTTCGGCGTCTGGTCGGCCGTGGCCGGCCTCGCGACGGTCTCGGGCCCGGCCGTCGGCGGCGTCGTCGTCGACGTGCTCGACTGGCGCTGGATCTTCTTCATCAACGTGCCGCTCGGCGTCGCCGGGCTCGTCGGTGCGCTGCTGCTCGTCCCCGACGTGCGCACCGGGCGGCGCACCCCGCTCGACCTTCCGGGCGCGGTGCTCGCCACCGTCGGCCTCTCCCTGCTGGTGTACGGGCTGATCGAGGGGGAGCGGTACGACTGGGGCACGATCGAGGGCTTCGTGAGCATCCCGCTGGTGCTGGCCCTCGGCGCGGCGGTGCTCGTCGCGTTCGTGCTCCACCAGCGGGCCCGCCAGGGCCGGCAGCCGCTGCTGCCGTTCGCGCTGCTGCGCCTGCGCCGTTTCACCGTCTCCTCCTCCGTGGCCGGCCTGCTGCTCTTCGGCTCCATCGGCGGGCTGGTGCCGCTCACCCTCTATCTCCAGTCCGTCCTCGGGCTCTCCCCGGCCGAGGCCGGACTGGCGCTCGTGCCCGGTCCGCTGCTGTCGGTCTTCGTGGCGCCGGTGGCGGGCAACCTCGTCGCGAAGGTCGGCGGCCGCGTCCTGCTGGTGCCCGGCCTGCTGGTCTTCGGCGGCGGCATCGCGATGATGGCGCTCATGATCCAGGCCGACTCCAGCGTCTGGGCCCTCATCCCCGGGCAGCTCGTCTTCGGCCTCGGCATGGGCCTGGTCTTCGCGCCCACCAGCACCGTCGCCATGCAGGAGGTGACGCCGCCGCTGGCGGGCGTGGCCTCCGGCGTGTTCACCACCGCGCGGCAGATCGGGGCGGTCGTCGGCGGCGCCGCCGTCGGCGCCGTGCTCTCCAGCCGGCTGGCGGCCGAGGGCGTCCCGGAGGAGGCGCGCGAGCAGGCCGAGTTGCTGGCCGCCCCCGCGTACGCGGAGGCGCTGACCGAGGCCGTCCGGTACGGCCTGCTGCTGGCCGTCGCCGTGTCCCTGGTCGCCGCGCTGCTGGCGATGCTGCTGCCCGCGCACCGGCCCTTTGCCGCCGCCGGGCCGGCCGAGTCCGCCGAGCCCGACGAACCCGCCGTCGCGGGCGCCCGCGGCTGACCCGCCCGCGAGCCCCCGCCTCCCCACCCCACCCCACACCGCCCCACCCCACCCGACCCGCGTCCGCCCCTCGCCCGGCGCCACCGCACACGCGCCATCGCCATCGCCATCGCATACGGAAGAAGGTCACGCATGTCCGACACCACGCTGTTCCAGCGCTACGTCCGCGCCCTCGGCGAGCAGGACTGGGAGCTGCTGCGGGAGCTGTACACCCCCGACGTCGTCATGTACGCCCCCTCGCGCTGGGGTGCCAAGGGCATCGACTTCGTCCTGGCGTTCTGCCAGCAGATCCACAGCGCCCACCCCGGCATCCGCGTCGTGCTGCACGACGAGTTCTACAGCGCGGACGGCACCCGCGGCGCGGTCCGTTTCGCGCTGCACTGGCACAACACGGGCACCTTCTTCGGCAAGCCCGCCACCGGCGAGCGCGGCATCAGCATCGAGCAGCACACCGTCCGCGTCGAGGACGGCAGGATCGCCGAGCAGGTCGCCGCCGTCAGCACCCTGCACCTGCACACCCTCCAGAAGGAGGCGTGGGGCATGGACCACGTGCGTGACGTCGCCGACCCCGCCCCCGCGATCCTCTCCGTACCGGCCCCGGCCACCACCCCGGCGGAAGGAGACCTTTCGTGACGGTCCGGGGGGTCGCCCGGGTCCACCGCGTCGAGGGCGTCGACGGCCTGTTCACCGTCCGACCGCCCGTCGAGGTCGCCACGCGGTTCCGGGCGCGCGGCTGGTGGCGCGACACCTCCGTCCTCCACGACCTGGTGCGGCACGCCGTCGAACGCCCCTACGCCCCCGCGATCGTGGCCCGCGGCGTGGCGGAGGGCCGCACCCGCGTCATCCGCTACGCCGACCTCCTGTGCTACGTCCGACGGTTCGCCGCCGCCCTGACCTCCCTCGGCGTCGACCGCGGCGACCGTGTCGCCTTCCAGCTGCCGAACTGGTGGGAGGCGGCGGCGATGACGCTGGCCTGCCGCTGGGCCGGCGCGATCGCGGTGCCGCTCCAGATCACGCTGCGCTCCCTCGAACTCGAACGGGTGCTCAACGCGGCCCAGGCCCAGCTGTGCGTCGTCCCCGACAGCTGGGACGGCTACGAGTGCGCCGCCGCGCTGGAGGAGATCGCCCCCCGCCTGCCGTGGCTGCGCTACCGCGCGGTCTACGGCGACCGCGTCCCCCCGGGCGCCGTCGACTTCGCCGAGTACTTCCTGCGCACCCCCCACGAGGAGTGGGACACCGCCCCCGCCCGCCTGCCCACCAGCGGCGAGCTGGACCAGCCCTGCGTGCTGCTGTTCACCTCGGGCACGACCGGCGAGCGCAAGGCCGTGCTCCACACCGAGAACACCCTCTACGCCGGCTGTGGCGGCCACGCCGCGGTCGTGGCCCGCGGCTGGTCGGACGGCGAGGTCTTCGCGACCCCGCTGCCCATCACCGGTCAGGCCGGGATGCTCTACGCCGTCTGGGCGCCGGTGCTGGCCGGCGGCACCGGCGTGTACCAGGACGCGTGGTCGCCGGCCGGGTACCTGGAACTGCTGGCCGAGGCTGAGGTCACCCAGACGCTGATGGCGCCGCTCTTCGCCGAGCAGCTGATGGCCGAGTACCGCCGCCGCCCCCGGCCGCTGCCGTCGCTGCGCCTCGTGATGTGCGGCGGCACGCCCGTCGAGCCCGAGCTGGTGCGCGAGGTCACCGCGCGGCTCGGCGTGCCGCTGCGCGCCTGCTGGGGCATGACCGAGACGGGCATGGGCTTCCGCACCCCGGAGGACGCCCCGGACGACCGCGCCTGCCACAGCGACGGCGCCCCGATGCCGGGCGTGGAGACCGAACTGCCGCCGGTCCCGGGCGGCGACGGACTGTGCCGGCTGCGGGTGCGCGGCGCCGGCGTCTCCATCGGCTTCTGGCAGCCGGGATCGGGCACGGGCGTGCGCCAGCCGTGGCACGACGACGCCGGCTGGGTGGAGACCGGGGACCTGGTGCGCCCGGACGGGCGGGGCGGGATCCGCTTCGCCAGCCGGGGCGACCGGCGCCTGGGCAGCTTCCACATCATTCCGGTCGCCGAGGTGGAGCGCGAGATCATGCGCCACCCGGGCGTCCGGGAGGCCGCGATCGTCGGACACCACGACGCGCACGGCCACGAGCACCTGTGCGTCGCCGTCGTGGCCAGCGGAAACCGCTGCCCGAGCCTCGCGGAGCTGGCCCAGATCCTCACCGAGCGCGGCATGAGCCAGGCCTATCTGCCGACGATGCTGAGGGAGGTGGGACCGGCGCTGCCCAGGACCGAGAACGGCAAGATTCACTACGGTCGGCTACGGGCGATGACGGTAGACTCCGCGGCGGGTTCGGCCGAGAGGGGGAGCCATGGCTCGTACGACGGTCACCGCTGAGGACACCACCGAGGGCACGGCGCGCGGCAGGGCACGGGGCGGGGCACGCGGCACGGGCGAGGGCGTGGTCGGCACCGCGGACGGACCCGGCGGACCCGGCGGACCCGGCGGACCGGGCGGACCCGTCCCGGGCGCGGCGGCCACCGCCGTCGCCGACCCCTTCCTCGCCCACCGGGACGTGCTGTTCGCGATCTCCTACCGGATCCTCGGCAGCGTCGTCGACGCCGAGGACGTCGTCCAGGAGGCGTGGCTGCGGTGGCGGCGGGTGCGGCGCGAGGACGTCGCCGACCCCCGCGGGTACCTGGTGCGGACCGTGACCCGCACCGCCATCGACCAGCTGCGGCGCCGCAGGTCCCGCGGCGAGGAGTACGTCGGCCCGTGGCTGCCCGAGCCGCTGCTGGTCTCCTCCGACGTCGCCGTGGACTCGGCCCTGATGGGGGAGTCCCTCAGCGTGGCCGTGCTGGTGATGATGGAGACGCTGTCGCCGCTGGAGCGGGCGGTCTTCGTGCTCCACGAGGTCTTCGGCTTCACCTTCCCCGAGGTGGCCCGCGCCGTGGACCGCTCGGAGAGCGCGGTGCGGCAGCTCGGCAGCAGGGCGCGGCGGCGGCTGAAGGGCCGTGAGCGGCGGTTCGAGCCCGACCACCACCAGTGCCGTGCCGCCACCGAGCGGTTCGTCGCCGCCTGTCTCGACGGGGACATGGCGGCGCTGATGCGGGTGCTGGCGCCCGAGGTGACGATGTGGGCGGACGGCAACGGACGCGCCGAGACGCCCAGGGTCCCGCTCCACGGCGCCGAGGCCATCGCCCGGTACTTCGTCTCCGTCGCGGGCGGGTACCCGCCGGGCATGGCGCTGCGGCTGTGCGAGCAGGCCGACGGGCGTCCCGCCGCCGTGCTGGCCTCGCCCGGCGGGGTGTTCGCGGTGGTCGCCGTCGACGTGGAGCTCGTCGACGGCGAGCCCCGCGTGACCGGCGTCGGCGCCGTCCGCAACCCCGACAAGCTCCGCCGGGTGCCCGTCGCGGCGGCCTGACGGCCGTCACCGCCGCTGGGACCCGGTGCCGTTCTGCCGTTCCCGGTGGAGCACCCACTGGGCGATGTGGATGCGCGAGGAGGCGTCCAGGCGCCGCATGATCTGCCGCACGTGGTTGACCACCGTCCACTCCGAGAGGTCGAGATGACGCGCTATCTGCCGGTTGGTCATGCCGTGGCTGACCAGCAGCGCCACCTCGTACTGGCGCGCCGTCAGCTGGACGGTGCGCGAGGTGGCGGGGCAGGGCTCCGCCGCCGGGGGCGGCACGGCCAGCGCCTCGGTGGCCGCGGCCTCGGCCGACATCTGCCGGCCGGCACGGCGGTCCGCCTCGTACTCCGCCCCCGACAGCATGGTCCGCAGCCGCCGCAGCAGCGCCGGGGCGCCGTTCCTGCCGGGCGGGCAGACGCCGAGCGGGCTGACGCCCGTCGCCTCGCGCAGCGAGGCCGCCGCCGCCAGCAGGCGCGCCACCCGGTGGCCCTGTTCCGGCAGCCGCTCCCACAGCAGGCGGGCCCGGCTCTCCAGCACCTCGGGCAGCAGCGTGTGCTCCCCGATGGGCCGCAGCCGGTGCAGCGCCTCCCACAGCAGCCGCTCGCCGAGGTCCGCGTCGCCCCGCTCGGCGGCCAGGTGGCCGCGCAGCGCCAGCACCTCGCCCTGCCCGCGGGCGTCCTGAAGGCGCGTGTACTGGCCGTCGGCCGCGTCCAGCAGCTCCGCGGCGATCTTCGCGTCGGTGCGCCAGCCGTGCCCGGCCGTCGCCAGCAGCGCCCGCGCGAGGTCCGGGTGCGGCTCGCCGTCCCCGGCGGCGCGCAGCAGCCGGGTGGCGGCGGCGCGGGTCTCGGCGGGCCCCGCGTCGCGCTGCGCCGTCGCCAGGTGCGCGAGGGCCGCCGCGGACCGGGTGGCGTCGCCCTGGTCGTGGAAGGCGACGGCGGCGCGGTGGAAGCAGTCGGCCGCCAGCCGGACGTCGCCGGCGGCCATCGCGATCCTGCCCCTGGCCAGCTCGGCGCGGGGCGCCTGGGCCCGGTGCCGGGGGTCGTCCAGCAGCGAGGCCGCGGCCTCGCCCAACCACCGCTCGCCGAGCGCGAGGTGGCCGCGCACCAGCCAGTACCGCTCCAGCGACACGGAGGCCAGCGCGGCCTCGGTGCGGCGGCCGGACTTCTCCAGGTGGGACAGGGCGGTGTGGACGCCGTCGTGCTCCAGCGCGATCAGCCCGAGCCACCGCTCCTGCCGGGGCCCCGTCAGGTGCCGGGAGGCGCCCAGCACGAAGCCCAGGAAGTGCTCGGCGTGGCGGCGCCGCGCCCAGCCCAGCTCGCCGGAGCGCTCCAGGCGCTCCAGGCAGAACTCCCTGACGGTGTTGAAGAGGGTGAAGCGTGGCTCCTCGCCCTCCGGGCTGACCCACAGCAGGTGGTGCGCGACGAGCGTCTCCACCGCCTGCTCGGTGGGGAGCGAGGGCATCTCCCAGAAGCTCTCCAGCGTGTCCAGGCTGACGCTGCCGGTGAAGACCGCCAGCCGGGTCAGCAGCCGGCGGTGCTCCTCGTCGAGGAGGGAGAAGCTGTGCTCGGTCAACGCGGCGGCGGAGCGGTGGTGCGGGGAGCGGGCCGAGTGCCGGCCGCCGAGCACGGGATGGCCGAGCCGCAGCCGTTGCAGCAGGGTCTCCACCCGGAACAGCCGCAGCCGGTCGGCGATCAGCTCGATCGCCAGCGGCAGGCCGTCGAGGCGGGCGCAGATCTCCGCCACCGCCCGGGCGTTGTGCGGGGTCAGCGTGAACGACGGCTGGACGGCCCGCGCCCGGTCCAGGAAGAGCGCCACCACCGCGTAGTTCTGTAACTCGGCGGGGTCCTGCCGGTAGGGCGGAACGGGCGTGGACAGCGGTTGGACCTCGTACAGCCGCTCCCCGTAGGTCCACAGCCCGCGGCGCCCGGTGGCGAGGATCCGCAGGCCCGGCAGGCGGGCCAGCAGCGACTCGGCCGCGGCGGCGGCCGGGTCGGCGACGTGGTCGATGCCGTCGAGGAGCAGCAGCGTCTCCTCCCGGCCCGGCCGCGCGGTCAGCGCCTCGTCGACGCGGCTGCGTAACTGCCGTTCCTCGGTGGCGTCGTGCAGGTCGACGACGCAGACGTGGGGCAGCCCGGCCTGGGCGACGGCGGCGGCGGCCAGGCGGCTCTTGCCGACTCCGGCGGGTCCGGTGAGCGTGATCAGCCGGTCGGTGGCGTGGCGCAGCCGGGCGGCGAGGGTCAGCAGGTCGACGTCCCGGCCGATCAGGGAGGTGCGGTCCTCTCGGCCCGGCCACGGACCGCCCGGCCACGGACCCAGGAGGGCCGAGGCCCCCTGCCGTCCCGAGCCGTCGAACTCTGCCCCCATCACCGCCGCGGCCCTTCGGGGCCGGGTTCAGTGGGTTGGTCGGTTCCCCATAACAGCAACAGAAGCGCGACGTGCAGCGACATGGTCGTCCCCGTGTGTGGTGGTTTCCCCGTGAGCACTCGCGGTCGGTTAGCTTAGGCGAGAATCCGCACAAAGGCACGACACCGGAAGGAAGTTGTGTCGGCCGTTGGCGGAACCTGAACGTCCCGGGCACGCCGCGCGGCGGGATGGCGTGAACCCGCCGGGCACGGGCCGGGACCGGTCCGGTGGCGGGCCCGGGAGTCCCGCCGGGGCCCCCGGTGGCGGCGCGCCCTCAGCGGCGGTGGAGCACCGCCCGGCAGGTCACGCCGAACACCAGGCCCCAGAAGGCCGCCTCCAGTCCCAGCAGGGTGACGCCCGACGCGGCGGTCAGGAACGCGACGAGCGCGGCGTCCCGCTCCGCCGGCCGCGACAGGGCGTCGGCGAGGCTCCCGCCGAGGGCGCCGAGGAGCGCCACGCCCGCGATCGCCGCGACCAACGCGGGCGGCAGCGCCGTGAAGGCGCCGGCGACGGTCGCCCCGAACAGGCCGAGCACCACGTAGAACACGCCGCACGCCAGGCCGGCCGGGTAGCGGCGCCGGGGGTCGGCGTGGGCGTCGGGTCCCGTGCAGATGGCGGCCGTGATGGCGGCGAGGTTCAGCGCGTGCGCGCCGAACGGGGCCAGCACCGCCGAGGCCGTGCCGGTGCCCCAGATCAGCGGGCCGGTGGGCACCTCGTACCCGGAGCCGCGCAGGACCGCGAGGCCGGGGGCGTTCTGCGAGGTCATGGTGGTGAGGAAGAGCGGCAGCGCGAGGCCCACCAGGGCGTCCCCCGACCAGGCCGGCAGCGTCCAGACGGGTGCGGCCAGCCCCAGTTCGGTGCCGGTCAGGTCGATGGACCCGCCCGCCGCGGCGACGGCGACCCCGGCGGCCAGCGGCAGGGCCACGGCGTAGCGCGGCAGCAGCCGGCGGCAGAGCACGTACCCCCCGACGACCACGCCCGCCGTCAGCGGCTCGGCCTCCAGCGACGCGAAGGCGTCGAGCCCGAACCGGAGCAGCACCCCGGCCAGCACGGCCGAGACGACGGACGCGGGCACCCGCCGCATCAGCGCGTCGAGCCAGCCGGTCACGCCGACGACGATCGTCGCCAGCGCCGCCGCCACGTAGGCGCCGACGGCCTCCTCGTAGCGGTACCCGTCGAGCTGGGTGACCAGCAGCGCGGCGCCGGGCGTGGACCACGCGGCCACCACCGGCGCGCGGTACCGCAGGCTGAGCACGAAGCCCGTCACGCCGCTGCCCAGCGCGACGGCCCAGATCCACGAGGACAGCTGGTCCTGGCTCAGCTCGGCCGCGCGCGCCGCCTGCACGACGACGACCAGCGGCCCGGCGAAGGCGACCAGGACCGCGACGGCGCCCGCGGTGACGGCGGAGAGCGAGACGTCCCGCCACACCGGCCGCCGGGGCGCCGGCCCCGTGGGAGGAGGCGCGGGGTGGGCGGGCGCGGTCACAGCAGTTCGACGTTGTCGGCGGGGGGAAGGCGCCGCTTGCAGTCCAGCACGTAGGAGGCGCGGCGCAGCACCGCGTCGTAGTCCACGTCGTCGTGGTCGGTGAGCAGCACCACCGCGTCGGCGGCCGACAGCTCCTCCTCGGTCAGCGTCACCCGCACCACCCGGGGGTCCAGGGGCACGGACTCCCGGACGTGGGGGTCGGCGACGCGGACCTCGGCGCCGGTGCGCAGCAGCAGCTCGGTGACGCGCAGCGCGGGGGACTCCCTGGCGTCGCCGCTGTTGCGCTTGTAGGCCAGGCCCAGCACCAGCACGCGGGAGCCGCTGACGGGGCGCTGCCGCTGGTGGAGGGCCTCGACGAGGCGGCGCGTCACGTAGTGCGGCATCTGGCCGTTGATGTCGTTGGCGAGGTCGACGAAGCGGACGCGGCGGCCGAGGGTGCGCTCCACGCGCCAGGAGAGGTAGCTGGGGTCGACGGGCAGGCAGTGGCCGCCGACGCCGGGCCCCGGGGTGAAGCGCATGAAGCCGAACGGCTTGGTGGAGGCCGCGTCGATCGCCGACCAGGCGTCGACGCCGAGTTCGCGCGCGATGGTGGCGACCTCGTTGACCAGAGCGATGTTGACGTGCCTGAAGGTGTTCTCCAGGAGCTTGGCGAGCTCGGCGGTCTTCGGCCCCTCCACGGGGACGGTGCGGTCCACCACCGTGTCGTAGAAGGCGGTGACGTGGGCGAGCGACTCGGCGTTGACGCCGGAGACGATCTTCGGGGTGTTCTCCAGGGTCCAGCGCTGGTTGCCCGGGTCGATGCGCTCGGGGCTGTAGCCGAGGTGGAAGTCGGTGCCGGGCGCGAGGCCGCTCTCCTTCTGGAGGATGGTGCCGAAGACGTCCTCGGTGGTGCCGGGGTAGGTGGTGGACTCCAGCACCACCAGGGCGCCCGGCGTGAGGTGGGGGGCCAGGGTGTGGGCCGAGGACTCGACGGCGGTGAGGTCGGGGACGCCGTCGCGCAGCGGCGTCGGGACGGTGACGACGGCGACCTCGAAGCCGTCGAGCGCGGCCGGGTCGGTGGTCGGGCGGTACACGCCGGAGGCCAGCGCGGTGGCGAGGCGTTCGGGGGAGACGTCCTCGACGTAGGAGTCGCCCGCGAGCAGTCGCCCGACGCGGGTGGCGTCCACGTCGAATCCCACGACCTCGTGGCCCTGCTCGGCGGCGCGTAACGCCAGGGGCAGGCCCACGTATCCCTGGCCCATCACCGCCACGCGGCGGCGGGGGGCCTCGTTCGTCGGGTGGGTCATCGAGTCCTGCCTTTCACAACGGTCACAAACGAAAAGGGCTGGGGGAAGCCGGGGTGCGGGAGGGGGTGCGGGTGCGGTGCGGATGCGGGGCGCGGATGTGGGTGCGGGCGCGGCGGGCCGACCGAGGGCGTCGGTCAGCCGTGGTGAACCAGCAGCACGTTGGCCACCACCAGCACAACGACGCCGAACCGGTGGATGGTTACGCCCTGGCGGCGGGCGATCAGCACCCGTCCCGCGCGCAGGCCGTGGTGGGCCTGGCGGGCGCGCAGCGCGACGACGGGCAGCAGCAGCGCGCAGAACCACCACGGCACCGCGCCCAGCGCCCAGGCCAGGGCGATGGCGCCGGTCTCGCTCAGCGAGAGGACGGCGACGACGCCCCGGTAGGCGGCGGGGGAGACGCTGGTGGCGAGGTTGCGGCGGCCGGCCTCGCGGTCGCCCTCCACGTCGTTGATGTTGGAGTAGACGGAGACCATCAGGCTCCACAGCCCGAACAGGTAGCACTGCAACGCGGCGGCGCCGGTCATCTCCCCGTTGAGCAGGCCGAACGGCACGAGCACGCACAGCCCGGTGCTCAGCAGGATGACGGCCTCCTGGCCGCCCCGGTAGCTCAGCTTGAGGCCGTAGGAGTACTGGACGCTGATCACGACCGAGAGCGCGGCACCGGCCAGCGCCCACCACGGCCGGTGGGGCGCGGCCAGGGCGGCCAGCGACCACAGCGCCACGCCGGCCGCGGCGCAGGCCCAGCCGAAACGTATCGCCTGGCGGAGCGTCAGGCGCCCGTCGAGCAGGGGCTTGCGGTCGCGGGAGCGGAGGGTCTGGGCCGGGTCGTAGTTGCGGGCGTCGCTACCGTCGCGGTAGCCGGTGACGTCGTCGAGCGCGACGGTGGCGGCGACGACGCCGACCCATCCGAGGTCGAACAGGAGCAGCACCAGCCAGGTGCCGGGGTCCTCGCGCGTGGCGGCCGGCAGCAGCGCGGCGACGACGAGGACGCACAGGTAGTAGTCGAAGAAGGAGAGCTTGGCGAGCCGGACGTAGGCGGCGGCGCGGTCGCGGACGGTGGTGGACAGTGGGGTCGAGGCGGCGGTGGCGGTCATGAGCCCGCCCCCGCCGTCGCTATCTCCCCGTTCCCGTTCCCGCTCCCGTTCCCGTTCCCGTTCGCGACCTCGGTCCCGGCCGTGGCCTCGGCCGTGGCCGCGCCCCGCGCCGACGCGGCGCCGGGCCGGCGGGCGACGGTGCTGATCAGGACCTGGCTGAGCCAGTGGTGCGCCGGGTCGGCCATCTCGGCCAGCGCCTGGTCGATGCGGGCGTCGGTCACCAGCCCTGCCTCGACGATGCGGGGCCGCATGAACTCCAGCCACAGCATGTAGTGGCGGGCCTGGTCGGAGCCGCCGCGGACCATGACGACGCGGCCCTCGGCGGTCACGTCGTCCAGCCCGGCGGCCAGGGCCAGTCGGAGGTTGACGTGGCCGCCGCGCGGGTCGTGTCCCGACTGGCGCATCAGCCCGTAGCCGGCGGCCCGCACGTCCTGGAGGAAGTCCTCGGAGCCGGCGGTGCGGAAGAGGGTGGAGGAGTCGGTGTCCTCCAGGAAGAGCACCCCGCCGGGGCGCAGCGCGCGCACCAGGCGGGCCAGGGCCGCGGGCCGGTCCGGCAGGTGCTGGAGCAGCATGCGGGCGTGGACCAGGTCGAAGGCGGCCTCGGGGAGTTCGTCGGAGCACAGGTCGTGGTGGACGACCTCCAGCCACGGCAGCTCCTCGGCCAGGGGCAGCAGCCGCTCGGTCTGGAGGTCGGCGGCCGTCACCCGGCCCGAGGGGCCGACCCGTTCGGCCAGCCAGCGGGCCACCGAGCCCGAGCCGGCACCGACCTCCAGACAGTGCCAGCCGGGTGCCACGCCGAGCCGCTCCAGCCGCTCGAAGGTGCCGGGATCCCAGATGGCCTCGTTGGTGCGGAGGCGTTCGGTCTCCTTCTCCCACACCGGGTCGAAGACGTAGGTCTGAGGCATCGCGTGTGACCTCCTAGGTGCCCGTGGTTCTGTCGCCCTGTCGAGGTGTCGCTTCGTCGCTTCGCTACTTCGTTGCTTCGTCGGGCTGTGTGGTCTCTCGGTCCGTCGTCGTGCCCGCGCCGCCGTGATCGCGCTCCGGGGTCCGGCGGGCGCGGGGCGGGGGGAAGGGTGCTCCGGGTCAGTCGAAGAACTCGCAGACGGTGTCCGCGATGAACTCCACCTCGGCGTCCGTCAGGTGGGGCCAGATCGGGATGGCGAGGTTCCGGTCGGAGGCGAGCTGGGAGTTCGGCCACTGGGCGCCCTCCGGTGCCCAGTCCGAGAAGGCCGGCTGCCGCGGCAGCGGCACGGGGTAGTAGATGTGCGAGCCGATCTGGTGTTCGGTCAGGTAGGCGCGCAGGTCCTCACGTCGCTCCACCAGGAGCGAGTACACGTAGTAGCAGCGGCCGTTGCGGCCGGCCGGCGGGGCCAGGACGCCGCGGTCGCGCAGCGGTTCGAAGCGTTCGGTGTAATAGTCCGCGATCCGGGCGCGCCGCTCCAGCCGTTCGGGGAAACCGGCCAGCCGCCGCAGCTGGAAGACGGCCTGCACCTCGTCGAAGCGGCTGTTGACCCCCACGCGGTGGTGCAGGAAGCGCGTGACGCCGTCCTGCCCGTGGTTGCGCAGCATCCTGACCGTCCGCGCCAGCTCGGCGTCGTCGGTCAGCACCACCCCGCCCTCGCCCGCGGTGCCGAACGCCTTGACCTGGAAGAACGAGAAGACGCCGAGGTCGCCCCAGCGGCCGGCGGGCCGGCCGTCGAGCACGGCGCCCTGCGCGACGGCGGCGTCCTCCACGAGGGCCACGCCGTGGCGCGCGGCGATCTCGCCCAGCCGTGGCATGTCGGCCATGATCGAGAAGACGTGCGCGGGCATCAGCGCCCTGGTGCGCTCGGTGATCAGCGGCTCGACGGCGTCGGGGTCCATCACCATCGTCCACGGGTCCACGTCCGCGAAGACGGGCCGGGCCCCCACGTTGACGACCGAGCTCGCCACCGGCTGGCAGCAGAACGCGGGCACCACGACCTCGTCCCCGGGGCCGACGCCAAGCGCCCGCACGCACAGCTCCAGCGCCCCGGTGCCGCTGCCGCAGGCCACGACGTGTTCGGCGCCCGTGGCCTCGCGCAGCGCCTCCTCCAGCGCCGCGGTGTGCCCTCCGAGGATGAAGCGCTGCTCCGCCCCCGTGCCGAGCTCGTGCAGGGCCGACAGCATCGTCTCGCGGTCGGCCTCGAAGAGGTCGGGCGGGAAGAACGGCAGGGTACGGCCGACGGTGCTGGTCATGACGGGGCACCTCCCCGGTAGAAGTCGCTGACGGCCTCGCACACCCGGTCGACGTCCGCCAGCGCGAGGTCGGGGTGGAACGGCAGCGCCACGGTGCGGGCGCAGGCGGCCTCGGCGTGCGGGAAGTCGCCGGGGCGGTGCCCGAGGTGGGCGAAGCAGGGCTGGAGGTGCAGCGGCGTCGGGTAGTAGACCTCGGTGCCGATGCCCTGACGGGTCAGGTGCTCGACGAGCGCGTCGCGCCGCTCCACCTCGACCAGGTACACGTAGTAGACGGGGTTGGTGGCGGCCTCGCGCGGGACGACGGTGGGGAGCCGGGTGACGCCCGGGACGTCCCGCAGTCGCTCGGTGTAGGCCGCGGCCAGTTCGGCGCGGCGGGCGATCGCCGCGTCCAGCCGGGGCAGCTTGCCGAGCAGGACCGCAGCCTGGAGGTCGTCGGCCTTGCTGTTGGTGCCGGAGGCCCCGGAGAGGTTGGAGATGCCGGCGATGTGGTCCACCGTCCGGCCCATCCGGCCGTGGTGACGCAGCGTCGTGACGCGCTCGGCGACCTCGGGGTCGTCGGTCAGCACGGCCCCGGCGTCGCCCAGCGCCCCGAGCGTCTTGGTGGGGAAGAACGACAGGACGCCGCCGCGGCCGAGCAGCCCGGCGTGCCGGCCGTCCCAGCGCATGCCGATGGCCTCGGCGCTGTCCTCCACCACCATCAGCCCGTGGCGCCGCGCCACCTCCCCGAGGGCCGCCATGTCCGCGAGCTGCCAGAAGAGGTGGACCGGCATCACGGCCCGGGTGCGCGGGGTGACGGCGGCCTCGACGGAGGCCGGGTCGAGGGAGTAGCTGACGGGGTCGATGTCGGCGAAGACGGGCGTGGCGCGGGCCAGCGCGACCGACGACGCCGAGGCGACGAAGCTGAAGGCGGGAACGATCACCTCGTCGCCTGGCTCGATTCCGCAGGCGCGCAACAGCAGCACCAGGGCGTCGGTTCCGCTGTTGACGGCGAGAACGTGTCGCGCGCCGGTGTACGCGGCCAGCTCCTTTTCCAGCTGGGCGACCTGCCTGCCGTGGGAGAACTTCCCGCGATCGAAGACGGCGTTCACGTGCCGCTGAATATCGGGCCAGCACTCGGTGAAGGACGCCGCCTGTGTGAAGAACGGAACCGGACGGTTCTTATCCAGTACGGGAGAGCTCCGATCTGCACTTCGGATGGGGGAGATCACTTCCGTTTTTCCTCCCTGGTGCGACGGAGATATCGACGAGCGATGCTAGGCCCGCTGCGGTTATGTCGAGCAATAGCAAGGTTTTGCCATGGCCTTTCCGGGCCAGTGGCAAGCATCAGTCACCGGGGCGTTTGGCACTTGCCTTGACAACCCCCGGCGAGCGCCCTCACTTTTGACGAAGTGTCGCCACCCAATTTCTCGCCGACGCAGGGATGTGCTGACTTTGAAACGCGAAGAGAATTCGGCGAAAACGATCGTGCTGGCGGAGCCGCGGAGCTTCTGCGCCGGCGTCGAAAGAGCCATCGAAATCGTCGAGGTCGCGCTGGAGCGCTTCGGCCCGCCGGTCTACGTCCGCAAGCAGATCGTCCACAACCACCGCGTCGTGGCCGAGCTGGAGACGCGCGGGGCCCGGTTCGTGGACACGGTCGACGAGGTCCCGACCGGCGCCGTCTGCGTGTTCTCCGCCCACGGCGTCTCCCCGGCGGTGCGCGAGGCGGCCGCCTCCCGGGAGCTGACGGTGATCGACGCCACCTGTCCGCTGGTGTCCAAGGTCCACCAGGAGTCCCGGCGCTTCGCCGAGGACGAGCGGACCATCCTGCTCATCGGGCACCGCGACCACGAGGAGGTGGAGGGCACCTTCGGCGAGGCGCCCGAGCACACCCTCGTGGTGGGCACGGTCGAGGAGGTCAGGGAGCTGGAGCTGCCCCGGGACGCCCGCGTGGCGTACCTGACGCAGACCACGCTCGCCCTCGACGAGACCCGCGAGATCGTCGAGGCCATCCACGAGCGCTTCGACGACCCGCGCGGTCCCGGCAGCGAGGACATCTGCTACGCCAGCCAGAACCGGCAGAACGCGGTCAGGGCGGTGGCGGCCCGCACCGAGCTGGTGCTCGTGGTCGGGTCCGTGAACTCCAGCAACTCCGTGCGGATGGTCGAGGTCGCCCAGGGCGAGGGGGTGCCCGCCTACCTGGTCCCCGAGGCCCGTGACCTGCGGGAGGAATGGCTCACCGGGGTTGCGTCGGTGGGGGTGAGCGCCGGCGCGAGCGCCCCCGGCGAGCTCGTCAACGAGCTGCTCATGCGCCTGGCGGAGCTGGGTTTCGCTCACGTCGAGGTCGAACAGACCGCTACGGAGGACGTGGTCTTTGGCCTGCCCTCTGCCCTGAAGAACCCGAAGGCGGCCACCGCATGACACTGCCCACCAACCCGAACCCGCTGCCCCCCGCGCCCGCGTCGGACCGCGACGTCACCCTCGCCGGACTGCTCGCCGACGTGGAGCGCCGCATCGCCGACACCCTGGCGGCCGAGCGCGACCGCTGGTCGTCCGTCGACCCGCGCTGCGGCCCGTTCGTCGACGTCGTCGCCGCGCTCAGCACCGCCAAGGGCAAGCTGCTGCGCCCCCGCTTCTGCCTCCTCGGATACCTCGCCGTCGGCGGCGAGGCCGCCCGGCTGGGCTCGGCCGTCGACGCGGCGGCGGCCGTCGAGCTGCTGCACAGCTTCGCGCTGCTGCGCGACGACGTGCTCGACGACTCGCCCCTGCGCCGCGGCATGACCACCGCGCACGAGTGGCACGCCGCCGACCACCGCGACCGCGCGCTGCGCGGCGAGCCCCGCCGCTACGGCGAGGGCGTCGCCAACCTCGCCGCCGACCTCGCCCACGTCTACGCCGACCGGCTCACCCGCCCCCTCCCGGAGGCCGCCCGCGCGGTCTGGGACGAGCTGCGGGTGGAGGTCACCGTCGGGCAGTACCTCGACATCGCCGTCGCCGCCGAGGGCGTCGCCGATCCCGACCTCTCCCGCTGGATCGCGATCTGCAAGTCCGGCCGGTACACCATCCAGCGCCCGCTCCAGTTCGGCGCGGCCCTCGCCGGCCGGCCCGAGCTGGCGGCGGCCTTCGCGGAGTACGGCACGGCGCTGGGCGAGGCGTTCCAGTTCCGCGACGACCTCATCGACGCCTTCGGCGACTCCCGGGAGACCGGCAAGCCGGCGGGGCTCGACCTCGCCCGCTTCAAGATGAGCTACCTGCTGAGCCTCGCCGTCGGCCGCGACGAGCGGATCCGCCGGCTGGCCGCCGCCCCGGGCGGCCCGGCCGAGGCGCTGCGCATGCGGGAGCTGCTCGTCGAGACCGGCGTGGCCGAGGAGGTCGAACAGCGCATCGCCCGCCTGGTCGAGGACGCGCGCCGCGCCGTCGTGGACGCGCCGCTGGTGCCGCGCTGGCGTGCCGAGCTGCTCGACCTCACCTCCCTGGTCGCCTACCGGGACCGGTGACGCGCCGCCGAACGAGGACCGACCCCGAAGCCGACGAGCCGACACCCACCAGCCGACACCGACCAGCCGCACCCATGAGCCGACATCCACGAGCCGACGCCGACGCGCCGACGACCTGACGCCGACGACCCGTCGGCCGGTCACCGCCGGCCGGTGACCGCCACCCCACGCCGCCCACCGTCCACCGTCCACCGCTCCCCGCCACCCACCGCTCGAAGGAGACGCCCCGCTATGTTCCGGACCCTCATCATCGGAACGGGCCGCGCAGGTTACGGCCTGCACTGGCCGGTGATGCGCCGCCTGCGCGAGGGCGGCCGGTACCCCGAGCTGTTCGACCCCGCCCCGGTCGTGGCCGTCGACCCGGTGATGCCGGAGCCTCCCCCGGGGCTGACCACGGGACCCCTGCACCTGACCACACTCGAACGGGCCCGCTCCCTGCTGGACCCCGAGCGGACCGTCGTCCACCTGTGCACCCCGCCGGTGGCGCGGGTCGGCCCGTTGCGCGAGCTCGCCGACGCCGGGTTCCGTCGGGTCATCGTCGAGAAGCCGCTGGCGGCCGACCGGCCCGCGCTCCGCGAGCTGAAGGACCTGGCCGCCGCCGAGAAGCTCCGTCTCGCCGTGGTCTCGCCCTGGCTCGCCAGCTCCCTGACGGAGCGGCTGGCCGCCCTCGTCGCCGAGGGCCGGATGGGCGCGCTGCGCCGCGTCGCGGTCCGCCAGCACAAGCCGCGGTGGCGGCGCACCCTCGCCGACAACGGCCATCCCACCGCGTTCGACATCGAGGTGCCGCACTCCCTGGGCGTCTGCCTGCGCCTGGCCGGGGACGCCACCGTGGAGCGGGCGCGGCTGCACGACATGCGCCTGGGCACCACCGTCGTCCCGGCGATGGGCACGGCCGAGGCCGTGCTGCGCCACCACCCGGGACGAAAGCCGGGGGCCACCAGCCACATCGTCTCCGACCTCACCGCGCCGGTGCGCGAGCGCCGCATCGACCTCCAGTTCGACCGCGGCCGCGTCGTCGGGTACTACCCCCACGCCTCCGACGACCACTACGCGCAGCTGCTGACCAGCCCACTCGACGGCCCCGAGACCCGGGAGATATTCCCCGACGACGCCCTGTCGGCCTACCTGGCCCAGGCGTACCGCGACTTCCTCACCGACGCCGACCTCACCCCCGCGTTCGACCTCGCCACCCGCGTGGTGGAGCTGCTGGCCGACGCGAAGGACGCCGCGGGTCGGACCGCGGCCGACGCCCCCGGCGCGCCCGCGACCGGGAAGGCCGCCGACGAGGAGGTGGCCCATGCCGGCTGAGACCACCACGGCCGCGACCCCCGGCGCCGCCCCGCCCGGCATCCGCCTCGCCGGCGTCGGCGACGAGGCCGCCCCCGACACGGCCGGCCAGATCCTCGCCCACCAGCTGCTCGGTTGGAGCACGATCGAGCTGCGCTCCGTGGACGGCACCGCCCTCGCCGACCTCGACGACGACGCCTTCGCCCGTCTGGCGAAGGAGCTGCGCGACGCCGGCCTCGACGTCGTCTGCGTCGACTCCCGCATCGCCAACTGGGCCCGCCCCATCACCGGCGACGTGGGCCTCGACGTCACCGAGCTGGAGCGCCTGGCACCCCGCTGCGCCGCCCTCGGCACCCGCTACGTCCGCGTGATGTCCTACGCGCCGGACCCCGACGGCCTCCTCGACGACGCCGAGTGGGGCCGCCGCACCATCCGCCGCATGCGCCGCCTGGCCCGGCTCGCCGAGGACGCCGGCCTGGTCCTGCTCCACGAGAACTGCGCCGGCTGGGCCGGCTCCCACGCCGAGCGCGCCCGACGCCTGCTCGCCGAGGTCGACAGCCCCGCGCTGCGGCTGCTGTTCGACACCGGCAACGGCGTCGCCTACGGGTACGAGGCCCACGCCCTGCTCGTCGAACTCCTCCCGTGGGTGGAGCACGTCCAGGTCAAGGACGCCCGCGAGGAGGCGGGTGAGGCGGTCTACACCCTCCCCGGCGAGGGCGACTGCCGCGTCGCCGACTGCCTCCAGCTTCTCCTGGACCACGGCTACGCGGGCACCTGGAGCATCGAGCCGCACCTCACCGTCCGTCCCCACGAGGGACGCGGCCACGCCGACGACGCGGCGAGCGCCGCGACCGCCGACGGCGGGCTTCCCGCGACCGTCGCCGAGTTCGTGCGCTACGGCCGCGCGCTGGAGCGGCTGGCCGCCGGCCTGCGCCACCCCGGAGCCGCCTCGTGAACCAGCACGTGAACCAGCACGCGAGCCAGAACAGAAGCCGGCACGCCCACGCGAACGGGCACGGGAACGCCCACGCGAACGGGGACCGGAGCCCCGCCCCGGCCCCTCACCCGGCGGCCCGCCTCACCGACGCCGAACGCGCCCTGCTGCTGCGCCTCCTGCGGCTGCCCACCGCCGGCCCCCTGGAGGGCGGGGCGGAACCCCGCCTGTGGGAGGCACAGCGCGCCTACGCCGACGCCGCCCGCTCGCTCGGCTTCACCGTCCTCCACCACGCCGCCCCCGACCCCGCCGAGGTGACGGGCGACCACGTGCCGGACGCCGTGCGGCGCGCCTGCGCCGAGGACCCCTCCTTCCTCGCCTCCCAGCCGAGCCTGGTGCTCGCCCTCGGCCCGGCCGACGCGCCCCGCGCCGACACCGTCATGTTCAACGTCCACCTCGACACCGTCGCCGGCGACGAACCCGTCGTCTTCGACGGCACCCGCTTCACCGGCCGTGGCGCGATCGACGCCAAGGGCCC
Organism: Streptomyces sp. 4N509B; assembly: GCF_052245655.1. Lineage (NCBI taxonomy): Bacteria > Bacillati > Actinomycetota > Actinomycetes > Kitasatosporales > Streptomycetaceae > Streptomyces > Streptomyces sp. 4N509B. The sequence continues at coordinate 210,701 of NZ_JBQQBZ010000006.1, forward strand.
GGCCGTCGCCCTCCTGGCCGGCGTGCGGGCCGCCCTCGCCGAGTGCCCGGAGCTGGCCGAGGACACCCGCGTCCTGATCCAGGCCGTGTCCGGCGAGGAGGGCGGCACCATGGGCGTCTTCGGCACCCGCCCCCTCGTCCACCGCGGCTGGTACGGCCGGCTCAACGTCTTCTGCGAACCGACGGGGCTGCGGCTGCTGCCGCGCGCCACCGCCTCCATGACCGCCCGCCTGCGCGTCGACGGCCAGGACGCGATCGACGACCGCCCCGCCGCCGGACACAACGCGACGGTGCTCCTGGGCCACCTCGCCCAGCACCTCGCCGCCCGCCTCCCGGCACGCGCTCCGGCCGGCAGCCAGGTCTGCGTCGCCGGCCTCCACACCGGCCACCTCCACAACAAGGTCTACGGCACCGGCCGGCTGCTGCTCAACTGCTCCTACGCCGAGGCCGCGGACGGGCGGGCCCTGGCCCAGGCCCTGACGGAGGAGGTCGCCGCCGGCCTGCGGGACTTCGCCCGCGCCTTCGCCGACCACCGGGACCTGGCGCGCACCGCCGCCGACGCCGCCGTCGTCACGCGCGTCGAGTGGCTCAAGCGGGACCTGCCCGCCCTGGGGCCCGCCGACGACCCGTGGGCCACCGAACTGCTCGCCGAGCGGGCGGGACTGCCCTGGTGGCCGGCCGACGAGCCCGCGTTCACCTGCGACGCCCTGTGGATGGCCGAGCTGCCCGAGGCGTACACCGTCGTGCTCGGGCCCGGGGACCTCGCCCACAACCACGGCCACGCCAGCGGCGAGTTCGCCGAGCTGGGCGAGCTGGAGGCGTTCGCCGACGCCGTCCGCCGCGTCCTCGTCCACTTCGCCCGCGGGGAGCGACCCGGCGGCGGCGGCTCCTCGCGCCGACCCGACCGGGCCGGGACGGCCCGCGGCTGACCACGACCACCGACCACCGACCACCTTCCACCGAGAGCCCGCCCGACAGCCCGCCCGTCCCACCGACCGACCGCCCCAGCTCACCCGTGAAGGAGCCAAGGAGACCCGATGTCGTCCTCTCCCGCAGCGCCCACCGCCGCCGTCCGCGTCGGCCACGAGGACCTGGTGGCGTTCACCACCGACGTCCTCGCCGACCGCGGCCTGCCCCCGCGGCGCGCCCGCCAGTCCGCCGAGGCCCTCGTCTACGGCGACCTCGCGGGACTCACCTCCCACGGCCTGACCAACCTCACCCGCCTCTACCTCCCCGCCCTGGACTCCGGCCACATCGACGCCACCGCCGAGCCGGAGAAGGTCACCGACACCGGCCCCGCCGTCCTCCTCGACGGCCGCCGCGCACTCGGGCTGTGGGCGGCCACCGAGGCGTTGACGCTGGCCGCCGACCGCGCCGCCGAGACGGGCGTCGGCCTGGTCACCATGCGCGACGGCACCCACGTCGGCTGCGCCGGCTACCACACCCGCCGCATCGCCGAGGAGCGCGGCGCCGTCGCGATCCTCGCCACCAACTGCGGCCGGCAGCGCATCGCCCGCCCACCCGGCGGCGTGGCCGCCCTGTTCGGCACCAACCCGTTCAGCATCGCCGCCCCCGCCGGCGACCACCCCCCGTACGTCCTCGACATGAGCACCACCGTCGTCCCCACCGGCCGCGTGCGGGCCGCCGCCCGCGCCGGCGAGTCCATACCGGCCGGCTGGCTGGAGGACGCCGACGGGTGGCCCGTCACCGACCCCCACGCCCTCGACGCCGGCACCGGCTTCCTGCGCTGGCTCGGCGGCGACCGCGCCACGGGCGCGTACAAGGGATACGGCCTCGGGCTGATGGTCGAGGTCCTCGCCGCGCTGCTGCCGGGCGCCGGCACCGGCCCCGCCCCCGAGGCGCTCGACGGCGACGGCCGGCCCACCGGCCGCGACGACGACATCGGCATCACCGCCCTCGTCCTCGCCCCCGACGCGCTGCGCCCCCGCGAGGACTACGTCGACCAGTCCCACGGCCTGTTCACCGCGCTGCTCGACTGCCCGCCCCTGGACCCCACCCAGCCCGTGCGCTACCCGGGCTGGCCCGAGTGGCGCGCCGCCCATGACAACACCCGGCACGGCGTGCCGCTCGCCCCCTCGCTGGCCGCCGAGCTCGCCGCCCTCGCCGAGGAGCGCGGCATCACGCCGCCCGCCGCCCTGCGGGGAGGTGCCGCCCGGTGACCGCGACCGCGACCACCCCGCCGCTGCGCGTCGGCATCATCGGCCTCGGCGTCATCGCGAAGTTCTACGTCGCCGCGTTCGCGCACCTGCCGTCGGTGGAGCTGACGGCCGTCTGCGACCTGCGCCCGCGCGCCCTCGACCCGTTCCGCTCCGGCCCGGCGTGTTACACCGACCACCGCGCGCTGCTCGCCGACGACGCCGTGGACGCCGTCGTCGTCAACGTCCCGAACGACGTCCACGCCGCCGTCTGCCGCGACGCCCTGACCGCCGGCCGGCCCGTCTGCGTGGAGAAGCCCCTGACGACCCGGCTCGCCGACGGCCGAGAGCTGGTCGCCCTCGCCCGCGCGCGCGGCGTGCCGCTGTTCACCTCCTTCCACCGCCGGTACAACGACGAGGTGCTCCGCCTGCTGGCGGCCGTCCCCCGGGAGAACCCGGTCCGCTCCCTCACGGTCCGGTACCTGGAGATGATCGAGGAGCACGCGGGGGACGACCGCTGGTACCTCGACCCCGAGCGCTGCGGCGGCGGCTGCGTCGCCGACAACGGGCCCAACGCCTTCGACCTGGTCCGCCTCTTCCTCGGTGACGTCGCCCTCGTCGGCGCAGAGGTGGTCCGCGACGCGCACGGCGTCGACCGGCAGGCGCGCGTCGAGCTGCGCGCCGTCCGGGCGGACGCCCGCGCCGAGGTCGAGCTGGACTGGTCCCACGAGGGCGAGACGAAGGACGTCGCCGTCGAGCTCGCCGACGGCACGCGGATGACCGCCGACATGCTCGCGGGCCACACCGCGTTCAAGGGCTCCCTGTGGCACGAGTACGTGGGTGTCCTCGCCGACTTCGCGGGCACCGTCCGCCGCCACGCCGAGACCGGAACCGGGACCGGAACCGGGACCGGAACCGGGACCGGAACCGGGACCGGAACCGAGGCCCCCGGCCCCAGCCCCGCGACCGACCCCGCGCCCGCCCCCGCGCACGCCCGCGGCGAGAAACACGACGGGCTCGCAGCCCTCGAACTCGCAGACGACGT
>NZ_JBQQBZ010000060.1:0-25417 GCF_052245655.1 Streptomyces sp. 4N509B
CCCCCGCCCCCGTCACCGCGTCCTCCGCCACCCCCGCCCGCCCGCTCGCCGTGCAGACCGGCGGGTTCGCCGGCGTCGACGCCCTCGGCCGCAACGGCGTCACCGGCGGCGAGGGCGGCGAGGTCGTCACCGTCACCGACACCGAGTCCTTCCTGGCCTACTGCGACAGCAACGAGCCCTACGTCATCCAGGTCCAGGGCGTCATGGAGTTCAGCAGCAAGCAGGGCCTGCGCGACAACAAGACCGTCGTCGGGCTCGGCGGCGGCGCCGAGATCCGCGGCGGCGGCCTGGACATGTACCGGCGCAGCAACGTCATCATCAGGAACCTCCGCTTCACCGGCGCCGACGACGACGCCATCAGCATCCAGCAGGACTCCCACCACATCTGGATCGACCACTGCGAGCTGACGGCCGGCGCCGACGGCCTGATCGACATCGTGCGCGGCGCCGACTACGTCACCGTCTCCTGGTGCCACTTCCACGGCCACAGCAAGACCGCGCTGCTCGGCCACTCGGACTCCAACGGCGGCCAGGACACCGGGAAGCTGAAGGTCACCTTCCACCACAACTACTTCGACGGCACCGACCAGCGCCACCCGCGGGTCCGCTTCGGCGAGCCGGTCCACGTCTACAACAACTACTTCCGCGGCAACGCGCTCTACGGCGTGGCGTCGACGGAGAACGCCGGGGTGCTGGTGGAGGGCAACTACTTCGAGGACGTGCCCTACCCGATCTACTCGGGCTACGACGAGTCCGGCCCGGGGCGCGTGGTGGAGCGGGACAACGTCTACGTCAACTCCGGCACGCCCGAGACCCTCGGCACGGTCGTCGAGCCGCGCACCTACTACGACTACGTCCTCGACGACCCGGCCACCCTCCCCCAGACGGTGCCGGCCGGCGTCGGCGTCGGAAGGATCTGAGGTACCGCCATGTCCGAGCCCCTCACCCCCCGCGCCCGTCTCACCCGCCGCGGCCTGATCTCCGGCACGGTCGTCTCCGCCGCCTCCGCCGCGCTGCTGGCCACCAGCTCCCGCGGCTGGGCGGTGGCCGCCCGCCGCACCACGGCCCTCGCGGCCGCCACCCCCGACGGCTTCGCGAGCGTCGCCGCCCTCGGCCTCCCCGGCACCACCGGCGGCGTCGCCGGCCCCACGGTGACCGTCACCGACGGCGCGCAGCTCGCGGAGTACGCGGGCGCCAACACCCCCTACGTCATCCAGGTGGCCGGCCGCGTCGAGGTCGGCGACGACATGGTCACCGTCGTCGCCAACAAGTCGATCCTCGGCCTCGGCGACGACGCCGAGATCACCGGCGGCGGGCTCCAGCTCGGCTCGACGACGCGGCCCGGCACCAACGTCATCATCCGCAACCTCCGCTTCACCGGCGCCTCGGACGACTCCCTCAGCGTCACGAACGCGGCCCACCACGTCTGGATCGACCACTGCGACTTCTCGTCCGGCTACGACGGCCTGCTCGACATCAAGCGGGAGTCGGACTACGTGACGGTCTCCTGGTGCCACTTCCACGACCACAGCAAGTCCTGCCTGCTGGGCCACTCCGACACCTACACCGCCGACCGCGGCAGGCTGCGCGTGACCTACCACCACAACTTCTTCGACGGCACCGACCAGCGCCACCCGCGGGTCCGGTTCGCCGAGCCGGTCCACGTCTACAACAACTACTACCGGAACAACGCGCTCTACGGCGTGGCCTCGACCGAGGACGCCGGGGTGCTGGTGGAGGGCAACTACTTCGAGAACGTCGCCCACCCGATCTACTCCGGCTACGACGACTCGGGCCCCGGGCGGGTGGTGGAGCGGAACAACGTCTACGTCAACTCCGGCACGCCCGAGACCCTCGGCACGGTCGTCGAGCCGCGCACCTACTACGACTACGTCCTCGACGACCCCGCCACCCTGCCCCGGACCGTGCCCGCCGGCGTCGGCGTCGGAAAGCTCTGAGCGCGCCCCACCCCCCACCGGCTGTCATCAGAAAGGATCCGCCATGCACCGCCGCACCCGGACCCTGCTCCTGACCTCGCTCGCCGCGACCACGGCCCTCCTCGCCGCGCCGGCCCTCCCCGCCGCCACCGCCACCGAGACCGCCACCGCCACCGCCACCGGCACGACCGCCGCCGCGCCGCTCCAGGCCGGACCGATCGGCTTCGCCAGCGTCGACGCCCTCGGCCAGAACGGCACCACCGGCGGCGCCGGAGGCCCGACCGTCACCGTCTCCACGGCCGCGGACCTCATCGCCGCCATCTCCGCCGACGGCCCCCGCGTCGTCCGGGTCGACGGCATGATCCAGCTGCCCGACGGCATGTACGACGTCACCTCGGACAAGACCGTCATCGGCCTCGGCGCCGACTCCGGCATCACCGGCGGCGGCCTCAACATCGGCCTCCCGGCCAGCGACGCGGTCACCTCGCCCCCCGCCGACGCCGTCCACAACGTCATCATCCGCAACCTGAACTTCCGCGACGCCAGCGACGACTCGATCAACGTCCAGATGTACTCCCACCACGTCTGGATCGACCACAACGACCTGGCCGACGGCTACGACGGACTCATCGACATCAAGCGCGGCTCCAGCTACATCACCGTCTCCTGGAACCACACCCACCACCACGCCAAGAACATGCTGCTCGGCCACGACGACGACAACGCAGCCCAGGACACCGGCTACCTGAAGGTCACCTACCACCACAACTGGTACGACGTGACCCCGCAGCGCAACCCGCGCGTCCGCTTCGGGAACCCGGTCCACATCTTCAACAACTACTACCTCGACAACAGCGACACCGGCCCCGCCTGCCAGGCCGACTCGGGCTGCCTCATCGAGGGCAACTACTTCGAGGACGTCGAGGAGCCCATGACCAACAGCTACTCGGGCCCCGAGGGCAACATCGTCGAACGGAACAACGTCTTCGTCGGCGAGACCGGTGAACCCGTCGTCGGCGGCACCGTCGCCGACCCGCGCGACTACTACGACTACACCGTCGACGACCCCCAGCGGATCAGGGACATCGTCATGGCCGGCGCCGGCACCACGCTCTAGCACCAGGCTCTAGCACCACGCACCGATTCACGACCGCCGGCACGACGCCGGCACCCCGACCCCTGCGGACGGCGCGCCCGGACGGCGGGCATGCGCGGCCGTCAGCCGGCCACGCGCGCCGTCCGCAGGTACGATTCAGACATGTCAGACCGGTCAACACCCCACGACCCGTCAGGAACCCCGCGACCGTCAGGGCCGCGTCCCGTCCGCGCACCACGCGGCACGCGGCTCACCGCCCGCGGCTGGCCGCAGGAGGCCGCCCTGCGGATGCTCCAGAACAACCTCGACCCCGAGGTCGCCGAGCACCCCGACCAGCTCGTGGTCTACGGCGGCACCGGGAGAGCCGCCCGCGACTGGGGCTCGTTCGACGCCATGGTCCGCGCCCTGACACGGCTCGGGGACGACGAGACGCTGCTGGTCCAGTCAGGCCGTCCGGTCGGCGTCATGACCACCCACCCCTGGGCCCCCCGCGTCCTGATCGCCAACGCCAACCTCGTCGGCGACTGGGCCACCTGGGAGGAGTTCCGCCGCCTGGAGCAGCTGGGCCTCACGATGTACGGCCAGATGACCGCGGGCTCGTGGATCTACATCGGCACCCAGGGCATCCTCCAGGGCACCTACGAGACGTTCGCCGCCGTCGCCGCCAAGCGGTTCGGCGGCTCCCTCGCCGGCACGATCACCCTCACCGCCGGCCTCGGCGGCATGGGCGGCGCCCAGCCGCTGGCCGTGACGATGAACGGCGGCGTCGCGCTCTGCGTCGAGGCCGACCCCCGCGCCATCGAGCGCCGCCTGGCCCACCGCTACCTCGACACCCGCGCCGACAGCCTCGACGACGCCCTGCGGCAGGCCACGAAGGCCGCCCGCGACCGCCGGCCGCTGTCCGTCGGGGTCCTCGGCAACGCGGCCGAGGCCGTGCCCGCGCTGCTCGCGCGCGGCGCGCCCGTGGACATCGTCACCGACCAGACCTCCGCGCACGACCCGCTGGCCTACCTCCCGCTCGGCGTCGACCACGAGGACATGGCCGCCTACGCCGCCGCCGAGCCCGTCGAGTTCACGCGCAGGGCGCGGGAGTCGATGGCCCGGCACGTCGAGGCCATGGTCGGCTTCCAGGACGCGGGCGCCGAGGTCTTCGACTACGGCAACTCCCTGCGCGGCGAGGCACAGCTGGCCGGGTACGAGCGGGCGTTCGCCTACCCCGGCTTCGTCCCCGCGTACATCAGGCCGCTGTTCTGCGAGGGCAAGGGTCCCTTCCGCTGGGCGGCCCTCTCCGGGGACCCGGCCGACATCGCCGCCACCGACCGCGCCATCCTCGACCTCTTCCCCGACAACGAGCCCCTGACGCGGTGGATCTCCCTGGCCGGCGAGCGCGTCGCCTTCCAGGGCCTGCCGGCCCGCATCTGCTGGCTCGGGTACGGCGAGCGGGACCGGGCGGGGGAGCGGTTCAACGACATGGTCGCCCGCGGCGAGCTGGCCGCCCCGATCGTCATCGGCCGCGACCACCTCGACTGCGGCTCCGTCGCCTCCCCGTACCGCGAGACCGAGGCCATGCGCGACGGCTCGGACGCCATCGCTGACTGGCCGTTGCTGAACGCCATGGTCAACGTGGCCTCGGGCGCCTCCTGGGTGTCGATCCACCACGGCGGCGGCGTCGGCATCGGCCGCTCGCTCCACGCCGGCCAGGTCACCGTCGCCGACGGCACCGCGCTGGCGGGGGAGAAGATCCGCCGCGTGCTGACGAACGACCCGGGCATGGGCGTCATCCGACACGTCGACGCCGGGTACGAGCGCGCCGAGGAGGTCGCCGCCGCACACGGCGTCAGCGTCCCCATGCGGGAGGCTCCGTGACGTCGGAGGCCGCGGCCGACGCCTTCCGTTCGCTGTGGGCGCGGCTGCTGCCGCTGGGCCGCGACGCGCGCACCGGCGGGTACCGCCGCTTCGCGCTGACCCCGGCCGACGCCGACTGCCGCGCCTGGTTCCGCGAGGAGGCGCTGGCCCGGGGCCTCGCCTACGAGGTGGACCGCAACGGCAACCAGTGGGCCTGGCTCGCCGCCCCCGCCGGGGGCGAGGGCGGGAAAGGGGGCGGAGGCGGCGGCACGCGGGGCGAGGTCGTCACGGAGGGCGCGGTCGTCACGGGCTCCCACCTCGACTCGGTGCCGGACGGCGGCGCGTTCGACGGCCCCCTCGGCGTCGTGTCCGCCTTCGCCGCGCTCGACGAGCTGCGCGCCCGGGGCGTCACCCCCACCCGGCCGCTGGCGGTCGTCAACTTCCTCGACGAGGAGGGCGCCCGCTTCGGCGTCGCCTGTCTCGGCTCCCGCCTGGCCACCGGCCAGCTCGATCCCGAGCGCGCCCGCGCCCTGCGCGACGCCGACGGCATGAGCCTCGCGGACGCCCTGGCCGCCGCCGGACTCGACCCGGCGGGCCTCGGCCCCGACGAGGCCCGGCTGGCCCGCGTCGCCGCGTTCGTCGAACTCCACGTCGAGCAGGGCCGCCACCTCGCGGACACCCCGCACCCGGTGGGCGTGGCCAGCGCGATCTGGCCCCACGGCCGCTGGCGCTTCGACTTCCGCGGCGAGGCCAACCACGCCGGCACCACCCGCCTGACCGACCGCCGGGACCCGATGCTGACCTACGCCACCACCGTCCTGGCCGCCCGCAAGAAGGCCCGGCAGGCCGGCGCGCTCGCCACCTTCGGCCGGGTCGAGGCCGAGCCGAACGGCGTCAACGCCGTCCCGTCGCTGGTCCGCGGCTGGCTCGACGCCCGCGCCGCCGACGACGCGACCCTGGCCGAGCTGGTCGCCGCCGTCGAACAGGCGGCCACCGAGCGCGGCGCACGCGACGGCGTCACCGTCACCACCAGCCGCGAGTCCTTCAGCCCGCCCGTCGCGTTCGACCACCGCCTGCGCGACCGGATCGCCGCCGTCCTGCCCGACGCGCCCCTCCTGCCCACGGGCGCGGGGCACGACGCGGGCATCCTCTCCCAGGCCGTCCCGACCGCCATGCTCTTCGTCCGCAACCCCACGGGCGTCTCCCACGCCCCCGCGGAGACCGCCACCGAGGACGACTGCCTCGCGGGCGTCGCCGCCCTCTCCGACGTGTTGGAGGACCTCGCATGCCGGTGACCTCCCCGGACGCGCCCCGGGACGCGCCGAGCACCGTCGTCACCGGCATCGGCACGCTGCTGACCAACGACCCGCGCGACCCGGGCCGGCCCCCGCTCACGCACGCGGCGGTCGTCCTCGACGGCGGACGCGTCGCCTGGGTCGGGCCGAGCGGCGCCGCGCCGGCCGCCGACCTGCGGGTCGACGCCGGCGGACGCGCCGCCATCCCCGGCTTCGTCGACTCCCACAGCCACCTGCTCTTCGCCGGGGACCGCGCGGCGGAGTTCGCCGCCCGCATGACCGGTCGGCCGTATCGGGCCGGCGGCATCCGCACCACCGTGGCTGCCACCCGCGCCGCCACCGACGCCGAGCTGGCCGCCACGCTCGCCCGCCACGCCGCCGAGGCCCTGCGGCAGGGCACCACCACCCTGGAGACCAAGTCCGGGTACGGCCTGACCATCGCCGACGAGGCCCGCGCCCTGCGCGTCGCCGACGAGGCCCGCCGGGAGGGGCCCGTGGAGGAGGTGACCTACCTCGGCGCCCACATCCCCGCACCCGAGTACGCCGACGACGCGGCCGGGTACGTCGCGTTGGTCACCGGCCCCATGCTGCGGGCCTGCGCGCCCCACGCCCGCTGGATCGACGTCTTCTGCGAGGAGGGCGCGTTCGACGGCGACCAGGCCCGCGCCGTCCTGACCGCCGGGGCCGCCCACGGCCTGCTGCCGCGGATCCACGCGAACCAGCTGGGGCCGGGCCCCGGCGTCCGGCTGGCCGTCGAGCTCGGCGCCGCCTCCGCCGACCACTGCACCCACCTGACCGACGCCGACGTCGACGCCCTCGCCTCGGGCGAGACGGTCGCGACGCTGCTGCCGGGCGTGGAGTTCTCCACCCGTTCCCCGTACCCCGACGCCCGGCGCCTCCTCGACGCGGGCGTGACCGTCGCCCTGGCCAGCGACTGCAACCCGGGCTCCAGCTTCACCAGTTCGCTGCCGTTCTGCGTCGCCCTGGCCGTCCGTGAGATGGGCATGACGCCGCTGGAGGCGGTCACGGCCGCGACGCTCGGCGGCGCGCGGGCGCTGCGCCGCGAGGACGTGGGCCACCTGACCCCCGGTGCCCGCGGCGACCTCGTGCTGCTCGACGCGCCGAGCCCGGTCCACCTGGCGTACCGGCCGGGCGTGCCGCTGGTGCACCGGGTGTGGCGCGGCGGCCGCCTGGTGGTCGGGGCGTGAGCCGCCGCCCCGGCCGCGCGCCGGCCGGGGTACGCGTGCGGGCTGGAGCCGCCGTGGAGACGGTACGGGGTGGCGGCCCCAGCCCGGTCCTGGGCGGGGCGCCCTCAGACGCCCCGCGTGTCCCTCAGATCCCGCGTGTCCCCCGCGCCCCGCGTCGCGCGGCGCGCCGGGGACGGTGACGGGCTCACCGCCAGGAGTCCCACCAGCAGTCCAGCCGTGCCTCCCACAGGCCGTCCACGAGGGTGTGGAAGGCCGGCTTGCGCTCGAAGTCCTCGGTCATGACCGTGGCCGACCCCTCGCCCTCGAAGAAGACCGGGACCCAGGAGTACTTGTCGGTGAAGCCCCAGATCGTGAACGAGTTGCAGTCCTCCACGGCCAGACAGGCCGACAGCGCCTGCTCGTAGTAGTCGGCCTGCTGCCGCAGCTGTTCCGGGGTCGGCTCGCCGCTCTCGGGCAGGTCCATGCGCACGTCGAGTTCGGTGACGGCGGTCTCCAGGCCGAGCGCGGCGAAGCGGCGCAGGTTCTGCTCGAGGTCGCCGGGGAAGCCGTAGCGGGTGCTCAGGTGACCCTGCACGGAGAACCCGTGCACCGGCACCCCCTCGGCCTGCAGCTCCTGGATGAGGGCGTAGTAGGCGTCGCTCTTGGCGTTGTCGCTCTCCACGCCGTAGTCGTTGAAGAACAGCAGCGCCTCGGGGTCGGCCTCGTGCGCCCAGCGGAAGGCGTCGGCGACGATGCCGGGGCCGAGCTCGCGGATCCAGATGTTGTCCTGGGTGCGCAGGTTGCCCTGGTCGTCGAAGATCTCGTTGGCCACGTCCCACTGCTGGATCTGGCCGGCGTAGCGGCCGACGACGGTGGTGATGTGCTCGCGCAGGATCGCGCGCAGCTCCTCGGCCGTGAAGTCGCCCTGCTCCAGCCAGGCGGGGTTCTGGCTGTGCCACAGCAGGGTGTGCCCGCGCACCACCTGGCGGTGCCGGTCGGCGAACTCGACGATGGCGTCGGCCGCCTCGAAGTCGTACCGGTCCTGCTCGGGGTGGATGAACTCCCACTTCATCTGGTTCTCGGGGGAGACCGAGCTGAACTGCTGCCCGAGGATCCTGCGGTACTGCCGGTCGTGGGTGAAGGGGTCGGGGTAGTCCTGTTCGAGGTGGTGGCCGCCGCCCGCGACGGCGGTGCCCACGTGGAAGCCCTGGGGAGCCGCCCACCGCAGGCGGTCGAAGACGGAGTTGGAGTGGGGCGCGCCCCGCTCGTCCGAGCGCGGCTCGGCCGTGGCCGGTGCCGCGGAGAGCGGCAGGGCCAGGGCGGTGGTGGCGAGGGTGAAGGTGACAAGGCGGGCAGGTCTCATGGGCGGTCTCTCACTCTGATCGGCTGTCCCGAAAGTTTCCGGAAGATTCCCGAAAGGCCGGAGCATGGACGTTAAGGGCTCCGGGGTGCGGCGTCAACGGGTGTGCACGGGTCAAGTGGAGGGCTCCTCTCCGGACGTTGGAGAGAAGAAGCCATGAGCATGTCAATCACGCGGGCCGGGGGGCGGGCCACGGACGGGGGCCTCCCCGGTGGCCGCCGGCGGCGAGCGTTCCGGAAGGCCCGCCGCCGGCCGCCGCGTTGAGGACACCCGTTCAGGACACCGCGTTCAGGACACCGGGGTCAGCGGCGGGCGCCCGTCCAGCACGGCCCGCACGTTGTCGGCGGCCAACCGGGCCATCGCCGTGCGGGTCTCCACCGTGGCCGAGCCCAGGTGGGGGGAGAGCGCGACGTTGTCCAGGCCGAGCAGCCGCGGCTCCACCGCCGGCTCGTGCTCGAAGACGTCCAGGCCGGCGCCGGCCAGGCGGCCCTCGGTCAGGGCGTCGGCCAGCGCCGCCTCGTCGACGACGGGCCCCCTGGTGGTGTTGATCAGGAAGGCCGAGCGTTTCATGTCCGCCAGGGCCGCCGCGTCGATCAGGTGGTGGGTCTGGGCGGTCAGCGGGCAGTGCAGCGTCACCACGTCGGCGGTGCGCAGCACCTGACGGAACGGCAGGTGCGTGGCGCGCAGCTCCCGTTCCACCGCGAGGGGAGCTCGCCGCCGGCCCGAGTACACCACCTCCATGCCGAAGGCCAGGGCGCGGCGGGCCATCGCCTGGCCGATGCGACCCAGCCCCACGACGCCGAGCCGCTTGCCCGTCAGCCCGGTGCCGAGCATGAAGCCCAGGTCGAAGGACCACGGGCGGCGGGCGCGCAGCAGCCGTTCCCCCTCGCCGAGCCGGCGGGTCACGGACAGCAGCAGGCCGAAGGCGAGGTCGGCGGTGGCCTCGGTGAGCACTCCCGGAGCGTTGGTCACCGCCACGCCCCGGGAGCGCAACGCCTCGACGTCGAGGTTGTCGTGGCCCACGGCGACGTTGGCGACGATCGCCAGCCCGCTGCCGGCCGCGTCGGCGACCTCGTCGCCGATCCGGTCGTTGAGGGTGGAGACGATGGCGCGGGCCCCCGGGACCGCGGCCAGCAGCTCGGCGGCGGCCAGCGGCGCCGGCTCGGCGGGCACCCACAGCTCGCCCACCTCGGCGAGGGAGTCGAGGACCGTCCCCGGCAGTTCGGCGGTGACGACGATCCGGCCCCGGCTCACCGGGTCGCCGCCGGTCGCAGGTAGCCGACCTTCGTCCGGGTGTAGAACTCGCGGGCCGTGTCGCCGTTGGAGTACGCGCCCAGGCCGCTGCCGCCCAGCCCGCCGAACGGCACGTGTGGCTCGCTGGCCGTGCCGTGGTTGACGTGCACCATGCCGGTCTCCACCGCGCGCAGGAAGCGCAACGCGACGTCGATGTCGGTGCTGAACACGGATGCGGCCAGGCCGTAGGCGCTGTCGTTGGCGACCGTGACGGCCTCCTCGACTCCGCGCACCCGCAGCACGGACAGCACGGGCCCGAAGATCTCCTCCCGGGCGACCGTCATCTCCGGCCGCACGTGGTCCAGGATCACGGGTGCCACGTAGGGGCCGGTGGCGGGCACCTCCCGGTCCGCGCTGACCTGGCGCGCCCCCTCCTCTCTGCCGCGCCGCAGGTAGGCGGTGACGGTCTCCCGCTGCCGCTCGCTGGCCAGCGGCCCGACACGGGTGGCCGGGTCGGTGCCGGGCCCCACCACCAGCGCGTCGGTCCTGGCCACCAACGCGGCGACCAGGCGGTCGGCCAGGTCCTCCTCCACCAGCACGCGGCTGAGGGCGGTGCACCGCTGACCGGAGCACTGCATGGCCGCCGAGACGATCTCGTCCGCGACGCGTCCCAGGTCAGGAGCGCTGTGCACGTAGGCCGCGTTCTTGCCGCCGAGCTCCAGCTGCACCGGCTTCAGGTCCCGGCCCGCCCGTTCCGCGATGCTGCGGCCGACGCTGGTGGAGCCGGTGAAGCTGACGCCGTCCACCCCGGGGTGGGCGACGAGCGCGGCGCCCGCGACGGACCCGCTGCCGGTGACCACGTTGACCACGCCGCCGGGGCAGCCGGCCTCGCCGAGCAGCGCGGCGAGGGCCAGCGCCGTCAGCGGGCTCTCCTGGGCCGGCTTGACGACCACGGCGTCGCCGGCGGCGAGCGCGGGGGCGATCTTCCGCACCGGCGAGACCACGGGGAAGTTCCACGGCGTGATGGCCACCACCACGCCCAGGGGGACCCGCTCGGTGACCACCAGGGCGCCGGGGTGGTCTCCGGGAATGGTCTGGCCGGTCAGCCGGGGTGCCTCTCCGGCCGCGTGCTCGATCTCCGCCACGGCCCGGTCGACCTCGCCCCGCGACTCGGCCAGCGGCTTGCCCATCTCGGCGGTCGCCAGCCGGGCCAGGGACTCACGGTGCTCGGCCAGCAGGGCGGCCCAGCGGGACAGCACCGCCGCCCGACGTCGCGCGGGCGTGGCGGCCCAGCCGGGTGCCGCCCCGCGCGCGGCGCGCACGGCCCGGTCGGCGTCGGCGGTGTCGGCCATGGCCTGGGGGGCCAGGGTTTCGCCCGTCGCGGGGTCGACGACGTCCGCGTAGCGCGCGGCGGGCACCGCCTCGCCGCCGATGAACAGCCCGGGCGACCCCTTCGCGTGCGGGACCAGGGCCAGCGCCTCGTGAACGGTCACGGTCCTCAGCCTTCCTCTCGGGTGACGTGTCGTACGGTCACGGCCTCGACGAACGGCCGCCGCCAGGCGCCGTCGCGGATCGCGGCCATGGAGCGGGCCTCGTTCTCGGCGATCCGCGCCGCCCCGTCGAGCGCCTCCGTCACCCGCTCCCGGGGGACGAAGGCCACGCCGTCCTGGTCGGCCACCGCCACGTCTCCGGTGTCCACGCTCGTGCCGCGGATGGCCACCGGGCCGCCGATGACGCCCGGGCCGTCCTTGTAGGGGCCCTGGTGGGAGACGTCGAGGGCGAAGACGGGGATCTCCAGGGTCGACAGCTCGTCCAGGTCGCGGACGGCGCCGTCCAGCACGATGCCGGCGAGCCGGCGGTGAACGGCCCAGGCACAGGCCAGCCCGCCGACCAGGGCACGCTCCCGGTCGCCGCCGCCGGCGATGACCAGGACGTCGCCGGGGCGCGCGAGGTCGAGCGCCTGGTGAACGGCGAGGTTGTCACCGGGCCGGGTGTGGACGGTGAACGCGGGCCCCGCCATGGCCACGCGCCCGGTCATGGGGCGCAGGCCGGGAGCGCCGCCCACCCGGCCGAGGCCGTCCGAGATCGCCGCCGTGGGGAAGGCGGCCAGCGCCGCGATCCGCTCCTGGGGTACGGCCGGCGGCCGAGGGTAGAGAAGGCATTCCGTCATGACTCGCTCTTTCCTGCGCGATGAGGCACATGGGTTACTGAGATGTGATGTGACGCTTTGTTATGAAAAATCGCCGAGAGAGAGGGGCGGGCGACGGGTCAGACGAGCGCCAGGCTGAGCGCGGGCCAGTAGGTGAGCACCACCAGCGTCACCAGGGCGGCGGCCAGGAAGGGAAGGTTGGCGCGTGCGACGGTCAGCACCGGGACCTTCGCGATGTCGGAGGTGATGAACAGGGACATCCCGACCGGCGGCGTCACCAGGCCGATCATCAGGTTGAAGACGATGACGATCCCGAAGTGAACCGGGTCGATGTCGAGCGCCAGGGCTGTCGGCAGCAGGAGCGGCGTGAAGATGATGATCGCCGCGTTGCCCTCCATGAACGTGCCGAACAGGAGCAGGATCAGGTTCACCACCAGGAGGAACATCACGGGGCTGAGCCCGTCCAGGGCGTCGGCGAGGGCGGCGGGGAAGCCGGTGCGGACGAAGACCTGCCCCAGCACCGCCGCCGTCGCGATGATGAACAGGATGACCGCCGAGCTTCTCGCCGCGTCCATGAAGATGTGGGGCAGCCGCCGCCAGGAGAGCTCCCTGTGGAACACCGTGGAGAGCACCAGCGCGTACAGCACGGCCACCGCCGCCGACTCGGTCGCGGTGAACCAGCCGAAGACCACGCCGCACACGATGATCGCCGGCATCATCAGCGCCGACAGCGAGTCCCTGGTCGCGAGAAGGGCCGTGCGCAGCGACACCCGCTCCTGGCGCGGGTACCCACGGCGGGCCGAGAGCGTCACCACCAGCACCGCGAGCACCAGCGCGAACAGCAGGCCGGGCAGCAGGCCCGCCACCAGCAGCGCCTTCATCTCCTGGTTCGCCGCGATCGCGTAGATGATCAGCGGGATGGAGGGCGGGATGATAGGACCGATGATCGAGGCCGTCGAGGTGAGGGCGGCGCTGAACGGGCGAGGGTAGCCCCGGCTGGCCATGCCGGGGATCATCGCCTTGCCGATGGCCGACGCCTCGGCGGCGGCCGAACCGGAGATCCCGGAGAAGAACACGTTGGTGCCCACGTTCACCACGCCGAGACCACCGGGCATCCGGCCGAACAGCACCGACGCGAAGTCCACGAGCCGCCGGGTGATGCCCCCGGCGTTCATCAGGGCCCCGGCCAGCAGGAACAGCGGAATCGCGGTCAGCGGCACCGAGTCGGCGCCGCCCGTCGTGGCCTGCGCCACCAGCGGTGCCGCCGGGACGTCGAGGGTGAGCACGACGAACAGCAGGCCCGCGCCCAGGAACGCGTAGGCGACCGGAACCCCGAGCAGGACCAGGGCGAACAGCGTGACCAGGAGGAGTATGCCGTCGATCATGACGCGCCACCCTTCGAGACGGAGCGCAGCCGGGGCAGCCAGTCGGCCGCGGCACTGCTAAGGACGAGGGCCCCGCACAGCGGCGCGGGAACGAACAGCACGGCGAGGGGCAGTTGCAGTGCGGGGGTGGTGTGGCCGGACGTGCGCGCGAGCACCACCAGACCACCCACCAGCAGTGCCAGCGAGCCGGCCAGCACGACGAGGTCACAGAAGACCGGCACCGCCCTGCGCAGCGGACGCGGTCCGCGCGCGAGCAGGCCGTCCACCAGCGAGGTGATGCCGATGTGCGACCTGGTGCGGAAGGCCAGCGCGGCGCCGACGAAGGTCAGCCACACCATGAGCAGGCGGGTGACCTCGTCGACCCAGATCAGGGGGTCCTTGACGCCGTACCGCATGACGACCTGGGCCAGCAGTACGGCCGCGATCGCCGCCAGCGCCGCCGCGCAGAAACCGCCGAGCGCCCGGTTCACCCAACCGGTGAGCAGCGTGTCGTCCTCCGCCGTCCCGGCGGTGGCGGACCCCGTCGTCGCCGCGGTCGCCGTCGCGGTCGTCGCCTCCGGCGCCGTGGCCGCGTCCGCTCCGCCGGCGGTCCGGTCCTGTCGCGTGGTCATGAGCGCATCGCCCTCTCGTACAGTGCGGCCACCTCGGGGCCGGCCTCCTCGGCCAGCCCGGCGGCGCGCCGCCGGAACTCCTCAAGATCGGGCCTGACCACGGTCATGCCCGCGTCCTCCAACTCCTCGACGAGGCGGCTCTCGTCGGCACGCACCTGCTCCAGGAGCGCGTCCCGGGTCGGACCGTCCGCCGCGGCGGTCAGGACGTCCCGCTGCTCCTTCGTCAGGTCCTCCCAGGCGGAGTCGCCGATCGAGACCGCGGTCGGCTCGATCACGTGACCGGTCAGGATCAGGGAGGACTGCGCCACCGCGAGGCCGGCCGAGTCGATCGTGGCCAGGGGGTTCTCCTGGCCCTCCAGGGCTCCTTGTTCCAGGGCGGTGAGCACGTCGCCGAAGGCCATCGGCGTGGGGCTCGCGCCGAAGGCGTCCCAGGTGCGCAGCACCATCGGGTTCTCCGGCACGCGGATCCGCAGTCCGGCGATGTCCTCCAGGCTGGTGGCGCGCTCGTCGAGCGTCAGGTGCCGCGCGCCACGGGGCCAGAACGACAGCACCCGGGTGCGGGTGTCGTCGGCGATCTCCCGCTTCACGGCGTCGCCCAGGTCTCCCGCGTAGCGCCCCATGGCGTCGTCGACGCTGTCGAAGAGGTAGGGCAGCACGAGGAACTGGCCGGCCGGCGTCATCTGGCTGTACACGCCGGACCCGCCGACCCACATGTCGACCGTGTCCAGGCCGAGCCCTTCGAGGACCTCGGCGTCGTCCCCCAGCTGCCCGCTGGTGTAGATCTCGACGCGTAGCTCGCCCCCGCTCCTCCTCTCGACCTCGTCGGCGAACCGCTGCACCGCCTGCGCGTTGGCGTCGCTGGGGGACCAGGCGTGACCCAGGGTCAGGACGGCGGTGCCGTCAGACGCGGTCCCGCCCGACGAACACGAGGCGGTGAGCAGCGCTGTCACCAGGGCGAACGCCCCCAGCGCCGTGCGTTTGGCAGTGAACTTCATCGTTCCCTCGAAAGCGGTGCGGTGGTCGGATGAGGAGTGGGTGAGGGTGGTCAGCGCGGGTGCGGTGCCTCACGCGGGGACGAGGGGCACCCTCACGCCGAGCTCGGCGGCGAGGTCGCCGAGCTCGGCCCAGGTGGGGCCGGCCAGCGGCACGCCGTCGCGACGGGCCGCTCGGGCGGCCCGCTGTTCGGGTTCGCCGGGCAGCAGGACGGCGTCGAAGCCCTCGGCGGGGGGAAGCCGACCCACCCAGGCGAGGAAGTCCTCCAGTCGCCCGCCCTCACGGCGCAGCGCGCCGTCGAAGCGGGCGACGAGGAAGCAGTGGCCGACGTTCTGCGGTCGGTCCCAGTTCAGGTACATGTCGCCCAGCTCGGGCCCCGAGGCCGCGCCCGCGAACACGCCGCACAGCAGGTCGATCATCAGCGCGAGGCCGGAGCCCTTGGGGCCGGCGAAGGGCAGCATCGCGCCCTCCAGGGCCTGCGCCGCCACGGTGGTGGGGCGCCCGGCGGGGTCGATGCCCCAGCCGGGAGGGATCTCCTCGCCCTTGCTGTCCGCCACGATGATCTTGCCGCGGGCCACCGCGCTGGAGGCGATGTCGAGCACCACGGGCGGCCCGTCGGGTCGTGGCAGGGCCACCGCCAGCGGGTTGGTGCCGACCGCGCGGGTGCGTCCGCCGTGGTAGGCCATGGTGACCGGCGCGTTGGACATCGCCACCGCGAGGTAGCCGCGGCTGGCGGCCCTGCGGGCGTAGAACGCCATGGTGCCGCAGTGGTTGCTGCGCCGCGCCGAGCTGGTGGCGACGCCGAACTCGTCGGCCAGCGCGCACGCCGCGTCCACGGCCGTGGTCGCCACCAGGGCGCCCATCGCGTTTCTCCCGTCCACCGAGGCCCTGGCCCCGGAGACCTCCACGGTGGGCTCGGCCCGGGGGTCGACCATGCCCCGGCGCAGCCGCTCCACGTAGATCGGCAGCCGGATCAGTCCGTGGGAGGCCACGCCGTGCACGTCCGCGTCCACCAGGCTCTCCGCGACCAGGTCGACGGCGGGGCCGGTCAGTCCCGCTGACGTGAGGATGTCCGCCGCGAAGGAGCGCAGCTCCCGCTCGGGCAGCCGCACACCGTCGCTCATGCGGCGGCCCTCAGCAGCCCCGTCAGGTCCCCGGCGTCGGCGACCCGTGGGTTGGCCCGCGTGTTGTCGCTGGCCAGCGCGACCTCGACCACCGGGGCGAAGTCCGTCTCCGCCACGTGCCAGTCCCGCAGCCGCGTGGTGAGGCCGACGTCGGAGCGCAGCGCGTCGACCGCCTCGGACATGCGGGAGGCCCCTGGCGTCAGCAGGCCCGCGAGCTCGCGGTACCGCTCGGGTTCGGCCTCCTCGTTGAAGGCGCACATCCCGGGCAGCATCAGCGCCACGGCCACCCCGTGCGGAATGTGGTGCGCCGCGCCCAGCGGGACGGCCAGGGCGTGCGCCAGTCCCAGCCGGGTGGAGTTGGCCGCCAGCTCCGCGATGCAGCTGGCCGCCAGCATCCCCATGCGGGCCTCCAGGTTCTCCGGCCGCTCCACGGCGGTGCGCAGGTGGCGGCCGATCAGCGCGACCGCGTTGCGCGCGTGCCCCTCGGAGACGGGGTTGTTCCACACGCTGCCGTAGGACTCGACGGCGTGCGCCAGGGCGTCGAAGCCGGTGGCCGCGGTCAGGTGTGCCGGCAGGCCCGTGGTGAGCTCCGGGTCGAGCAGGGCCAGCCGGGGGAGCACCCGCATGGAGGAGATGCTGACCTTGCGGCCCGAGTCCGTGTCGCTGAGCACACAGAACCGCGTCACCTCGCTGCCCGTCCCGGCGGTGGTCGGGACCGCGAACACCGTGACGGGGTCCGCGTCCACCCGCTCGGGACCGACCAGGTCGAGCACCGGGCGGCCCGTGGCGGCCGGCCGTGGCGGCGGCGGCCTTCGCCGCGTCCAGCGGGCTGCCGCCGCCGAGCCCGATCACCACGTCGTGGCCGCCGTCCCTGATGCGGCGCGCGGCCTCCTCCACCGATCCGGTCGTGGGGTCGGAGGCGATGCCGTCGAACACCTCCACCGACGCGGCGCCGCCCGGCAGCCGGTCCGTGACCGCGTCGAGGATTCCGGCCGCGACGATGCCCGGGTCCGTGACGATGAGCGGACGCCGCACCCCGTACCGCTCGAACTCCTCCGGCAACCGGCCGATCACGCCGGGACCGCCCACGATCCTGGTGGAGATCTCGTAGTCGAACGGCCGCAACGCGGAACGCTCGCGAGCCGTGGCCCCGACGGGCCGCGACGCTGTTGTACCCATGCTGTCTCCTTGAACGGACGGAGCCGTCCGGCCGCGCACCTGGTGCGCCGGCGGGCATGCCGGACCGACCCGGCGGGTCGGCACACGCCGTCCCGCCCGGGGGTCACGCCCTCCTCCGGCTCTACAGGCGCCCGGCCACGCGCTCCGCCTTGATGTGCTCGGCCATCAGTTGCTCACCACGCCGCAGGTGGTGGAGCAACGCCTCGACCGCCCGTTCCGCGTCGCCGTCGGCGATCGCCCGGGTGATGTCCTTGTGCTCCGCCAGGTTCTCCTCGATCCGGCCCTGGTAGCCCGTGGAGAGGAAGTGACGGCCGCGGTCGATCTGGCGCTCCACGATGCCGTAGAGGCCGATGATCCTGCTGTTGTCGGTGCAGGCGACGATCTTCTTGTGGAACTCGTTGTCGCGCTGGAAGTAACGGGGGTAGTCCTCGACGCCGACGGGGTCGTCGAAGTCGTCGAAGAACCGGCCCAGGACCTGGGCGGCCCGCGGGTCTGACGAGCCGTCGCCCAGCAGCCGGCGCAGGCCCAGCGGCTCCAGTGCCCGGCGCAGCTCGAAGAGCTCGCTCAGGTCGTGCTCGTCGAAGCCGGCGATCCGCCACCCCGTCGCCCCCTCCCGGGGAACCACGAGCCCCGAGGCGGCCAGGCGCTGGAGCGCCTCCCGCACCGGGGTGCGGCTCACCCCGAGACGGGCGCTCAGGGTCCGGTCGGTCACGACCTCGCCCGGCGTGAGCGTGCACCGGATGATGGCGTCCTCCAGTGCCTCGAACACGCGATCGGTGAGGTTGACGACGCGCTGGGGGGTGATCCCCGCTTCTTCGGGCATGCGTTGAGTATGCATGGATACTGGTATACCAACAAGGGTTCCGGGGAGGAATTTCCCCGGGCATGGGGACATATGCGTGGGTGAGCCATGTACGGACGCACACAGTGACGTGGGTGCGAGGGGCGTCGGGGAACGCCGAGGACCCCACCGCGCCGACGTGTCGCGGTGGGGTCCTCGAGGGCGTCCTGCCAGGAGCGTCAGGCCTTGCGGGCCGCCCGCAGGTACTCGCGGTTCATCGTCGTGATCGCCGTCAACGGGATGCCCTTGGGGCAGACCGTCGCGCAGACGCCGGTGTTGGTGCAGCCGCCGAAGCCCTCGGCGTCCATCTGGTCCACCATGTCCAGCACCCGGCTCTCACGCTCGGGGCCGCCCTGCGGCAGCGAGTTCAGGTGCACGACCTTCGCGGAGGTGAACAGCATCGCGGAGCCGTTGGGGCAGGCCGCCACGCAGGCGCCGCAGCCGATGCACTCGGCGTGCTCGAACGCGGTGTCCGCGGCCGGCTTCGGCACCGGCGTCGCGTGCGCCTCCGGCGCGGAGCCGGTCGGCGCGGTGACGTAGCCACCCGAGCCGATGATCCGGTCGAAGGCCGACCTGTCGACCACCAGGTCCTTCACGACGGGGAAGGCCGCGGCACGCCACGGCTCCACGTCGATCACGTCGCCGTCCTTGAACTCCCGCAGGTGGAGCTGACAGGTGGTGGTCTGCTCCGGGCCGTGGGCCGCGCCGTTGATGACCATGCCGCAGGCGCCGCAGATGCCCTCCCGGCAGTCGTGGTCGAAGGCCACGGGCTCCTCGCCCCTGAGGATCAGCTGCTCGTTGAGGGTGTCGAGCAGTTCGAGGAACGACATGTCGGGGGAGACGTCGGCGACCTCGTAGAGGTTCATGGCGCCCTCGGCGTCGGGCCCGGACTGGCGCCAGATGCGCAGGGTGAGGTTCACGCGTAGCTCCGCTGGGTGGGGTGGACGTACTCGAAGGTCAGGTCCTCGCGGTGGAGGACGGGCGCCGTGCCGGTGCCGGTGAACTCCCACGCCGCCGCGTAGGTGAACTCCTCGTCGCGCCGGGCCGCCTCGCCGTCCTCGCTCTGGCTCTCCTCGCGGAAGTGCCCGCCGCAGGACTCGGCGCGGTGGAGGGCGTCCAGGCACATCAGCTCGGCCAGCTCCATGAAGTCCGAGATCCGGTTGGCCTTCTCCAGCGACTGGTTGAGCTCCTCGCCGCTGCCGGGCACCCTGATCCGCCGCCAGAACTCCTCGCGCAGCTCCGGGATGCGCTCCAGCGCCTTGCGCAGGCCGGCCTCGTTGCGGGCCATGCCGCAGTGGTCCCACAGCAGCTCGCCGAGCTCCCGGTGGAAGGAGTCGGGCGTCCGGTCGCCGTCGTTGGACAGCAGGCGCCGGAGCCGGTCGGTCACCTCGGTCACCGCCTCGGTGACGGCCGGGTGGTCGGGGGTGACCTCGGGCTGGTGCGGGTTGCGGGCGAGGTAGTCGGCCAGCATGGGCGGCAGCACGAAGTACCCGTCGGCCAGGCCCTGCATGAGGGCCGAGGCGCCGAGCCGGTTCGCGCCGTGGTCGGAGAAGTTGGCCTCGCCGATGGCGAACAGGCCGGGGATGGTGGTCTGGAGGTCGTAGTCGACCCACAGGCCGCCCATCGTGTAGTGGATCGCCGGATAGATCCGCATCGGGACCTCGTACGGGTTCTCCGCCGTGATCCGCTCGTACATGTCGAAGAGGTTGCCGTACTTCTCGGCCACCTTCTCGCGTCCCATGCGGGTGATGGCGTCGGCGAAGTCGAGGTAGACGCCCTGCCCGCCGGGGCCCACCCCGCGGCCCTCGTCGCACACGCTCTTCGCGGCGCGCGAGGCGATGTCGCGCGGGACCAGGTTGCCGAAGGACGGGTACATCCGCTCCAGGTAGTAGTCCCGCTCCGCCTCGGGGATCTCGGACGGCCGCCGGGTGTCGCCGGCCTTCTTCGGCACCCAGATGCGGCCGTCGTTGCGGAGCGACTCGCTCATCAGCGTCAGCTTCGACTGGTGCTCGCCGGAGCGCGGGATGCAGGTGGGGTGGATCTGCGTGAAGCAGGGGTTGGCGAGGTAGGCGCCGCGTCGGTGGGCGCGCCAGATCGCGGAGGCGTTGGAGTTCTTCGCGTTGGTGGAGAGGTAGAAGACGTTGCCGTAGCCGCCGGTGGCCAGCACCACGGCGTCGGCGAAGTGCGTGTCGACGCGGCCGGTGATCAGGTCGCGGGCCACGATGCCGCGGGCGCGGCCGTCGACCACGATCAGGTCGAGCATCTCGGTGCGCGGGTGCATCTCCACGTTGCCCGCCGCGATCTGGCGGGAGAGCGCCTGGTAGGCGCCGAGCAGCAGCTGCTGCCCCGTCTGGCCGCGGGCGTAGAAGGTGCGGGAGACCTGGACGCCGCCGAAGGAGCGGGTGTCCAGCAGGCCGCCGTACTCGCGGGCGAACGGCACGCCCTGGGCCACGCACTGGTCGATGATCTCCACCGAGACCTGGGCCAGGCGGTAGACGTTGGACTCGCGGGCGCGGAAGTCGCCGCCCTTGACCGTGTCGTAGAACAGGCGGTGGATGGAGTCGCCGTCGTTGCGGTAGTTCTTCGCGGCGTTGATGCCGCCCTGCGCGGCGATGGAGTGGGCGCGGCGCGGCGAGTCCTGGTAGCAGAACTGCACGACGCGGTATCCCTGCTCGGCGAGCGTGGCGCCGGCCGCGCCGCCCGCGAGGCCCGTGCCCACCACGATCACGGTGTGCTTGCGGCGGTTGGCCGGGTTGACCAGCTTCGCCTCGAAGCGGCGGCGGTCCCAGCGCTCGGAGATCGGGCCCTCGGGAGCCTGGGTGTCGGCGACCGGGGCGCCGAGGGTGTAGTCAGCGTAGGAGGTCATGTCAGTCCACCAATCCCGTCATCACGCCGATGGGTACCGAGAGGAAGCCGACCGTCAGCACCAGCGCCAACCCGTTCGCCGCGACGCGCAGCGCCCGGTCGCGGGAGCGTCCGCCCGCCCCGAGGGTGAGGGCCGCGCTGTGGAAGCCGTGCCGGATGTGCAGGCCCACGGCGAGCACCGCGACGATGTAGATCACGTTGCCGTACCAGGTGCTGAACGTCTCGACGATGTTGTGGTACGGGTCACCGGAGCGGAAGTCCGGGTTCACGGTGCCGGTGGTCAGGTCGAGGATGTGCCACACCACGAAGAGCGCAACGATCACGCCACCCCACCGCATGGTGCGTGTGGCGTAACTCACGCGCGGGGGGTGCACGTACTTCACGGGGCGGGCGGCGATGTCACGGCGGCTGAGCTGGTACGCGGCCACGCCGTGCACGACGACGGCGGCCACCAGCAGCGGCCGCATGATCCACAGGAACCACTCGTGGTGCAGGACCGGCTCGCCGATGGTGCGCAGCCAGTGCGCGTAGTCGTTCATGTCCTCGGGGCCGAAGAACACCTTGAGGTTCCCCAGCATGTGCGCCACGAGGTACAGCAGCATGAACGCGCCGCTGACGGCCATCGCCGTCTTCTTGCCGATGGTGGAGCGCCACATCCGGACGGGCACGACGGTGGCGCGTGAGCTCGCGCCGCGGGTCGTGCGTCGCGGGTTCGCGCGCTGGTCGTTCGCCACAGCCATGGCACCAGACGGTAGGGAGAGCTGGGCGCATCCGTCCAAGACATAGAATCGCTGATTTCGATAGCCAGATCCTATGGTGGCTTATTCTTGCCCCCATGCAGCTCCAGCAGCTCCGGTACTTCGCCGCCGTGGCCGAGACCCGTCACTTCACGCGGGCCGCGGAGCGCGAACACGTCGCCCAGCCCTCCCTCTCGCAGCAGATACGCGCGCTGGAGCGGGAGCTCGGCGCGGAGCTCTTCCACCGGGCGCGCGGGCACATCTCGTTGACCGACGCCGGCCAGGCCCTGCTGCCCCTGGCGCGCCGCATCCTCGCCGACGCCGAGACCGCCCGGCGCGAGGTCCAGGAGGTGGCGCAGCTGCGGCGCGGCCGGGTCAGGCTCGGCGCCACCCCCAGCCTCTGCGCCAGCATCGTGCCCGACGTGCTGCGGACCTTCCGCGACAGCTACCCCGGGGTGGACCTCTTCGTCCACGAGGACGGCTCGCAGGACCTCGTGCGGATCCTCGCGGCGGGCGAACTCGACCTCGCGCTGATCATCACCCCGGTGCCGGACCAGGGTCCGGCGCTCACCACCAGCGAGCTGCTCCGCGAGGAACTGGTCGTGATCTCCTCGCCGAACGTCCCCCCGCCGGTCCCCGACCGATCCCGCATCCGCATCGACGACCTGCGCGAACGCCCGTTGGTGATGTTCCGCCACGGCTACGACCTGCGGGAGCTCACGGTGGCCGCCTGCCACCGCGCCGGCTTCGAGCCGTCCTTCAGCGTGGAGGGCGGTGAGATGGACGCGGTCCTCGGCTTCGTGCGCGCCGGGCTGGGGCTGGCGGTGGTTCCGAGCATGGTCGCCGCCCGCTCCGGCCTGCGCACCACCCCGTTCACCCCGCCGGGGCTGCACCGCACGATCTCGGTCGCCCACCGCAGCGACGTCTCGCCGACGCGGGCCGCGCGCGAGCTCCAGCGCATCGTGATGCGCCACGGCGGCGGCCGAGGCGGCTGACGGGGGGAGAGAGACGCGGGGGCGGGGGGCGGGGGCTCCCGGCGGGGGAGCGCGGCGTCAGGCCGCCCTGGCCTGCCGGAGCGAGACCCCGAGCGTCGCCAGGCAGAGCAGTCCGCCACAGAGCAGCAGCAGCGGCAGCAGCATCCACACGAACACGACGCACATGCCGCAGGCGACCACGAGCAGCAGCGAGCCCGCCGGGTCACGCCACAGCCGGTCGGCGGCCTCCCGCAGCAGCTCCGGACGCCACGGGCTTCCCCCGCGCACCGCGTCCGCCGCGTCCGCCGTGTCCCCGGCGTCCGGCAGGTCCGTCGCGTCCGCCGTCTCGCCCGCCGGCCGCCAGGCCACGGCCAGCCGCAGCAGCAGCACCGCCCACGCCACCAGCAGCAGTGTGGAGACGGCCACCACCCCGCCCGCGCCGGGCAGGACGTCCGCCTGGCCGAGCGAGAGGTTCCACAGCAGCAGCAGCGCCACGCCGGTCAGGCCGAGCGCCAGCCGCCACAGCTCCCGCCACGCCACCGCGAAGTCCCCGAACGCGTCCCTCACCCGCACGCTCTCCCCGGTGACGTGCCGCCGCAGGTGGGAGGTGCCGGCCGCCAGCGCGGGAAGCGCGGTGACGACCGGCAGCGCGAGCAGGAGAACGAACGCGCCGGTGATCACGACCTCACCGAAGAGGCTGAGACCCGCCGTCCAGCGCCTGGCGCCCGGCTCGCTCGTCCCGCTCATCGCACTCCGTCTCTCCTGGATCGGCGGTGTGGGCTACTTCAGCCCCGTCGTGGCCACGCCCTCGACGATATAGCGCTGGAAGAGGGCGAAGAACAACAGCACCGGCACCATCGCGAGCATCGCCGCCGCCATCTGCCCGCCGTAGTCCGAGACGGACGTCTGGTCCACGTACTGCCGCAGCATGAGGGGCAGCGTGTAGTTCTCCGGGCTGCGCAGATAGATCAACGGCGCCAGGAAGTCGTTCCAGCTCCAGATGAACGCGAAGATCGACGCCGTCGCCAGCACCGGCCGCATCAGCGGAAGCATGATCGACCAGTAGATCCGCGCGTGCCCCGCGCCGTCGATCCGCGCCGACTCGTCCAGCTCCCGCGGCACGGTCCGCATGAACTGCACCATCAGGAAGACGAAGAACGCGTCGGCCGCCAGGAACTTCCCGACCAGCAGCGGATAGTAGGTGTCCACCCAGCCCAGCTCGTTGAACATGATGAACTGCGGAATGATCACCACGTGGTACGGCAGCAGCAGCGTCGCGATCATCAGGGCGAAATAGACGTTCTTCCCGACGAAGTTGATCCGCGCGAACGCGTACGCCGCCACGGAACAGGACAGGCAGACGCCGATCACCGATCCGACACCGAGATAGACGGAGTTCATGAAGAACGTCCAGAACGACACCCCGCCGATGCCCTCGAAGGCCGTGCGGAAGTTGTCCAGCGTGGTGTTGTCCGGTATCAGCCCGGTCTCGCCGAGGATCTGGTTGCTCGGGCGGAAGGCCGACAGCAGCATCCACGCGCCCGGGTAGAGCACCACCACCAGCAGGCCGATCGACGCCGCGTGGAACAGCAGCGTCTTCCCCGACTTCCGACGCCGGCCCCTCGCCTTCGCGGCCGCGAGGGAGGGCGGCGGTGGGGCGCCCGGCGCGGTGGCTGTGGCGGTCGTGGTCGTCGTCATCGTCCCTCCCCGGCGTAGTACACCCAGTACCGCGAGGTCCTGAAGAAGATCAGCGTGATGACGCCGACCGCGATCACCAGCAGCCACGCCATCGCGGAGGCGTAGCCGAGCTGACCGCGCGGACCGAAGCCGCTCTCGTAGAGGTAGAGGGTGTAGAAGAGCAGCGAGTTGGCGGGCCCGTGGCCGCCCTGCGCGATGATGTAGGCCGAGGCGAAGACCTGGAAGGAGTGGATGGTCTCCAGCACCAGGTTGAAGAAGAGCACCGGCGAGAGCATCGGCAGCGTGATCCGCGTGAACCTGCGGAACGCGCCCGCGCCGTCCACCTGTGCGGCCTCGTACAGCTCGTTCGGGATCTGCTTCAGCCCGGCCAGGAAGATGACCATCGGAGCGCCGAACTGCCAGGTCGTCAGCAGGATCATCATCGGCAGCGTCAGGTCGGGATCGCCGATCCAGCCACCCGCCGGCATGCCGAAGAACTGCCCGACCTCGTCGACGATGCCGTCGTCGTTGAACATCGCGCGCCAGACGATCGCGATGGAGACGCTGGCGCCGATCAGCGACGGGGCGTAGAAGAGCGAGCGGTACGCGGACTGGCCGCGCCGCCGGTTGTTCAGCAGCATGGCCACGCCCAGCGCGGCGGCGAGCTTGATGGGCGTGCCGATGACCGCGTACTCGACGGTGACCTCGACGGAGTCGAGGAAGAGCGGGTCGTCCATGAGCCGCTCGAAGTTGTCCATGCCGATCCACTCGCCGCCACGGAGCGGGTGGTAGTCGGTGAAGGCCAGATAGGCCGAGGCCACCATGGGACCGGCGGTGAGCGCGATGAATCCCAGCAGCCACGGGGCGAGGAACGCGTAGCCCGCCCGGTTGTCGGAAGCCCGGCGAGGGGGGGGGGGTGGGGGGGGGGG